>CAMLGG010000012.1 GCA_946479475.1 uncultured Ideonella sp. | reverse complement strand
GTTGTTCACGTGGCAGGTCTCGCAGGACGCGTCGTGGTCGCTGTCGAGGACGAAGTGCCTGGCGTGATCGAACGTCGCCGGCTTCCAGGCGCTGGTCTGGTGACAGGACTGGCAGGTGCCGCGGATCTGGCGGTGCAGCCGGTCGGCCGGCGCGCTGTGGCAGCCCTCGCAGCGTTCGAGCACGGGCGCGGCCAGCAACTGGTGGTCGAAGTGCGCAGGCCGCCAGGCCTTGCCCAACTACATGATCGAGAACGGCCCCTGGAATTGCCCGGTGATGTCGATTGGCGTGTCCTCTAGGCGCAGCACTTTGCCCGGCTGCAGTTGTTTGCATTTCTGGAGTCGATTCGGGTCTTGCCGGCTCCCGCGCGCCAAATTCAAGCGCTCGCCGTTCATAGCGAGAAACAGCCCTACGCGGTCACCCGGCAGGCTTACGACTGCGCCTTGCCGGATGCCGTATACATCTCGGGCGCGAGCGAAGGCTGTGCCAGTGCAATCGATGGTTCCGTAATACAACCACTCTTCAAATCGGAAGCCTGATTTGTGTCCCACTGGAACTGCGACAAGGTCGCTTCCGATCCTCAGCACCGCATGCGGGATCTGTCCCCCGTACACACGGCCGACGAACTTTCCGTTCGCGTCGAAGTACCGCAAAGGCAAATCCTCCTCGGCACTGGGGGCGGCGAGTGCCGAGCAATTGGCAAGCGAAGCCAGCAACACCAACCCATGCGATACAGAGGCTTTGCCGTTCATGTCTTCTCCAGGGGTCAGTCCGGTTTCCGAAGGCGCCCTCTCGACGCGTCGTGCTCTCTTCCCATGTTGCTTCAACGAGGCTTGATGGGCTGCAGGAGGACGGCAATGGTGAAGAGGCTGGTGTCTGAGATCGCCGTGGCGGCAATTTCGTTCTGGCTGGTGACACCTGAGACCTTCAAGATGTGAAACGAGCGATCCGACTCCTGCAGTAGGTCGTTGATGTCGTACATCATCCCTCGGTGATAGAAGAACGGCGTCTGAGGCCAGCGCTGACCAGACTTCTGACCGTTCCCCACGATGATCCCCTTGTCGTTAATTCCGCTTGCACATGCCGGGCCATCGCCGAACGTCGGCAAAGGTGTCATGCTCGTCCCATCCCAGACGAATGGCCGGCGTTCACCCTCATTGGCCGTGTCCGAGCAGCCGACGATGTGTCCCGGGTGTTGGTAGTCCACGGTGTTGACAGCGGTGGCGACTGAATTGGGGCCGCCCAGCGTTCCGATAAGTTTTGAGTATCCCCGTGTGGGGTGACCCCAACTGACGAACGCCTCGGACCTTCCGTCTGTCGTCAGCGCAGAGCCTACCCGGCCTCCGATCTTGGTGGACGCATGAAACGTAACGGCTATCGCGCCAGGAGGCATGTGGAGGCGGCGCGCCCCACGTCCCAAGGTCCACAAGTAGGGTTCATCGAGACCCTGCTTTCGGATCACCCCTGCGACCTTGCCATTGCTGGCCAAGGCTTGGGGGACAAACGTGCCGAGGGGCAAGACCCTCCCATCCCACCCAATCCCAATCCAGTAGCCTTCAATACTTTGGTGGTCGCTCTTGAGTCCGATCATGTACCCCTTGTTGCCGACGTCGATGGCACTGGCGAAATCACCGGCGGGCAAGTCCGGGAATGGATCCGAGCAAACGTTTGTGGGGTCGCAACGCACGGCTCTGGAAAGGCCATCCCCCGTCGCAACCTGCACCGATATCCACGAACCTTTGGGTTGCCAACGGCCCATATGGTCGATCGCGGTCGCCTCCGCGTTGCCGTCGCCCTGCTTCGGCTGCACGTTCAACTTGATGACGCGGTATGTCGGCGGACCGGCCAGTGCGACTGTCTGAAGCGAAATGGCGGCGATTGCCGAAGCGATGGCTGCTGAACACTTCATTTCGTCTCCTGTGTGGCGCGAACATTCCGGGTTCAACCTGGCGGCTCCAAGGCTGGCATTCCACGCCCGCGTGCGGATGACGCATACCCCCAGTCTTCGGGGGGAGATTGCACCTCACGCGTTGAGCAGCCTCTCGCCGTTGCCCGGAGTTCAGCGACCGCTTTGAATCGAAGTTGCGAGTGCCCGCTGCTGGCCGTCCAGAGGCACCGAGTGCAAGGCGAGCATGGTCGGCCATGCGATGCATTGCTGCCGTCGGCGGATTGGCCGTCAGCCGAACGAAGCTGTGCCGCCCGTGGCCACTGAGCCCGGGCTGGCCGTGGACGACCCGAAGCAGGCGTTCATCGGAGTGATCGACCAAGCGTGCGGGAGCCGTGCCGTCGACGACGATGCACTGGACCTGGCCCATGCACTAGACGTCGTTCAATCCGCCTTCCGGCTCAGCCACGCCCACTCCCCGTCTGCCTCGGCCCTGGCGCGATCCGCGTCGACGCCCTGCGACAGCACAGCGCTTCCGGCCAACAGGCGAACCGGCGGCTTCTCCAGTTCCGCGATGTAGAGGACGAGGGAGGCCACGCGGGCAGGATCCGCGTAGTCGTCCGCATATCCGTCCTCACTCATCATCGCGATGACTGCGCCTGCCGTGCCCACATACGGGGGGCTCGGGGGAAACAGGGTGACCGAAGAGTCCTTCGCGAAGTCCGTCCTCATGCCACCCGGCTCGACCGCCGTCACGTGGATGCCCAGCGGCGCCACCTCCAGCGCGAGGGACTCCACGAACCCGGACAGCGCCCATTTCGTTGCGTAGTACGCAGCGGCGCCCGGCGTCGCGATTCGCGCGCCGATGGAAGATATCTGGATGACGTGACCCGATCCTTGCTCACGCAGGACAGGCAACGCTGCCTTGATGAGGTGCACGCTTCCCATGAAGTTCGTCGCGAACTGTGCCTGGATCGCGGCCGGCGGCATGTCTTCCACCGCCCCCACGTTCGCGAAGCCGGCGTTGCTGACCACGACGTCGAGCCGGCCGAAGCGAGCCACGCCGTCCGCAACGGCGCGCTGCGCTGCGGCGTAGTCGGTCACGTCGAGGGCGACCGGCAGGACGCGATCGCCATACTGCTCCACGAGGTTCTGGAGCCTACGGGGGTCGCGGGCGGTCGCGACCAATTGGTGCCCTGCTTCAAGGACGGCGAGAGCGATGCTACGGCCCAAGCCGCGCGAACTGCCCGTCAGAATGAATGTCTTTGGCATGCGGCCTCCAGGTTCAACGGGACGAGGGATGAGTGATGCTGTTCACGGCAGGACGTCGACCACGACCTTTCCGCGCGCACTGCCGCTGGCAACCCTCGCATGCGCAGCGTCGACAGCATCGAGAGCGAAACGCATCGGATCCAGCAGCGGCTTGAGCAGTCCGGCTTCCGCAAGCGCGGTGGCCTCCGCCAGGATCTCCCCATGGTGCTCACGGAACTCGCCCGTCAGGATCGGGAGAAGAGTGAAGACGCCCGAGTACGTGGCTCCCCGGAACGAGAGGGACGCCAGACTGTGCGTGCCCCATCCGAGCGACGTCACCACGTGTCCCGTATAGCGGCGCGCGGCCCCGAACGATGCATCGAGCACCGGCCCTCCGACCGTGTCGAAGACGACATCGAACCCCTGGCCCCCGGTGTATCGATCGACATACGTCTCGACCGGTGTCGTCTCGAAATCGATCGGCGTGGCGTCGATGGAGCGGATGTAGTCCGCCTGGGACGGGGTGCCTGTGGCGAAGACCTCGGCGCCCCGCGCGCGTGCCAGTTGCACCGCGACGTGCCCCACACCACCGGCGCCGCCGTGCACCAGCACTTTCTGGCCGCTGCGCACGTTGGCACGGTCGACGAGGCCTTCCCACGCGGTGATGAACACCAGCGGCAGGGCCGCTGCCTCGCGCATGGTGAGGTTGTCGGGCTTGCGTGCGATGAGCCTCGCGTCGACGGCCGCGTATTCGGCGAGGCTGCCTTGCACCCCGCCTATGCCACCGGTGAAGCCGTAGACCTCATCGCCGACGTGGAAGGACGCCACTCCTTCGCCTACGGCCTCGACGGTGCCGGCAAGGTCCATGCCGAGGACGGCCGGAAGCGGATGCCGGGCGTGCGTGGCCCGGCCGGCCCGGATCTTCGTGTCGAGCAGGTTGACGCCGCTCGCATGGATCCGGACCAGGACCTCGCCCGCGCGCGGGACGGGCCTGGGCAGGGCGTGGGCGGAAAAGGGCGCGTTGGCTTCCGGCATCAGCATGGCTCGCATCTCGGCAGCTTGAAGGGCGGGCATGGGCACTCCTCGTTTGCAGTTGAAGGTGAGCCAGTGTTCGTCATTCGAAGCTGAATGGGAACTCACCAAAGCGAAGATCTGCCATTCAGTTTTGTATGATCTCCGCCATGAACTGGGATGACGTACGTGTCTTTCTGGCCATCGCCCGGGCCGGCACGCTGAGTGCGGCTGCGCGCGCGCTCGGCCAGAGCCAGCCGACGATGGGCCGGCGCCTCAATGCGCTGGAGGCGTCGTTGGGACAGGCCCTGTTCCAGCGAACGTCAGAAGGCTTCGTGCTGACCGATGAGGGAGCCTCGGTACTCGCGGACGCGGAGCGGATGGAGGCAGATGCGCTCTCGTTCTCGAGGCAACTCGAAGGTGCCGACTCCCACCTCGAAGGCATGTTGCGCGTGTCGGCCTCTGACTGGTTCGGCCTGCACGCGATCGCACCGGTCTGCGCGGAGCTCACGGCGCTGCATCCCCGCATCACTGTCGAATTGCTCACGGACGCCCGGCTCTTCAGCCTTGCGCGCCGTGAGGCCGACCTCGCGGTGCGCATCGTGCCGTTCGACGAACCCGACGTCATCCAGCGGCGGCTGATGCACGTGTCCTATGCCCTCTATGCGTCGACGAGTGGCCCGCCCGTGCCGGACCAGGAGCCGCGGCTCGTGACCATGGACGTGGGGTTCAGCGAGATGCCGGACGCGATCTGGCTGCGCAACCGTTACCCGCGCGGGCGCGTGGCATTTCGCAGCAACAGCAGGCACGTACAGGCGGTGGCCTGCGCTGCAGGTGTCGGCGTGGCGGTGCTCCCCTGTTTGCTGGGCGACTCCCATCCCGGGCTGCGTCGTGTGGACCTGGACTCGCCCCCGCCCGGGCGCGACGTGTGGCTGGGGTACCACCGCGATCTGCGACGGCTTCCCAGACTTCGTGCATTGACGGAACTGCTGATCGAGCGCCTCGGCAACGCACCTTGATGTGGCGGGTGTTGGCGCCCGGCGAGCCTGCTGCCTGCCTGGCGCAGCTCGTGGGAGGTTCATCGACGGCAATGGGATGTGTGGATCGGCACTTCCCTCTCCCACGACCACCTTGACGTCGAGGACGCCGTCCACCGGCGAGCGCGTGATGCCGTACAGGCGGGCGCTTTCCTCGGGGATGTCCACGCTCGAAACGACCCCCCGGGCGGCCGCTCGGGTACGAGCCATGCCGCAGGGCCGACCATGAGTTCGCAATTCCAGGCCGCCACGATGTGGCGTGCCATCGGCCTCGTCGTCCTGCTCGTGCTGGCCTGGCGCCTTCGCATGACGGCCATGCTCGTCTTCGGCGCCGTGCTCTTCGCGGCCGCGCTGCGAGGTCTGGCAGCGCCGCTCGCCTCCTGCTGCCGCATGGGCGAACGATGGGCGACCGCGACCGTGGTGGTGAGCCTGGCGCTGCTGTCTGCCGGCGTGCTGTGGCTCGCCGGCGGGCCACTCTCGGAGCAGCTGGCCGATCTGCGCCACCAGCTTCCCCAGGCCTGGGAGGCGCTGCGGGGCTGGCTGGTGGGGCAGCCGTTGGGAGAGCGCCTGCTCCAGTTCGGCAGCGAACTGAGCCTTGCCGAGCTGCCGTGGTCGAACATCGCCCTCCTGGCCACGGGCACCATGCACGCGCTGGGAGCGATGGCACTCATCGCGCTGCTGGGGCTCTACCTCGCCTCGGACCCGCACACCTACCGCGATGGCCTGGTGCGGCTGGTTCCGCCGCGACACCGCGATCAGGCCCGCGGGGCCCTGGACGCGGCCGGCGAAGCATTGACCCGCTGGCTCCTGGGCCAGCTCGTGACCATGGCTGCCATGGGTGTCGCCGTCGCCGTGGGCCTGTGGTGGCTGGGGATGCCGATGGCCCTCGCCCTGGCCCTGATCTGCGGCCTGCTGGAGTTCATTCCCTTCCTGGGTCCCATCTTCTCGGGGGCGCTCGCGGTGCTGGTCGCCTTCGCCCAGGGGCCGCAGCAGGCGCTCTGGGTGGGCCTGCTGTTCTTCGCGCTGCAGCAGGTGGAGGGCAACCTGCTGGTGCCCTTGATCCAGCGCTGGGCCGTGCACCTGCCGCCCGCCCTGGCTGTCGGTGCCGTGCTGGTGTTCGGGACGCTGTTCGGATGGGCCGGGGTGATCTTCGGCACGCCGCTCATGGTGTTGACCATGGTGATGGTGCGAAGGCTTTACGTGGAGACCTGGCTGGAGGGCATGGCCGGCGTCGATACAGCCGCATCATCCTTGCGATAGCGCCCGCAGCCGCGAGGGCGCGCGGAGGAGCGCTCGCCGAACCGCTCTTGCATTTGTACAAACCAATTTACCGAAAGGAGAGCCGCCCTCGACCCGAGTCCCTCAAGGCGCATGCCGGATCAATGCCAATCCGCTGACGGGGTCGTGCTCGCGGATCAAGTACGACGGCGAGTCGACGAGCAACACCTCCAGCGTGGGCCGGACGACCGCATCCAGCAAGTGGCCGCCCAACGTGCTGCCGTCCCTGCGCCCGAGCACCACGTGGAGGTGGATCCTGGGCTCGCCGCCATCCAGTGCCACGTCGCCCATGAGCGACAGGACTTCCACCTGCTCAGCGACCGGGATCCGGTCGTACTCCTTGCGCTGCCAGTCGAAGTAGCCGAGCGTGGCCCGCTGGAACGCGCCAATGCCGGTGATCCGCCCGGCATGGACACTCTGCTCAGCCGCGAAGCGCTGGAGCAGCGAAACGACCTCTTCCCCGGTGTCCAGCACCACGGCCATGGTGCGCTCGGGGGCTTGGTTGATCACCTTGGCTCTCATCTCGATCTCCTTGGGCTGTCAGTGGCGGGAATCGGCGCGGCGCTGGTGCGCGCGCGACAGCGTCAGTGCCGAGCGGATCAGCGCCAGGTGGGTGTATCCCTGAGGGTAGTTGCCCAGCAGTTGCCCGTTCGCCGGGTCGATCTCCTCGGACATCAGGCCCACGTCGTTGGCGAACGAAAGGACCCGTTCCAGCTGGGCCCCGGCCTCGTCCGTCCTCCCCTGCAGCGCCAGGTTGTCCGCCATCCACAGGCTGCAGATGGAGAAGCTTCCCTCCCTGCCCGGCAGTCCGTCGTCGGTCCGGTAGCGCTGGATCAGGCCGTCGCGTCCCAGCCCTTCGCGGATGCGCTCCACCGTCGAAACCATGCGGCGGTCGCCGGCCGGCAGGAAGCCCAGGATGGGCAACAGCAGCGCGCTGGCGTCGAGGCCTTCGCCGCCCAGGCACTGGGTGAATGCTCCGACCCTGGCGTTGTAGCCGCGCTCGTCGATCTCGCGCCGGATGGCTTCCCGCTCGGTGCGCCATCGCTCCAGGTCGCCGTCGAGCCGGCCCGCCGCCGCCAGGCCCAACGCCCGGTCGAGTGCGACCCAGCAGAGGAGTCTCGACGACAGGTGGTGTGCCGGCGGACCGCGCACCTCCCACAGGCCCTTGTCCGGCTCGCGCCAGCGCCGTGCGGCCTCGTCCGCCAGGAAGGCCAATGCGCGCTGCAAGCCCGGCGCGGTCTGCCCGTCCCGCCCTCGCAGGTAGACGCTGGCCGAGTCCAGGAGGTGGCCGTAGACGTCGAGCTGGACCTGGTCCGCGGCTGCATTGCCGACCCTCACCGGCCGCGATCCCCGGTACCCCTCCAGGTGATCGAGCGTGGCCTCCGGCGTCCGCTCGCCGCCTCCGAGGCGGTAGAGGATCTGCAACCTCGAACTGCCTTGCCAGGCGCGCACCAGCCAGCTGAAGAAGTGGTCGGCCGCGGTGGCATGGCCGATGGACAGCAGCGAATGCAGCACGAGCGCGGAGTCCCGCAGCCAGCAGAATCGGTAGTCCCAGTTCCGCGAGCCGCCGATGAGCTCGGGCAAGGAAGTGGTCGCGGCGGCCACGATGCCGCCCGTGGGGGCGAAGGTGAGCAGTTTGAGCACCCGCGCGCTCGTCCGGACCTCGGCTTCGTACGGGCCGCGGTAGTCGCACGCGGATTCCCATTCACGCCAGTGGCGCATGGTCTGGTCGAGCAAGGCCGCCGGGTCCGCGGCCACCACGGCCTCGCCACCGCGCTCCGCATGGGTGAGGACGATCCAGAACACCTGCCCTGCCCGGACCTCGAACCGGCCGATGACCTGGTCGCCCTCCTGCCGCAGCGGCAGCGGCGGACGGACGATCAGGTGCAGCGACTCGCGCAGCGTGTCGAGGCGCCAGCCGTCGTCCGTCGGCTCCACGAAAGCTCGTTCCCGGGCGAAGTCGATGGTCGGGTGCAGCCTGAGCTCGATCTCGACGGTGCCTTCCAGGCCTTCCAGCCTTCGCAGGACCGTCCGGCATGCCGCCGTCTGGTCCTGGTCGGTGGCGAGCACCAGGGAAGGCGACGGCATGCAGTCGGTCAGGCGCACACGCCCGCTCGCTGCCTCGAACTCGGTGGCCAGCACGGCGGTGCCGTCCAGATAGCGGCGGCGCCAGTTGAACGGCCCGACGGGGCCGAGTCCGAAGCTGCCGCCCTTGCGCGCATCGAGCAGGCGGCAGAAGACCGCACCGCTGTCGAAGTGGGGCAGGCAGCACCAGTCGATGGAGCCATCCGGCGCCACCAGCGCGGCCGTGAACGTGTTGCCGATGATGGCGTAGTCGCCTATGGGTCGGTACGGGTCGTTCGTCATGCTGGGCATCGCGCGAGCAAGCGCCGTACCGTCAGGGCGCACATCGATTGCCGCAGGTGGCGACGAACCCGCCTGCTGCCTGCGATGCAACCCGCGTTCCGTCCCGGAGCCGAGCTGGGCGTCAAGCTCGCCTTCCTCGCCTTCGCAGGCCTGGCGATGCTGGCCCTGGCCTTGACGGTGTGGCGCGCGCGCTCCTACGAGCCGCTGGGCGAGCCCGTGGCCCAGGAGATCCCGTTCAGCCACAAGCACCATGCAGGAGACGATGGCATCGACTGCCGTTACTGCCACACGTCGGTGGAGACGAGCGCCCATGCCGGCATGCCGTCGACCGACACCTGCATGAGCTGCCATTCGCAGCTCTATGCCGACCAGCCCGTGCTCCAGGCCTTGCGCGACAGCCTGGCTCGCGGTCGCCCGCTCGCCTGGCGTCGAGTCCACCAGTTGCCCGACTTCGTCTTCTTCGACCACGGCGTGCACCTGAGCAAGGGCGTCGCGTGCATCGAATGCCATGGCCGCGTCGACCAGATGCCGCTGACCTGGCGCACTGCACCGTTGATGATGCAGTGGTGCCTGGGCTGCCACCGCAACCCGCAGGCTCGCCTGCATCCGCCCGACGAGATCACGGCAATGCCTCCTCCGACGCGGATCTCGCCCGCGCAGGGGCAGCGGCTGGCCCAGCTCGCGCAGCTGCACGACAGGCGCCGGCGCACCGACTGCTCGACCTGCCACCGCTAGCGCGGCAGCGATGCGGCACGGCGATTGCCCGGAGACCGTCTCCGGGACCCTCCGGGAGCCTCAGGTGCAGCAAGACCCCCCCTCATCCGGCACCGCACCCGAGTCCCCCGTCCACCTCCATCGCGAACGCGCCGGACTGGACCGCCGCCAGGCGCTGGCCCTGCTCGCGGCATCGACGGCGCTGGCCTCGGGTGCCTGCAGCGCACCGCCGAACGACACGGTCCACCCTTTCGTCCGGATGCCGGAGACCGCAGGACATCCGGGCAACGGCCTGTACTACGCGAGCGCCTTCGTGCGAGACGGATTCGCCCACGGCGTCCTCGTCGGCACCGTCGACGGCCGGCCCGTCAAGATCGAGGGCAATCCGCTGCATCCGTCCAGCCTCGGCGCCACCGATGTCTTCGCACAGGCTTCGATCCTCGAGCTGTGGGATCCCGATCGCTCGAGGACCGTGACCGAGCGCCTCGATGGGCCCGGCCAAGGCCTCGGATGGCCGCATGCCGCCTCGTCGTGGCAGGCCTTCCGGTCGGCCTGGGCAGCCGCTGCGCATGAACGCACTTCGAGCCGCCAGGCTGGAGCCGGCCAAGGCCTGCACCTGCTCACCGGGCCGATCACCTCGCCGACGGATCGCTCGTTGATTGCACGCTGGCTGTCCCGCCACCCCGGTTCGCGCTGGCACGTGCACGCACCGCTGCATGATCCGGCCGGCGAGGCGGGCTCCCGATCCGCGTTCGGTCGCGCGCTGTTGCCGCTGCCGCGCCTGCGTTCCGCTCGCTGCCTGCTCGCGCTGGCCGCGGACCCGTTCAGCGACGGGCCGGGGGCCGTGCGGCATGCGGCCGACTGGGCCGCGGCGCGCGCGCAAGGGCGATCCACCGGCAGCTTGCCGCGTGCATTCGCGCTGGAAGCGTCGCCAGGCCTTCTGGGGGCGAGAGCCGATTCGCGGCTGGCCCTGCCACCGGGGCGCATCGAGGCCATGCTGTGGCGACTGGCACGAAACTGGTTCCCTGGACTGGCCGCCGGACCGGCGACTTCAGCGCAGGAGGCCGCCTTCGAGGCGCGCGTGCTGGATGCCCTGCGAACTGCCGGTCCCGATGCCCTGGTGCTGGCCGGCCGCGGCCTGTCGCCGCAGGCGCATGCGTTGGCCATGGCGCTGAACCAGCGCCTCGGCGCCATCGGCCGCACGCTGGAGCTGATCGAGCCGCCCGACGCCGCGCCGGAAGCCGGCAGCCTGGTCGAGCTGGTCCGGGCGCTGCAGGCCGGCGAGGTGCACACGCTCGCCGTCATCGCCTGCAACCCGGCCTACGACGCACCAGCGGCATGGGGCGTCGCGCAGGCCCTGGGCCGCGCAAGCTTCAGCGTCCATGCGGGGCTGCAGGCTGACGAGACTGCGGCCTGCTGCCACTGGCATGTGCCGCTCGCGCACGACTATGAGCGATGGGGCGATGCACGCGCGTTCGATGGCAGCGTGACCCTGCTGCAGCCGGCGATCGCACCGTTGTATGGCGGCCGCTCCACCGGTGAGTTGCTGGCGATGATGATGGGCGACCCGGTCGAGGACGCACGCTCCCTGGTGCAGGCGCAATGGGCGGGCGCTTCAGTCGAGCCATTCGAGGCGTTCTGGCGCGAGTCCTTGCGGCGAGGCTTCATCGAGGGCACGGCGGCCACGCCGGTCGTGCCTGCACAGGCCCGCTTGCCGGCCGATCCCCCGGTCTTCGCGCCGGCCCTGGTGGCGTTGTTCGCTCCGGACCCCGCCGTGCACGATGGCCGCTTCGCCAACTGCGGCTGGCTGCAGGAACTGCCGCGCCCCTTCACCAAGCTGACCTGGGACAACGCGTTGCTGATGAGCCCCCGCACCGCGGCCGGGCTGGCGGTGTCGACCGGCGACCGGGTGCGCGGCCGCATCGGCGACCGGACGCTGGACATGCCGGTCTGGGTCGACGAACGCCATGCCGACGCAGCGGTGACCTTGCCGCTCGGATACGGGCGGCGCCGGGCCGGCCGCGTCGGAAGCGGCATCGGGTTCGACGCCTGGGCGCTGATGCCGGCTCAGGCGGTGCCCGCCACGATCGCGCTGCAAGCGCTGGGATCGCGCCATGCCTTCGCCACGACCCAGCACGAGTTCAGCCGGAGCGGACGAGAGATCGCCCGCACCTTGAAGGCCGGCGAAGTGCTGGCCGCACACGAGCGAGAGTCGCTCTATCCGGCCTCCGCGGATCCGGCGCATGCCTGGGCGATGGTGATCGACCTGGATGCCTGCATCGGCTGCAACGCCTGCACGATCGCCTGCCAGGCCGAGAACAACATTCCGGTCGTGGGGCGGCAGCAGGTCGCGCTCGGGCGCCAGATGCACTGGATACGGGTGGACCGCTACGAAGCCCCGGAGATCGCCAACACGGTCTTCCAGCCGCTCGCCTGCGTCCATTGCGAGCACGCGCCATGCGAGCTGGTCTGTCCGGTGGGCGCCACGGTGCATGACAGCGAGGGCCTGAACCTGCAGGTCTACAACCGCTGCATCGGCACCCGCTTCTGCTCGAACAACTGCCCGTACAAGGTGCGGCGCTTCAATTTCCTGCAGTACACCGACTCCACCACCGAGACCCTGAAGGCCCAGCGCAACCCGGATGTCACCGTGCGCCAGCGCGGGGTGATGGAGAAGTGCACCTATTGCCTGCAGCGGATCACGCGGGCGCGGCACCACGCCGAGAGGACCGGGCAGCCGCTCGTCGATGGCGACGTGGTCACCGCCTGCCAGGCCGTGTGCCCCACCCGCGCCATTGCCTTCGGCGACCTGGCGCTGCAGTTCAGCCGCGTGAGGCAGCTGCGCGAGTCGCCCCGGCACTACGCCCTGCTCGGCGAGCTCAACACCCGGCCGCGCACGACCTACCTGGCCCGCGTGGCGCCGCCGGAGCGGGAATGAGCGCCCCGCCGGTCTCGCGCGACATCGGCGTGCTGCGCGCAGGCTGGCAGTACGCGAGCATCAGCGACAAGATCGCCGACCTGGTCGTCTCGCGCCCCGTGCGATGGCCCTGGCTCGCCGGCTTCGCCTTCACGCTGGCCGGCACCTCGGTGCTGCTGGGGGCCGTCGCCTTCCTCTTCGCCACCGGCGTGGGCATCTGGGGCGTCAACATCCCGGTGGCCTGGGGCTTCGCCATCGCGAACTGCGTCTGGTGGATCGGCATCGGCCACGCCGGCACCTTCATCTCCGCCGTGCTGCTGCTGCTCAGGCAGCGCTGGCGCACTTCCATCAACCGCTTCGCCGAGGCGATGACGCTGTTCGCCGCGTCGATGGCCGGGCTGTTCCCCATCCTGCACCTGGGCCGTCCCTGGTTCTTCTACTGGATCGCGCCCTATCCCGACAAGATGGACCTCTGGCCGCAGTGGCGCAGCCCGCTGGTGTGGGATTTCTTCGCGATCGCCACCTACCTGATCGTCTCGTTCCTCTTCTGGTACCTCGGCCTGATCCCCGACCTCGCCACCCTGCGCGACCGGGCCGACAGCCTGTTCAAGCGCCGCGCCTACGGCCTGTTCGCCCTCGGCTGGCGCGGCGAGGCGCGCCACTGGGCGCGTCACGAATCGGCCTATCTGCTGCTGGCCGGCCTCGCGACGCCGCTGGTGGTGTCCGTGCACTCGGTGGTCTCGCTGGACTTCGCCATCGGCAACACGCCGGGGTACCACTCGACCATCTTCCCGCCCTACTTCGTGGCTGGCGCCCTCTTCTCCGGCTTCGCGATGGTGCTGACGCTGGCCATCCCGCTGCGCCGCGCCTTCGCCCTGCACGACTTCATCACCGAGGTCCACCTCGACCACGCGGCCAAGGTGCTGCTCGCCACCGGCGCCCTGGTGGCCTACGGCTACCTGAGCGAGACCTTCACCGCCTTCTACAGCGGCGACACCTACGAGATCGCGATGACCACCGACCGCTGGACGGGCGCCTACGCCCCGGTCTATTGGTCGATGCTCGCCTGCAACGTGCTGGTGCCGCAGGTGCTGTGGTGGCGGCGCGCGCGGCGCAACGCCTTGCTGCTCTTCGGCCTGAGCCTGGTGATCAACCTCGGCATGTGGATGGAGCGCGTGCTGATCGTCGTGCAGAGCACGCACCGGGACTTCCTGCCCTCGTCCTGGGGGCTGTTCGTGCCGAGCCGCTGGGACTGGATCTTCCTGCTCGGTTCCTTGTGCGCCTTCGCGTGGCTCTTCCTGGTCTTCATCCGCCTTCTTCCAGTGATCTCGATCTCCGAGATGCGGCGGCTGGTCAAGGAGAGCGCGACATGAATCGAAGCCGGCTGTGGGGGCTGATGGCCGAGTTCGCCACCGCGGACAACCTGCTTGCGGCCGCGCGCGCAGCGCGCGACGCGGGCTACTCGCGTGCCGAGGCCTACTCGCCGTTCCCGGTGGACGGCCTGGCCGAGGCACTGGGCTTCGAGCGCAACCGGGTGGCGCCCCTGACCCTCGCAGGCGCGCTGCTGGGCGGGCTGGGCGGCTACGCGATGCAGTGGTACTCGGCGGTGGTGGACTATCCGATCGACGTGGGCGGCCGGCCGCTGCACAGCTGGCCGATGTTCGTGCCGGTGAGCTTCGAGCTGGCCGTGCTCGGCGGTGCCCTGGCGGCCTTCCTGGCGGTCATCATCGGCAACCGGTTGCCCGATGTATCGCACCCCGTCTTCAACGCGGCGGACTTCGACCTGGCCACGCGCAACCGGTTCTTCCTCTGCCTGCGTGCCGACGACCCGCAGTTCGACGAACGGCGCAGCGCCGCCTGGCTGGAGTTGCACCGCCCGCTCGAATGCGTGGAGGTCCGGCGGTGAAGATCCTCCTCGCCGCCTGCGGCCTGCTCGCACTGGCCGGTTGCGAACGCCGGATGCAGGACATGTACCGGCAGCCGCGCTATGACCCCGGCGAGGCGAGCACGCTGTGGCGCGATGGGAAGGCCGCGCGCGCGCCGGTGCCCGGCACGGTGCCGCAGGCGGGGGGTGACCTGGCGTCGACGAGCAGCGGGCGGCGCACCGGCGACGCCGCCGGCTCAGGCGCAGGCGAGGGATCGACCGGCGCCATGGCGATGCTGAAACGGGGCCAGCAGCGCTATGCCATCTTCTGCCTGCCGTGCCACGGCCTGCTCGGCGATGGCTCGGGCCCGGTGGTCGAACGCGGCTTCCCGCGCCCGCCGTCGTACCACGATGAACGCCTGCGCCGGCTGAGCGACCAGGCGATCTTCGAAGTGATCACGCAGGGCCACGGCGTGATGCCCTCCTACGCCGCCCGCGTGCCGGTTCCCGACCGGTGGGCGATCGTCTCGTACCTCCGGGCACTGCAGCTCAGCCAGCATGCACGCGTCGACGAGCTCCCGCCGGCAATGGCCTCCGCCTTGCAGGCACTGCCTCCCTCGGGAGCCGCTTCGGCGGCCAAGGCCACGCCATGAGGGGCAGGCACTGGCCGCCGATCGCCGGCATGCTGGCGCTGGCACTGGTACTGCCCGGGCTGGCTTTCGCTCCCCGCCTGTTCTTCGCCTGCTGGCTCACCGCGTGGTGGTTCGCGGTCGGCCTGCTGCTCGGCCTGCAAGCCAACCTGTGCATCCATCGGCTCACCGGCGGCCGCTGGGGCCGCCTGCTGCGCCCGCTGGGACGGCAGGCCATGCGCCGTCTGCCGCTGGCCCTGCTGCTCGTGCTGCCGCTGGCGGCCGGCCTCTCGCAGCTCTATCCCTGGGCAGGGCAGGCAGACTGGTCGCGCCAGCTCGCCCGCCCGGACTTCGGCCGCTGGTGGCTGCAGCCGGGGTTCTTCTGGCTTCGCATGGCGGCGTATGCCGGACTGTGGTGGTGGCTCGCGCGCCCGGCCACGCTGGCGCGCAAGGGGCGAGCCGCCGCGGCCCTGGCGCTGTACCTGCTCAGCGGCACGCTGGCCTCTGTGGACCTGCTGATGTCGCTCGTGCCCGGCTGGTACAGCAGCGCCTTCGGGCTGGTCGTCCTGTCCGGCCAGGCACTGGGCGGCGCCGCGCTCGCCACCTGCTGGGCCGCGCGCCGCGCGCCTCGGACGCTCGCCCGGAGCAAGCCAGGGCGGCCGCCCCTGGGCCGCGACCTCGGCAACCTGCTCCTGATGTGGCTGATGACCTGGGCCTACCTGGCCTTCATGGAGTTCCTGATCATCTGGTCGGAGGACCTTCCGGCGGAGATCGCCTGGTACCTGCCACGATCGCGCGGCGGCTGGGCAGGCATGGCGCTGGCCCTCGCGGCCCTTCAGCTGGCCGTGCCGATGCTCGCGCTGCTGCAACGACGCCTGAAGGACAGGCCCGCTCGACTGTCGGTGATCGCCGGCCTGCTGCTGGCGACGCAACTGCTGAACACCTCCTGGCTGGTGCTGCCCTCGGTCGAGCCGGCCGCGGTGCACGGCTGGTGGATGGTGCCGCTGATGGCCGTCGGCATGATGCTGCTGCTGTTCGGTGGCTGCGCGGACTCGAAGCCGACCACGGCGGCATGGGAGGCAGCCCGTGTCCGATCGTGAGGTTCGAACGGGCCGGGTAGGGCTGGCCGCGGCGGCCATCGCCCTGACCGTGATCGGCGCCGTGGCGGTGGTGATGGCGTGGATGCGTTCACACCCCCTGCCGCCACCTCGCCCGATGCCGGCTGTGCCGGGGCCGGTGCTCCAAGGCGCCCCCCAGGCGGACCTGCGCGCAGCACAGGCCGAGCAGCGACGTCGCCTGCACGGGCTGGGCTGGGTGGATGCGGAGCGCGGCATCGCGCACATCCCGATCGAGGCAGCGATGGCGTTGCAGGCCGCGCGAGCCTCGGAGGCCGGACGATGAAGGGCACGCGCGCCCTGGGCGCCACCCTGCTGCTTTGTGCGGGGGGTTGCCTTGCACAGTTTCCCGCACCCTTCGAAGGAGTGGACCAGCGAATCGATGCGCCGCTGCCCCTGGACCTGCCCTTCACCGACAGCGAGGGCCGCACCGGCCCGCTGCGTGCACAGTTCGTCGGCCGGCCGGTGTTGCTGGTGATCGGCTACTACCGCTGCCCGCAGCTTTGCGGCGTGCTGATGCATGGCCTGCTCGAGGCGCTGCAAAGGGCGGCGCTGCCGAGTGCCAGCTTCCGCCTGCTGCGCATCAGCATCGATCCGTCCGAAACGCCGGCCGACGCGCGCGCGCAGGGCTCCGCCGACCGGGCCTATGCGCAGTTCCTCGCGCCCGAGGCCGCCGCGCCGGACCTGCAATTTCTCACCGGGCCTTCGGCTTCCACGCAGGCCCTCGCAGCGCAGGTGGGCTACCGCTATCGCCGCACGGACACGGAGGGTTGGACCCATCCGGCGGTGGTGATCGTCGCCACGCCGCAAGGCCGGATCTCGCGCTACCTCAATGGCGTTCGCTTCGAGCCGGACGAACTGCGCCAGGCCCTGGCCGACGCACGCCAGGGCCGCAGCGGCGGCTTCACCGACCGCATCGCGCTGCTGTGCGCGCGCTTCGATCCCCGGCCAGGCCGCCACACCGGCGTGGTGATGCGGGGCCTGCAAGTCACCGGCGCGCTGACGCTGCTCGCGCTGGCGGTCTTGTGGTGGCGCATCAAGTTGCCTGAAGCATGAACGCCGACGTCGACGCCGGCCTGTCTGCCGGGTTCCACCTGATGCAGCCCGCGGCCGCGACGGCGGCCACGCGGGTCGATGCCCTGTTCGGCGTCATGCTGCTGCTGTGCGGCGCGGTGGCACTGGTGGTGTGCGTGCTCGTCATCGCCTTCGCCTGGCGCTACCGGCACAACGCCCCGGCGCGCCGCCCGCGCCCGCGGCTGCGCTCGCCCTGGCTCGAGACCGCCTGGACAGTCGCGCCGCTGCTGGTCTTCCTGGGCCTGTTCGCCTGGAGCGCACGCGACTACCTCCGCTTGTACGCACCGCCGGCGAACGCCCTGCCCGTCCAGGTGGTGGCGAAGCAATGGATGTGGAAACTGCAGCACCGCAACGGCCACCGCGAGATCAACGAGCTGCACGTCCCGCTCGGCCAGCCGGTGGAGCTGACGATGGCTTCGCAGGATGCGATCCACAGCTTCTACGTGCCGGCCTTCCGCATCAAGCAGGACGTGCTGCCGGGGCGGACGACGCGGCTGTGGTTCACCGCCACGCAACTCGGCGAGTACCGCATCTTCTGCGCGGAGTACTGCGGCAGCCAGCACTCGCACATGCTGGGCCGCGTGGTCGTGATGCGCCCGCAGGACTACGCCCGCTGGCTGGCTTCCGGCACCGGCCAGCCCGGCCTGGCGCAGCAAGGCTTCGCGCTCTATCGCCGCCTCGGCTGCAGCGGCTGCCACGAGCCCGGATCGACCGTCCACGCGCCGCCCCTGGACGGCCTGGCCGGGAGGACGGTGCAGCTGCAGGACGGCCGCAGCGTCCTGGCCGACGACGCCTACCTGCGCGACTCCATCCTGCTGCCGCGCCGCGACGTGGCGGCCGGCTATGAGCCCATCATGCCCTCGTACGCCGGGCAGGCCAGCGAGGAGGACCTGCTGGCCCTCGTCGCCTACCTCCATTCCACGGCCGATGCGCCGCTGAAATGACCCCGAGCAGCTACCTCGAGGACGGCCTGAGCCTGCGCTCCTGGCTGTCCAGCCACGACCACAAGCGCATCGCGATCCTCTATGCCGCCGCGATCACGGTCTTCTTCTTCGTCGGCGGCGCGGCGGCCACCCTGATCAGGCTGGAGCTGGCCACCCCGGCAGGCGACCTGGTGGCGGACGACACCTACAACAAGCTGTTCACCGCCCACGGCGTGATCATGGTGTGGCTGTTCCTGATCCCGTCCATCCCTTCGGTGATGGGCAACTTCCTGCTGCCGCTGATGATCGGGGCGCGCGACCTGGCCTTCCCGCGCCTGAACCTGCTGAGCTGGTACCTCTACGTCGCCGGCGGCGTGCTCACCCTGGCGGCGATGTTCCTCGGCGGCGTGGACACCGGCTGGACCTTCTACACGCCGTACTCGTCGATGTTCTCCAACGGCTATGTGACGCTGACGCTGCTCGGCGTGTTCGTCACCGGTTTCTCCTCCATCCTCACGGGCCTGAACTTCATCGTCACGGTGCACCGCCTGCGTGCGCCCGGCATGGGATGGTTCCAGCTGCCGCTGTTCGTGTGGGCGATCTACGCCACCAGCGTGATCCTCGTGCTGGCCACGCCGGTGCTGGCGATCACGACGCTGCTGGTGGTGGCCGAGCGCCTGTTCCAGGTGGGGGTGTTCGACCCGGCGCACGGCGGCGATCCGCTGCTGTTCCAGCACCTGTTCTGGTTCTACTCGCACCCGGCCGTCTACATCATGGTGCTGCCGGCGATGGGCGTGGTCAGCGAGATCGTGCCCTGCTTCGCCCGCCGCCCGGTCTTCGGCTACCGGACGATGGCCTACGCGATCCTGGCCATTGCCTCGATCGGCTTCCTCGTCTGGGGCCACCACATGTTCGTGGCGGGCCAGTCGCCGGCCGCCTCGCTCGTCTTCTCGCTGCTGTCCTTCCTGGTCGCCATTCCTTCGGCGATCAAGGTCTTCAACTGGACGGCCACCTTGCACGGCGGAGCGATCCGCTTCGATGCGCCCATGCTCTACGCGCTGGGCTTCATCGGCCTGTTCACCATCGGTGGCCTCACCGGCCTGTTCCTGGCCTCGCTGTCGCTGGACGTGCACCTGTCGGACACCTACTTCGTGGTCTCCCACTTCCACTACATCATGGTCGGGGGCTCGGTGATGGCGTACTTCGGCGCCCTGCATTTCTGGTGGCCCAAGGCCACCGGCAGGCGGCTGCCGGAGATCTGGGCGCGCATGGCCGCCGTGCTGATCTTCCTCGGATTCAACTTCACCTTCTTCCCGCAGTACCTGCTGGGCGCGATGGGCATGCCACGCCGCTATCACGCCTACCCGCCGGAGTTCCAGGTGCTGAACCTGTTCTCCTCGGCCGGTGCGGTGGTGCTGGCGATGGGCTACCTGATGCCGCTGGCCTACCTGGGCTGGTCGCTGGCCAGGGGCGGGCCGGCCGGGCGCAATCCCTTCGGCGCCACCGGGCTGGAGTGGCAGACCGACTCGCCGCCACCCACGCACAACTTCGACGTACCGCCGCAGGTGCCCGCCAGGCCCTACGACTACCTGCCCCATGGGCCTGCCGCGAGCGGCCCATGAGCGCGCCCCTCGCCCTGGACTCCGCCGGCCGCTGGCGGGCCGACACGGCACGGCTCGGGATGTGGATCTTCCTCGCCACCGAGGTGCTGTTCTTCGGCGGCCTGCTGCTGGCCTACCTGTATGGCCGCGTCCATTGGCCCGAGGGGTTTCGCACCGCCGGCCGGCATACCGACGTGGCGTTGGGGACGATCAACACCACCCTGCTGCTGAGCGCCAGCGCGCTGGTCGCGACCGCCGTCGCCTGCGACGAGCACGAAGCGGCGCGGCACCAGGCCTGGCGACTGCTGGCCACGGCGGCGGGCCTGGGGGCGGCCTTCCTGGCAATCAAGGGATTCGAGTACGCCCAGGACTGGCGGGAAGGCCTGCTGCCAGGGCCAGGCTTCGCTCTGGCGGACACGCCCGGCGCCGAGCTGTTCTTCATGCTGTACTTCGTGACGACGGGGCTGCACGCCCTGCACCTGATCGTCGGGATGGGCGTGCTCGCGACCTTCTCCCGGGCACGCGCAAAGCACGCGCGTTGGGCAAACCCGCATCGCCTGGAGGTGGCCGGCCTGTACTGGCACTTCGTCGACGTGGTCTGGATCGTGCTGTATCCGCTGCTCTACCTGGTGGGGAGATCGACATGAGCCCGTCCGCGGCATTCCACCATCGCCTGCTCCGGCTGTTCTCGGCCTGGCTGCTGCTGGTGGCCCTGATGCTGGCCAGCCTTGGCAGCGCCTATCTGCCACTGGGCTCCTGGAACGTCGCGATCGGCCTGGCGATCGCGGCGCTGAAGGCAGCGATCGTGGGCATCGCCTTCATGCACCTGGCCCGCGCCGCCACACTCGCGCGCATCGCGATGGGCGCGGCGGCGTTCACCCTGGCCCTGATGTTCGGACTCAGCGAGGTCGACTACGCGACCCGGGCGGCGCAGAGCGCGTCGGTGCAGGCGCCTCAACAACTGCGTCCGCTGAGGCAGGGAGGGACCTTCCGATGACCGGCGTGCAGCGTGGACGGCGTCGCGTGGCCGTGGTGACCGGGGCATCGGCGGGCATCGGCCGGGCGGTGGCCTGCGAGTTCGCCCGGCACGCCTGGCACGTGGCCTTGCTCGCCCGCGGCGAGGAGGGCCTGCAAGGCGCGCGAGCGGACGTGCAAAGGCTGGGTGGCCAGGCCCTGGTGATCCCGACCGACGTGGCCGATGCCGCCCAGGTGGAGGCCGCCGCGTCGCGTGTCGAAGCCGAATGGGGTGCCATCGACGTCTGGGTCAACGACGCCATGGCCACCATCTTCTCGCCGGTGCTGCAGATAGCCCCCGAGGACTACCGCCAGGCCACCGAGGTGACCTACCTGGGTGCCGTGTGGGGCACGCTCGCGGCCCTGCGGCGCATGAAGCCTCGTGACCGCGGCTGCATCGTGCAGGTGGGCTCGGCGCTGGCCTATCGATCGATCCCGCTGCAGGCCCCGTACTGCGGCGCGAAGGCGGCGGTGCGCGGCTTCACCGACAGCGTCCGCTGCGAACTGGCGCACGACCGCAGCCGCGTCCACGTCACGATGGTGCAACTGTCGGCCTTCAACACGCCGCAGTTCGAATGGGGCCGCACGACGCTCGACAGGCGTCCCCGCCCGATGGGCACCATCTTCCAGCCCGAGCTCGCCGCGCGAGCCATCTATTGGGCGGCGCAGCACCGGCGGCGCGAGCTGTGGGTCGGCTGGCCCGCCGTGCAGGCGATCTGGGGGACCCGGCTCATCCCCGGCCTGCTGGACCGCCTGCTGGGCCGCTCCGCCTTCGACGGCCAGCACACCGACGAGCCCCTGCCGCGCGGCCGGCGCGACAACCTCTACCAGCCCGTGCCCGGGGACCATGGGGCGCACGGCCGCTTCGATGCCGAGGCCCGTCCGTCCAGCGTCCAGGTGTGGCTCGATACGCACCGCGGCGCCGTAATGGCGTTGCTGGCGCTGGGCGCCGCCTGGTGGTGGGCGCGCCGGCCGCCACGGCGCTGAGATCACCCAGGGCCCGCCAGCGCCATGCGCAGCACCTGCGCCGGGTGCAGCACGGCGCGGCCGCTCGCCTGGACGATCTGCTCGCGGCAGCTGTAGCCGCCGGTGATCAGGAGCGAGTCCGGCGCGGCGGCGCCGACGGCCGGCAGGAGCGTGCGTTGCGCGCAGCGCAGGGAGACTTCGTACTTGGCCGCCTCGAAGCCGAAGGATCCTGCCATGCCGCAGCAGCCACCGTCGGGCACCTGCAACTGCAGGCCGAGCCGCCCGAGCAGCGCGCGCTCGGACTCGCCTCCGAGAACGGACTTGTGGTGGCAATGCTGGTGCAGCAGGGCCGTGCGGTGCAGCTCGCCGAGGCTCAGGCGTTGCGAATGCCGCAGCATGAAGTCGCTGAACAGCCAGCTCTGCTCGCGCAGTCGCCTGGCCTGCTCGTCGCGAGGCAGCATCATGGGCAGCTCTTCCTTGAACACCGACAGGCATGCCGGCTCCAGCACGACGATCGGCGTGCCGGCGCGCAGCTCGGGCCCCAGCCCGGCAAGCACCCGCAGCAGGTAGGCGCGAGCCTGGTCGAGGTAGCCGAACTCGTACAGAGGCCGGCCGCAGCACAGCCGCTGGCGTGGCACGCGCACGTCGAACCCTGCGGCCTGAAGCACCTCGGCCGCCGCCCAGGCCACCTCGGGATGAAAGTGGTCGTTGAAGGTGTCGGGCCACAGCAGCACCTCCTGGCCCCCTTGCGACTGCGCAGGCGCGCCCAGGAAACCCCGGCGGAAGCTCCGCCCGGCCAGGCGCGGCAGCTCACGCGCAGGCGCGATGCCTGCTGCGCGCTTCAACAGCGCAGCGAAGGGGTCGTGCCCCGTGAAGAAGTTGGCCAGGGCCGGTGCCCGGCCCGCGACCTCGCTCCAGCGGTCGATGAAGCCGAAGAGGCGCGCGCTCATCGGACGGCGGTGGTGCTCGTGGTAGTGCGATAGGAACTCGGCCTTGTACGCGGCCATGTCCACGCGGACGGGACACTCGTGCTTGCAGGCCTTGCACGACAGGCAAAGGTCCAGTGCCTGCTTGACCGGCTCCTCCTGCCAGCCCTGCTTCAGGATCCCCTCCTCGCGACCGCCGTTGAGCATCTCGAACAGCAGATGGGCCCTCCCCCGGGTGGAGTGCATCTCCTCCTTCGTGGCCTGGTAGCTGGGGCACATGGTGCCGCCGTGCTTGCGGCATTCCCCCACGCCCACGCAGCGCAGCAGGCTGCGCCCGAAGTCGCCCTGGTCGGCGGCGAAGAACATGCGCGTGACCACCGGCGCGGGCCGGTAGCTGGTACCCAGGCGCAGGTTCTCGTCGGCCCGGTAGGCCTGCACGACCTTGCCCGGGTTCATGCGACCGTCGGGGTCCCAGATGGCCTTGAACCGCTCGAAGGCCCGGACGAGCTCGGGACCGAACATGATGGACAGCAGCTCGGCCTTGGACTGGCCGTCGCCGTGCTCGCCCGAGATGGAACCGCCCAGCGAGGTGACGAGCCGCGCAGCGTCGTGGATGAAGCGGCGGTACTTGTCAATGCCGGCCTGCGTCTCGAGGTCGAAGTCGATGCGCGTGTGGACGCAGCCCTGGCCGAAGTGCCCGTAGAGGTCGCATTCGTAGCCGTACTGCTCGAACAGCGCGCGCAGCCGCCGCAGGTACTCGCCCAGCTGCGCAGGAGGCACCGACGAATCCTCCCACCCCTCCCAGGTGATGGGCGAGCCCGGCACGTGCGCGGTGGCGCCCAGGCCCGACTCCCGGACCTTCCACACGTGCTGCTCCTCGTCGGCGTCGTCCACCAGCCTCATGGCGGGCGGCTTGTCGGTCTTCTTCAGCCGGTCGATCAGCGCCTGCGCGCGGGCGTCCGACTCTTCGCGACTGTCCCCGCCGAACTCGGCCAGCAGCCAGCCCTTGCCGGGAGGCATCAAGTGCAGGTACCTGGCATGCAGCCTCGCGCGCTTCATGTCGTCGGCCAGCCGGTCGTCCAGGCCTTCCAGCGCGATGGGCCCGGCCTCCATCACCTCGCCGACGTGGTCGCCAGCCTCGTAGACGCTTTCATAGCCGAGGACCAGAAGGCTGGTGGCCCTCGGCCGGGGCAGCAGGCGAAGGGTGGCCTCCAGGACGACCACGCAAGTGCCCTCGCTGCCGACCAGGGCCTTGGCGAGGTCGAAGCCGTTCTCCGGCAACAGCGCCGGCAGGTTGTAGCCCGAGACCCGGCGGGGAATCGGCGGATACTTCCGCCGGATGAGGGTCGAATGCTCGTCGACCAGCGACTGCAGCCCTTCGGCGATGCGGGCGGCGCGCCCGCCCATCGCCTGCAGCCGGCCCAGGTCGCCGCCGCCTCCGACACGAAGACGCAGGCCATCGAAGGTCAGCACATCGAGTGCGACGACGTTGTGCACCGTCTCGCCGCCCATCACGGAATGGGGGCCGCAGGAGTTGTTGCCTATCATCCCGCCCAGCGTGTTGTGGCTGTGGGTGGCCGGGTCGGGCGCGAAGGTCAGGCCCACGCGGGCCGCCTGGTCGCGCAGGTCGTCCAGGACGCAGCCTGGCTGCACTCTGGCCGTGCGCGCCTCGGCATCGATCTCCAGCACCCGGTTCATGTGCTTGGAGAAGTCGATCACCACGGCCACGTTGCAGCACTGGCCGCACAGGCTGGTGCCGCCTCCGCGCGACAGCACCGGCGCACCGTGGATCCGGCACGCCGCGACGGCGGCGATCACGTCCTCGACGTGGCGCGGGATCACCACGCCTATCGGCACCTGGCGGTAGTTGGAGGCATCGGTCGCGTAGAGCGCCCGCGAGCCCTCGTCGAAGCGCACTTCGCCTTCGACGCAGTCCCGCAGGCGGCGCTCCAGGGCCTGGCTGTCGACGGAAGATGGTGCGGGCGTCACGACGCGAACCGCTCTGCGTCCGCCGCCTTGAAGTCCAGTCCCAGGCCGGGTCGCGACAGGTCCGGCCGGACCCGGCCGTCGACCGGCACGGGCGCGCCGTCGAACAGCAGGCGCTCGATGCGCTGGTGGTCGTGGAACCATTCGAGGTGCAGCGCATTGGGCACCGCACAGCAGGCATGCACGTGCAGCGCGGGCGCGCAGTGGCTGGAAACCGGGAGGCAGAAGGCCTCGGCCAGCGCGGCCGCGCGAACGAAGCCGGTGAGGCCGCAGCAGCGGGTGGCGTCGATCTGCAGCACGTCCACTGCCTGGCGCTGCAGCAGCCGCAGGAAGTCCCCGGGCAGGTAGCCATACTCGCCGGCGCTGATGTCCATGCCGGCCGGCGCGCGATCGCGCAGCAGGCGCAGCCCCTCGATGTCGCGGCTCGGGACCGGCTCCTCGAACCAGCCCACCTGGGAGCCCGCGAAGCGCTCGGCGAAGGCCATCGCCTGCTTGCGCGTGTAGCCGCCGTTCGCATCGACGAAGAGCTCCACTCCGTGGCCGATGGCCCGTCGCGCGGCCTCGACCCGCGCCACGTCCCGCATCGGCTCGCGGCCGACTTTCATCTTGACCCGTACGAAGCCCTGTTCCGCCCAATTGCCCAGCTGGCGTTGCAGGGCTTCGACGTCGTAGCTGGTGAAGCCGCCGCTGCCATAGGCCGCGATCGAATCGAGGGCCGGCCCGCCGAGCAGGTGGACGACGGGCATGCCTAACAAGCGCCCTTTCAGGTCCCAGAGGGCGTTGTCGACCGCCGCGATCGCCATCGCGCAGATGCCGGGCGTGCCGAGGTTGCGCACCGCGGCCAGCATGTCGGCCTGACGGGCGGCGGTCTGCAGTGCGTCGCGGCCCTGCAGAACCGGGGCGATCTTCTCGTGCACCAGTGTGGCGGTGGCCGCATCCGCATAGGTGTAGCCGAGGCCCGCTGCACCAGCAGCCTCGACACCGACCACGACCAGCGTGGTGTGCTGCCACTGCAAGGTGCCATCGGACTCCGGCGTTTCGGTCGGGATTCGATAGGCGCGTGCGCTGAGCGTCCGCACGGCCGCGCCGGAGCAGGCGGACATCGTGGCCGGATTCATTTCTTCCAGCCCGCCGCCCACCCGTCCCAGGCCTCTCGCATGCTCGCCATGACGATGTCCTTCGCGTCGGGGTCGCCGTGCAGCAGGGCCCTCGCGTAGTTTCGACCCTGCTTCAGGCTCACGTGCGGCGGCAGCGGGGGCACGTCGGGGTCCGTCACCGCCTCCAGCAGGACGGGGCGGTCCGCCGAGAGGGCCTCGTCCCACGCCCTGCCGACGTCTTCCGGGCGGTCGATCCGGATGCCGTGCAGGCCCAGCAGGCGGGCATAGTCGGCGAACGGGAAGGCCGGCAGATCCTGCGACGTGCTGAACTTCGGGTCCCCCGCGCTCACCCGCTGCTCCCAGCTGACCATGTTCAGGTCGCCGTTGTGGAGCACCATCGCCACCAGGCGCGGGTCCTTCCACTGCCGCCAGTGGTGGGCGATCGTGATCAGCGCGTTCAGGCCGAGCATCTGCATCGCCCCGTCGCCGAGCAAGGCGATGACCGGTCGCTCGGGAAAGCACATCTTCGCGGCCGTGGCGTAAGGGATGGCCGGGCACATGGTGGCCAGGCCTCCGGACAGCGAGCCCATCATCCCGCGCCTGGCCTTGAGGTCGCGCGCGTACCAGGCCGCCGCCGTTCCGGAGTCGCAGGTGAGGATGGCGTTCTCGGGCAGCCGAGGCGAGAGCTCCCAGAACACGCGCTGCGGATTGATCGGCGAGGCGTCGTTCATCGCGCGCCGCTCCAGCACCTGCCACCAGCGCTGCACGTCCGACTCGATCTTTTGCCTCCAGCTCCTGTCCGGGCGGCTTCGCAGCATGGGCAACAGCGCCTGCAATGTGCTCCGGCTGTCGCCCACCAGGTTGACCTCCATCGGATAGCGGATGGACAGCCGGGCCGGATCGAGGTCGACCTGCACTGCGCGCGCCTGCCCTTCCTTCGGCAGGAACTCCGAGTAGGGGAAGCTGGAGCCGACCATCAGCAAGGTGTCGCAGCCCTTCATCAGCTCCCAGCTCGGCACGGTGCCTAGCAGGCCGATGGCGCCGGTGACGAACGGCAGGTCGTCCGGCACGGCGAACTTGCCCAACAGCGCCTTGGCGATGCCGGCACCGAGCTTGTCAGCCACTGCGATCAATTCGTCGGTGGCCCCGAGCGCGCCGGCGCCGGCCAGGATGGCGACCCGCTCGCCGGCGTTCAGCACCTCGGCCGCCGCCCGCAGGTGCCCTTCGGGCGGCACCAGCGGCAGCGCCGTCATGCCGATGCCGGAATGAACGGTGCCGTGCTCGCGCGGCGGGGTCTCGACTGCCGGCAGCTCCTGCAGGTCGTTCGGAACGATGATGCAGGTGACCGTCCGGCGATCGCGCGCGATGCGCACCGCGCGGTCGACCAGGTGGCGGATCTGCGCGGGAACGCTCGCCGTGTGGACGTACTCGTGCGCCACGTCCTTGAACAGGCTCTGCAGGTCGACCTCCTGCTGGTAGTCGCCGCCCAGCGCCGCGCGCGCCTGCTGGCCGACGATCGCCACCACCGGCTGGTGGTCGGCCTTGGCGTCGTACAGGCCGTTGAGCAGGTGGATCGCACCGGGGCCGGAAGTCGCCATGCACACTCCGACCTCGCCGGTGAACTTCGCATGGGCCGAGGCCATGAAGGCCGCCAGCTCCTCGTGGCGCGCCTGCACGAACGAGATCTCGCCTTCCAGCCGGCCAAAGGCCCCCATCAGGCCGTTGATGCCATCGCCCGGATAGCCGTAGATCCGGCGGATGCCCCATTCGTGCAGGCGCTGCAGCAACTGGTCGCTCACGGTCGTCGACATGCCGGTCTCCTTGGATTCGCTCCATGCCGACGCGGCAAGCGACGTTCCGCTGGATCCGACCCCAATGCAGGGGCACGTGCATTGCCGCGCCCGGCCGACTCCTTGCCCGACGAGTCATGACGCCGATCACGTGCCGGCCGCCCGGTGGCTTGGCGGGACAGGGCCAGTGCCGTCCAGCCGCCCTCGCCCACGGCGTGCCGGCCGCAGTTGGCCCGCCGCACACAGGGCGCGCCGAAGTTGACGGCGTCTATTCCAGGCTCCAGACGTACTCCACGCTGGCATAGCTGCCGCTGGGATGCCCCTGCCTGTCCGTGCCCGGGGTGAAGCGGCAGCCGCCGAGGGCCTGGACAGCGGCGGCATCGAGCAGACGGTGCGCTCGCGAGTGGCCTGAGCGATGCGTGACCTGGGCCTGCACGACCCGCCCCGACTTGTCGACACGGAACCGGATCCCCGTGGTGCCGGTGGCTTCTTCCCGCCGGGCCCGGGGCGGGTACTGGGGCTTCTCGCAGTCGGCCACGACGATGTGCGCGGGCCTGGAAAGGTCAGGTGCCGGGACAGGTGGCGCCGCAGGCGCGACAGGCGCGGGCGGCGCCGCGGCCACCACGATCGGCGGGACGGGCGCGGGCGGCGGCGGGCGAACAGCCTGTGCAATGACCGGCGGCGGCACGACAGGCCGCCGGATCTGCACCTCGGGAGGCGGCACGTAGACCGGTGGCGGCGCGACGATCTGTGGCGGCGGCGGCAACACCGGCGCGGGCGGGGGCGGGGGCGGCACCGGCTCATCCAGCAGCGCGACCTTCACCGGCCGGACGATGGCATCGACCGCCCGGTACGCCGTGCCGTTGATGACCGCGTAGACCAGCAAGCCGTGCAGGGCGACCACCGCGATCGAGCCCATGGGGTGCCGGGACCGCGTCTGGAAGTAAGGCTCTTCGCGATAGGCAGTGCTCATCGAGAAACCTCCTGTCTTGTTTGTCACAAGGCGGCAAGGCGAGTTCCCGATGGAAGGGCCTGGAGTCAGTGCTGGCGTTGCAGGTTGGGAACGATAAATATGTGTGCACAAATATACAATCCACACATGAAGACCCTGCGATTGCAGCCTTGCTGCCGTGCTCGGCCTGCGCCAGAGCCGGCCTTCGACCGCAGCAAAGGCATCCTGGACGCATGACGGTCAGGCAGCACAACGTCTTGCGCTGGACCGGAAGGAGGCTTGCCGACGCACGACGCCTGCGCCTTCGCGAGCGCCTCGCCGCCCGGGTTCAAGGCCACACCCAGGATCGACATGACACCGCTGTTCACGCCTGAGGGCCGCGCTGCACTCGACCTGGCCCTGCTGGGCCGGCCCCTGCTCGCCTTCGACTTCGACGGCACGCTGGCGCCCATCGTGGCGCATCCCTCCCAGGCCCGTATCCCCACGCCGGTGGCGTGCCGCTTGAAGCGCGTGGCGACACGACACCGGGTTGCCATCATCACGGGACGCTCGGTCAGCGACGTGCAGGAGCGCCTGCCCTTCGCTCCATGGCGCATCGTGGGCAACCACGGAGCGGAGGTCGACGCAGACGGGCGTGCCGAGAGGGCCCGGCTCGAACTGGACCCGGTTCGCCGCAGTCTGCGCGAGGCCCGATTGCGCCTTCACGTCCTGGGAGTCGTGACCGAGGACAAGGGCGCTTCCATCGCGCTGCACTATCGATTGGCGCCTGACCGCGCAGCCGCCATGCAGGAGATCGCAGCCGTCCTGGGCCAATTGCCGCAGGGACTCTCGGTCTTCGGGGGCAAGATGGTCGCGAACATAGTGCCCGCATGGGCGAACGACAAGGGGCAGGCCCTCGCCGACCTGGTGGCCGAGTGCGAGACGTCCGGCGCGCTGTTCGTGGGCGACGACATCAACGACGAACCGGTGTTCGCCCGTGGGGAACACGACTGGCTGACGATCCGGGTCGGCCGCGACTATCCCAATTCACAGGCCCGCTTCATGATCGCCGGGATGAACGACATGCCCCAGCTGCTCGACCTCATCCTCGACGGGGACGACGCCCGCGATTGAGCCTGCGGCGCAGAAGCGCGCAAGAATCGGGATAGGGGTCAGCCACTGAGGCTGAGCCCCTCCCACACCACCTGGCATGCGGGTCCGCACCGGGCGGTTCGAGCGGTTGAGGTCAGGAGAAGCGAGGAACACCCGGTCGGTCGAAGCAGGCGCTCGACAAGTCGCGGAACAGACGCAAGGCGCCGCTGTGCCACCACGGCGGGTGTTGGCCGCGACCTGGCGCGCATCCGAGACGCAGGCTCCCAGGCGGCGCAACTCGCGGCAGATGGTCTGGCCATGCCGCCAGTGCGCGAACCAAGACACCCAGGCGCAGATCTGGTTCGCAATGGCCCAGACGGGCAAGGCGGCCGAGGAGCGCCGGCCTGGCTCAAGCCAACCGGTCTCCTCGATTCCCGGTACGGGATGCCGCCGCTGTTGCCTGCATCGAAAGTGACAGCAGCCTGGCCGCACCGATCGGCGCCTCGCCGCGCCATGCGATCAGGACACTCCTGCTTGCCGACACCTTGCGAACATGGTCGATGAACGGCGCCTCGTACCCACCTCGCTGCTGCAGCACCGGGTCAACGGTCCCGCTGGCCAGCAGGCTCTGGTTGATCACCCACGCGAACGGCTCTATGCCGGCGCGGCGCAGGTCGGCCTGCAGCCGCTCGGCCTCGTGCACGGGGGTCGCCTCGGCCAGCGTCACGATGAGCACCCGCGTGAACGCCGGATCGCGCAGCCGCGGCAGCAGCTGGCGCACCGACTCGGGCGTGTCGCCCTGCGTCCGGCTCACCTCGCGGTGGTAGGCCTCGGCAGAATCCATCAGCAGGATCGTGTGGCCTGTCGGCGCCGTGTCGAGCACGACGAAGGCATCGCGTGCCTTGTCCACCGTCTGGGCAAAGGCCCGGAACACCGCGATCTCCTCGGTGCACGGCGAGCGAAGGTCTTCCTCCAGCATCGCCCGCGCCTGCGCGTCGAGTCCCGTACCGGCCTTGCGCAGCACCTCGTCGCGGTAGCGATCGACCTCGACGGCCGGGTCGATGCGTTCGACCGACAGGTTGCCGACCGGCTCGTCCAGCGCCCACGCCAGATGGGCCGCGGGGTCCGTCGTCGACAGCACGACCCGGTGGCCGCGGTAGGCCAGCGCGACGGCAATGGCTGCCGCGACCGTGGTCTTGCCCACGCCGCCCTTGCCCATCGTCATCACGAGGCCGTGGCCGGCGGCCTCGACGTCGTCGATGATCGACGACAGGCTCTCGTCTGCCGCGCGGATGGCGGTGGCGGGGTGGACATCGCTCGACGTGCCTTCGGGATGCAGGAAGGCGCGCAGCGATGCGAGGCCGACCATTCCGCGCGGGATGAAGTCCGTCGTGCTGCGCGGCAGAGCGGCGAGCCCGGCCGGCATGCCAGCCATCGCAGACGAGTGGCGCAGGGCCATCGCGACCGCGACCGCGTCGTCGGAGGCGGCTGCGCAGACGCCGTTGAGTGCCAGCACCTGGTTGCGCACGCCGAGATCGGCCAGCTCGTGGCGCGTGCGCTCGGCCTCGCGTAACGCCGCCCCCTCCGGCCGGGCCACCAGGACCACCGTGGTCAAGGCACGATCGGCCAGCACCCTCACGGCCGCGGCATAGGTGGCCTTGTTCTTCTCCAGCCCGGCCAGGGGCCCGAGGCACGAGTTTCCCGTCGTGTTGGTCGCGAGGAAGTCGTTCCATGCGGACGGCAGCGACAGCAGCCGCAGCGTGTGGCCCGTGGGCGCGGTGTCGAAGACGATGTGGTCGAAGGGCGCCGCCACCTCGTTGCCCGCCAGCAGCTCCGCGAAGGCGTCGAAGGCCGCGATCTCGACGGTGCAGCCGCCGGAGAACTGCTCTTCCATGCTGCGGATCGCCGCCGGCGGCAGGATGCCGCGGTAGGGACCGACCATGCGCTCGCGGTAGGCGGCTGCCGCCGCCTCGGGATCGACGTCGAGTGCGCTCAGGCCCGGCACGCCGGGCACGGGTGTCGGTGCGGCGCCGAGCGCGGCCTCCAGGACCTCGTCGAGGTTCGACGCCGGGTCGGTGCTGACCAGCAGCACCTTGCGCCCGCGTTGCGCGAGCTGCACCGCGCTCGCGCAAGCCAGCGAGGTCTTGCCCACGCCGCCCTTGCCGGTGAAGAACGCGAAGCGGGTCTCGATGGCCGGCAGCGCCATGGGCTCAGCCTCTCGAGGTCAGCTGCACTTGCCCGGCGCGCAGCCACAGTCTCCCGGCTTGACCCGCGGCTTCTCCGCGGTCGGGATGGTCAGCCCGAGCTTGCTCATCAGCTGCGCCTTCGACGGGTACATGCCCGTCGAAACGACGCGCCCGTCGACGGTGACGATGGGCAGCCGGTCCATGCCGGCTTCCATCTCCTTGACGACTTCAGCATGGGCAGCGAAGGCGGCCGGGTCGTGGCTCAGGCTGTGCCGCGCCACCTGGATACCGTTGTGCTCCAGCGCCTGCAGGTCGGCGTTGAATTGCACCAGGACCGGGTCGACGCTCACGCCGCATACGCCGGTGGGGCAGCACATCGCGGGTTCGAAGACTTCGAGCTTGCTCATCGAGGTTCCTTTGCGGCCTGCACCGATGTTCCCGCGGCCGAGGCCGCCGAGGCTTGACGGTCCTCAAGCGCGCTCGGCGGCGCGGGCGAGGTTGGCGCACTTCGCTCCACCAAGTCCTGCAGAAGACCCCGGCGGGCGGCTTGTTCGAGGCAGCTTCCGCTTCCACGGTGCCGGCCAACACTGGAGGATGCCCAGGCACGATCTGCTTCGCGATACGCTGTCGCGGTGTCGCGGCACCTCAACCTGCGGAGGATTCCGAGTGCGACGACTGCAAGGCCCGAGCCGAACACGCCTGGTGCCGGGCCTGCTCCTGGCATCGGCCCTCCTTTCGTGTCCGGGCCCTGCCCGCGCGCTCGATCTGCCCCTGCAGGTGAACCAGTACGCGCACACCTCGTGGACCGCCCGGGAGGGAGCGCGGCTGGGCCTCGTCTTCGCGATGGCGCAGACGCCGGACGGCTACCTGTGGATCGCCGGCCTGTTCGGCCTGTTCCGCTTCGACGGCGTCCAGTTCGAGAAGTGGCAGCCGCCGGACGGCCAATCGCTGCCGAGCGGCCCCTACAGCCTGCTCGTGTCGCGCGACGGCACGCTGTGGATCGGCACCTTCGAGGGCCTGGCCAGCTGGAACGGGCGGACCTTCACCTACCGGCACGCGCAGATCGGCAGGGGGTTCGTCACCTCGCTGACGGAAGATCACAAGGGAACCGTCTGGGTCGGCGCGCTGGATCGCGACGGCACGGCCTGGGCGGGCCTGCACGAGGAGCGTTCGCTCCTGTGCGCCATCCGTGCCGGACAGGTGGACTGCTCCCGGCCGGAGGGCGGCTTCGGCTCCTTCGTCTGGAGCCTGGCCGAAGACCGCCAGGGGAGCCTGTGGGTGGGCGCGGAGACCGGCGTCTGGCGGTGGAAGCCCGGGCCGCCCCGGCGCTATCCGATGCCCGGCCTGCGGGTGGGCGACTTGACCACCACGGTCGATGGCCAGGTCCTGATCGGCGTCAAGGGCGGCGGGCTCGCCCAGGTGGCGGGCGAGCAGGTCGTGCCCTACCGCTTCCAGCGCGCCACCCGGCCGGAGGAATGCCTGGCCGACCGCGAAGTGAAGTCGAACAAGCTGCTGCGCGACCGCGACGGCGGGCTGTGGATAGGGACCGAAGGCCTGGGGCTGCTCCACGTCAAGGACGGGCAGGCCGACTCCTTCACGCGGGCCGAAGGCTTGTCCGGCAACATCGCCTGCAGCCTGTTCGAGGACCGCGAGGGCAACGTCTGGTATGGCAGCGAGAGAGGCGTCGACCGCTTCCGCAAGCTGCCGGTGATCACGCTTTCCAGGAAGCAGGGACTGCCGGACGACATCGCGCAGTCCGTCCTGGCCACGCAGGACGGCAGCATCTGGGTGGCGACGAACGATGGACTGGTCCGGTGGAAGGAAGGCCGGCTGACCGTCTACGCAGAGCGCGAAGGCCTGCCGGATGCCCGCGTGCAGGCGCAGTACCAGGACGCCGACGGGCGCCTGTGGGTGAGCACCGCCCGCGGCCTGTCCTACCTGTCCGGCGACCGATTCGTCGCCGTAGAGGGCGTGCCGAGCACGGAGATCTATTCCATGGCGGGGGATGCGGCCGGCAACCTCTGGCTGTCCGGCAACCGCGGCCTGGAGCGCCTGCACCGGGGACGGTTCGTCGAAAGCGTCCCGTGGTCCGCCTTCGGCCGGCCGCGGCAGGCCCAGGCCGTGGCCGCCGACCGGGGCGGCGTCTGGCTGGCCTTCTGGGAGGACGGCGGCGTCTTCTATTTCAAGGACGGGCGGGTCGAGGCGTCCTACACGGCCGCGCAAGGACTGGGGCCGGGCCATGTGGCGGGCCTGCGGGTCGATGCCGAGGGGGCGGTGTGGGCGGCCACCGAGGAAAGCGGCCTGAGCCGGATCAAGGACGAGATCGTCACGACGCTCTCGGTCGTCAACGGCCTGCCCTGCAACAAGATCCAATGGTCGATGCCGGACGACGACGGGTCGCTGTGGATGTACACGGGCTGCGGCCTGGTGCGCATCACGCGCCAAGACCTGGCGGCCTGGATCGCCGACCCGGCCTACCGGGTGTCGCCGAAGCTTCTGGATGGTGCGGATGGCGTACCGGTGCTGATGGGTGGCCAGGCCTCCTTCAATCCTCCGGTGACCAAGGGCCAGGATGGAAGGCTCTGGTTCGTGGCCGGGAGCGAGCTCGAATGGGTGGACCCCGCTCACCTGCCGTTCAATCCGGTGCCCCCGCCGGTCCACGTCACGAGCCTGGTCGCCGACCAGAAGTCCTACGCCGTTGCCGAGGGGCTCCGCTTGCCACCCCTGGCCCGTGACATCACGATCGAGTTCGTCGCGCTCACCTTGGCCGACCCGAAGAGCACACGCTTGCGCTACCGGCTGGAGGGGCATGACGACGATTGGCAGGAAGTCGTCGACAGGCGCCAGGCCACCTACACGAACCTGCCGCCGGGCCGTTATCGCTTCCGCGTGAAGGCGGCCAACAACAGCGGCGTGTGGAACGAGGATGGAGCGCAACTCGGGTTCACCATCGCTCCGGCCTTCTACCAGACGGCCTGGTTCCGCCTGCTGGCGGCGGCGGCGCTGGCCATCGGGGCATGGGTCGGTCTTCAAGCCTGGCTGCGCGTGCGCATCCGGCGCCTGCATCGGCAGTTCGAGGCGACGCTCGAGGGGCGTGTGGCCGAACGCACCCGCATCGCCCGCGACCTGCACGACACCCTGCTGCAGCGCTTCCATGCGCTGCTGCTGCAGTTCCAGGCCGCGTTCAACCTCCTGCCCGATCGCCCGCGCGAGTCGAAGCAGGTCCTCGGGCGGGCCATAGACCAGGTCGCCGAGGCGATCACCGAGGGGCGCGACACCGTGCAGGCCCTGCGAAGCTCGGTGCTGCGGACGGACGACATCGCCGACTCCCTGCGGGCGCTCGCCGAGGACCTCGCCGGTCAGGGCGGACACGCCACGTCGGCGCGGATCGAGGTGCAGGGCACGCCGCAGGCCCTGCACCCGCTGGTGCGGGACGAAGCCTTCCGGATTGCCGGCGAGGCGCTGCGAAACGCCTTCCACCACGCCGATGCGAAGCACATCGAAGTCGCCATCCTCTATGAACCGCGGCTGCTTCGAGTGCGCGTTCGCGACGACGGCAAGGGAGTAGACCCCGAGGTGCTGCGCACCGGCGAGAAGGACGGCCACTTCGGCCTGCGCGGGATGCGCGAGCGCGCCGAGCTCGCCGGCGGCAGGCTCAGCATCCGCAGCGCGCCGGGTACCGGCACGGAGGTCGAGTTCAGCACGCCCGGCTCGCATGCCTACAGTCGCCTGCGAAGCACCGGGCCCAGCCTGCTGCGAAAGATGTTCGCGCCGGCCGAAACGCGAGAATGAGTCGCCTGCGAGCGCCCGCCGAGGTTCCGGGTAAGCCCCAGGGCATTCGTTCGAGCGGCGAACTAAAATCCGGGCAATGGCGATTCTTCTACGGGAACACGCTTCAATTTAGCGATAAATGTCACGAAAATACACCCTTGACAACTGACCTGGCTGCCCTCCGATGACCGACCCCGCCCCCCGCCATCGACGCGAGAAGGCTGCCACCCTGGCCGACGTGGGCCGCGCAGCGGGCGTTTCGGCCATGGCCGCCTCCGCCGTGCTCAACGGCGCGCGCACCACCACGTCGATCTCCGAAGAGACCCGCAGCCGCGTGCTGGCAGCGGCCCGCGAGTTGCGTTACCGGCGTGATGAGGGCGCGCGAGCCCTCGCCTCGCGACGCATGAACACGATCGGCATCGCAGCCACCTTGCTGGGCAGCGAGCCCAACCTGTACTTCCTGGAGCTTTTCAACGGCGTGCTGCAGGCCGCGGCCGCGGCCGGCCAGACCACCACGGTCTTCATGCTGAACGGCTGGGACGACGCCGCGCAGCGAATCGCCGGATTCTGCGACGGCCGAATAGACGGCCTCATCCTGGTGGCGCCCATGCTGCGGGACGAGCCTTCCACCTGGCTGCCCGCCCATACCCCCGTCGTTTCCATCCACGCCAACCACCTGATCGCCGGCGTCGTGAACCTGGAGCCGGACGACGAGATCGGCGCCTGCGACGCGGTTCGCCGGCTGCTGGCGCTGGGGCACAGGCGGATCCTGCACGTGGGCGGCCCCGTGGGCTCGACCGGCGCCGACCGGCGACTCGCGGGCTACCTGCGAGCCCATGCCGAGGCAGATCACCCGCCGGCCGAGGACCACGTGGTGCGCGAAGCGTTCACCTTCGAGGGCGGGCGCCGCGCCATGGACGCCTGGCTGGAGGGCCACCGTGGCCAGCCGCTGCCCGAGGCGGTGTTCGCCGGCAGCGACGCGATGGCCCTGGGCTGCATCGATGCGCTCGTCAGCCGCGGGCTGCGCGTGCCGGACGATGTCTCGGTCGTGGGCTTCGACAACACCCTGCTGGCGCGCACCTCGCGCCTGGCCACCGTGCGACAGCCGCTGGAGCAACTGGGCGGCCAGGCGGCCGAGATCCTCGTCTCGCAGATCGAGTCGCGCCACGGCGGGCCCGAGACGCGGCGTCCGCCCAACATCGTCCTGCCAACCGAGTTCATTCCCGGCGCGACGCTGGCCAGGCCACGCAGCGCCGCGCTGGCCGTCCCCTGATCCCCGCAGGCCCCCTCCCCCTCTCAGCCGTACACGAGGTTCCCATGCTCCAGATCACCCCAGGCGCTTCCCCCGAGGCCCGGCACGACCACGCCGTCGTGACGGGCTCCGCTGCGCGCCACGCGGCAAGGCCGGGCCTGCGCTTCGGGCGGTGCGAGGTGAGGCCCGCATCGCGCGAGGTGCTCGTCAACGGCTGCCAGCGGGAAATCCAGCCGCGCCCCTTCGACCTGCTCGTCTACCTGATCGAGCACCGGGAGCGCGTGCTCCCGATCGACGAACTGCTCGACGCGATCTGGGGCCGGCGGATCGTGCAGCCCAGCTCGCTCACGGTCGCCATCAACCGCATCCGCAGCGTGCTGGAAGACGCCAAAGGGCAGATCATCCGCACGCACCACCGCGTGGGCTACCGCTTCGTGGCCAAGCTCGAGGAAGGCGAGGCGGCCACGTCGGCCGGCGTGGAAGCCGGCCGCTGATCCGCCCCTGACGCGCCGATGGCGCGTGCAGCCGCATCCCGTGGCGGGATGCGGCTGCCTCGACTGCTATTGCCTGTAGAACGAGACGTCGTCGGCAATCAGCCACTGGCCGCCCGCCGGATCGTCCGTCCAGAAGCCCACTTCGGCATACCCATTGGTCACGTTGACGTTGCCGATGACGACCTCCCGGAACGAGTCCGAGGCGGTCAGGTAAGCCGTCCGCTGGGGGCCGCCGAAGTTCTTGACGTACAGCTGCTGGCCCCCGCTGCCCTTCACCCAGGCTCTCACGGTGTACAAGCCGTTGGTCAAGCCTGACAGTGCCTGGTAGGTGGCGACCTGGTAGGGGCTGGAGCTCCATTGCACCAGGTCGGACGTCCCCGAGTGCGGCCCCCACACATCGGTGTAGGCCTGGGATGATCCCGCCGGCCAGGTCGACCAGCCGCTCAGTCCGCTCTCGAAGCCGGGATTGCTCAGCAGGTTCAATCCGCCGTTGGCGATGTCGACGCGGTCGGCCGTGACGTAGGAACCGCTCGCGGCGACGTTCCTCATCCCGGTGACCCGCACCTTCAGCGAATGCGTCCCTCCCGGCAGCACCGGGCTGCTCCAGAGCAGCGCGCCGTCGGCGCGGGTAGCCGAATAGGTGTCGACGTTCGTCTCCGCCCCACCGTCGATGGAAACCGCCGCGATGCCATGCTGCGGCGCACGCGCGCCGTAAAGCTTGACCTGCGTCCCGCTGAAGGGCACCTGGTAGGAGGCGTTGGTGACGTCCGACCAGTGGTTGTCGCCCTGGTCGGCGCCGCTTTGCGAACCGTAGGGCCAGTTCGCCACGCTGTCGAACTTGAACTGGGTGTCGTTGGCCAGCGCCGTGCCGGCCAGATACGGCTGCAGGATGGGGACGAGACGGTCCTTGACCTTCCGGTAGCCCAGGTCGTTCGGATGGTACAGGTCGACGAAATCGGCGGACGGGTGGGGGATCAGCCAGCCCGAGGTGTCGACATAGTGCAGCCTGGTGTCACCGGCGCTCACGCGTTCGGCCACTGCGGTCTGGGTCTCCTGCGCGAGATAGCCGTTGAACGTGCGAAGCACGAAGATCTCGGCGTCGGGATGCTTGGCCCGCACGTTCGCCAGGAAGCCCGAGTACCTGTCCCTGAAGAGGCTCCCGGGCTCCCCCACGCCCCAGTCGTTCGTGCCCAGGTTGATGACGATGATCTTCGGGCTGTACTTCGAGAAGTCCCAGGCCGGATTGGGCGTCGGGTGGCTGGCGTCAGGCGTGCACTGCACGTTGTAGCAGCGGTTGACGGCCCAGGCCCTGAAGTACATCGACTCCATCCCGGGCCACTCGTTGGTCGAGTAGTGGTAGCCGTCGGACAAGGTGATGCCCGCCCAGGCGATCTGCGTGTGGTGCACGCCCAGCTGCTCGCCCGTCAGCCAGGCGTAGTCGGTGAGCGCCCATTCGGACCCGCCTTGCCCGGCCGTGATCGAATCGCCGATGAACTCGATCAAGGGGCGCGAACCGAACGGCAGCGTGGTCGCGCCGGCATCCAGCACCAGGCCCTGGAACGGCACTTCGCGGTCGTCGTAGTCGGCCACGATCTGCAGCGTGTGGGGGCCGTCGCTGGCCAGCGGCGTCTTGGTGAGCGGGACCGTGCCGGCCCATCCCCAGTGCATGGTGATCACCCCGTCGATCACGGCCTTGAAGCCCATCGCGCCGCCCAGCTTCACCGAGACGTTCCTGCCGGTGAACCGGGTGGTCAGGTAGGTCCCGTCCCAATGGCTGGTGTACTGGGTGCTGTCGCTCTTGTCCCACCGCCCGACGTAGGTGATGTTGGGGTCGGCCAGGCCGCCGTCGCCCGTGGCGGCCAGTGCACCGGCACCGCAGGAGGACAGGACGCTCCAGGCGGCAAGACGCCACAGCCTGGGTGGAAGGGAGGGTCGGATGGATCGAACGCGCTTTGTCATGTCACTGAGCCCTTTCAAGGCAACACCGTCTGCGAGACCAAACTCCCTGGTCTGTCCGGCGCACAGGCCTGTGCGCTCGAACGGGCCCATCCTAGGAATGGCCTCGGGGCAAGTTATTACGGCC
>CAMLGG010000011.1 GCA_946479475.1 uncultured Ideonella sp. | reverse complement strand
GCGAACGCGCGCTGGCGTGGGTCCGCGAGCGCAACGCCGCCTCGCGCCCGCTGCTGGAGGCGCATCCCGACTTCGAATCGAACCGCAAGAAGTTCAAGGAGATCCTCGACTCCAGGCAGAGCATCCCGACGGCCACGCGGCGCGGCGACTGGCTCTACAACTTCTGGCGTGACGAAGAGCATCCGCGCGGCCTGTGGCGCCGCGCCACGCTGGCCGAGTACCGCAAGGCCGAACCCGCCTGGGAGGTCCTGCTCGACCTCGACGCCCTGGCCAAGGCCGAGAAAGAGAACTGGGTCTGGGCAAATGCCAACTGCCTGGGCGGCAAGTCCACGCGCTGCCTGATCGCCCTTTCGCGGGGCGGCGCCGATGCCACCGTGGTCCGCGAGTTCGACATCGCCACGCGCAGCTTCGTCGCCGGCGGCTTCACCCTGCCCGAGGCCAAGAGCGACCTCGCCTGGCTGGACGAGAACACCCTCTTCGTCGGCACCGACTTCGGGCCCGGCTCGCTCACCGACTCGGGCTATCCGCGCGTCATCAAGCGCTGGAAGCGCGGCACCCCGCTGGCTCAGGCCGTCACCGTCTACGAAGGCAAGCAGGCCGACGTCTCGGCCTACGCCAGCGTCGACCACACGCCCGGCTTCGAGCGCGTCGTCTTCGGCCGCTCGCCGGATTTCTTCACCAGCGAGGTGGCGCTGTGGCAGGGCGACCGCGCCATCACGATCGACAAGCCGATGGACGCCCAGCTCGGCTTCTGGCGCGAGCACGTGCTGATCGAGCTGCGCAAGGACTGGACCGTCGCCGGCCGCACCTGGCCCGCCGGCTCGCTGCTGGTGGCCGACGCCGCGGCCTACCTGAAGGGCGAGCGCAAGCTGACCGCCCTGTTCACCCCGACGCCCACCCGCTCGCTGGCCGGCTACTCCTTCACCCGCAGCCAGGTGCTGCTGAACGTGCTGGACAACGTCGCCGGCAAGGCCGAGGCGTGGCACCAGGAGAAGGACGGCCGCTGGTCGAAGAAGGACATCGCGGCGCCCTACCCCGGCACGCTGCAGGTCACCGGCCTGCACGACCCACAGGTCGCCGACGACCCGATGGGCGAGTACTTCTTTGCCAGCTACACCGACTTCCTCACGCCGGACACGCTGTCGCTGGGCAGCACCGCCACCGACACGCTCGAGAAGCTGAAGGCCCGCCCGGCATTCTTCGACGCGACCGGCATGCGCGTGGAGCAGCGCTTCGCCACCTCGAAGGACGGCACCAAGGTGCCCTACTTCGTCATCTGGCCCCAGGGCGCGAAGGCCGATGGCAGCAACCCGACGCTGCTGTACGGCTACGGCGGCTTCGAGGTGCCGATGAACCCGTTCTACTCGGGCGCCTGGGGCACCGGCTGGTACACCAAGGGCGGCGTGGCGGTGGTGGCCAACATCCGCGGCGGTGGCGAGTTCGGCCCGGCGTGGCACCAGGCCGCCATCAAGCAGAACAAGCAGAAGAGCTACGACGACTTCATCGCCGTGGCCGAGGACCTGATCGCCACCAAGGTGACCGAACCGCGCCACCTCGGCATCGAGGGCGGCAGCAATGGCGGCCTGTTGGTGGGCGCGGTGATGGTGCAGCGGCCGGATCTCTTCAACGCCGTGGTCTGCCAGGTGCCGCTGCTGGACATGCGGCGCTTCAACCAGCTGCTGGCCGGCGCGAGCTGGATGGCCGAGTACGGCAACCCCGACGTCCCCGAGGAGTGGGCCTGGATCTCGAAGTACAGCCCCTACCAGAACGTGAAGCCGGGCGTGAAGTACCCCAAGCCGCTGATCATCACCAGCACGCGCGACGACCGGGTCCACCCGGCCCACGCCCGCAAGATGACGGCGCGGCTGATGGACCAGGGGCACCCGGTGCTGTACTACGAGAACATCGAGGGCGGCCACGGGGCGGCGGCCGACAACGCGCAGCGCGCCGATCGGCAGGCGCTGGAGTTCGCGTACCTGTGGCAACAACTCGGACGTTAGGCCTGCCCGAGGACGTGGACTATCAGGCCGTCGTCGACAGGATCCACGCCGAAGTCCGGCCCCTGCTCGGCCAGGGGCAGGTCGCGAGCTACATCCCCGAGCTGGCCAAGGTTCGCGGCGACCAGTTCGGCATGGCGGTGGTCACGCTGGACGGCACGGTCCATTCGTGCGGCGAAGCGCGCACCCCCTTCTCGATCCAGTCGGTCTCCAAGCTCTTCTCGCTCACCCTGGCCTTCCAGTGCATGGGCGACGCGCTGTGGGAGCGGGTCGGGCGCGAGCCTTCGGGCTCGGCCTTCAATTCGCTGGTGCAGCTCGAGACGGAGCAGGGCAAACCCCGCAATCCCTTCATCAACGCCGGCGCCCTGGTCGTCACCGACGTGCTCTGCTCGCGCTTCGTCAATCCGGAAACGGCCCTGGTGGAGTTCGTGCGCCGCCTGTCGGGCAACGCCACCCTCCAGTACGACGACCGGGTGGCGCGCAGCGAGCTGGCCAGCGGCTTTCGCAACCGCGCCATGGCGAATTTCATGCGCAGCTTCGGCAACCTCGTCAACCCGGTCGAGGACGTGATGGAGGCCTACTGCCGCCATTGCGCGATCCGCATGGACGCGGTGGATCTGGCCCGCGCCGTCGCCTTCCTCGCCAACGGCGGCGTCAACCCGTGGACGGGCGAGCGCATCGTCGACGAGAGCTCGGCCAAGCGGCTCTCCGCCCTGATGCTCACCTGCGGCACCTACGACGCCGCGGGCGACTTCGCCTACCGGGTCGGCATCCCCTGCAAGAGCGGCGTGGGAGGAGGCATCGTCGGCCACATTCCCGGCCGGCTCGGCGTCTGCGTCTGGTCGCCCGAGCTCGAGCCCTCCGGCAACTCGCTGGCCGGCAGCCAGGCGCTGGAGCGCTTCACCACGCTGACGGGGCAATCCCTGTTCTGAGCACGCAGCCCTCCGGCGGGTATCACGAAGCTGTCATCGACGGCGCCTAAGGTGCCCGGCTTGTCCGAAGCCAACCTGCCGGAGAAGTCGATGTCCGCACCTACCCCCGTCTCGCGCCGCCGCGCGCTCCAACTCTTCGCCGGCGCGCCCATGCTGCCGCTGGCCTCCACGATGGCCGCCTGGCCGCTCGGCGCCGAAGCGGCGCCCGTGAAGCTCAAATACAGCTTCGGCGCGATGGCCGCGCCTTCGCTGGACAACCCCGCCCAGATGGCGACGACCTGGGTCGCCTCGACTCTCAAGGTCGGCCCCGCCCATGCGCCGGGCGCGGTGACCTTCAGGCTCGGCTACGAGACCTTCTTCCTGACCGGCTCGATGGTGCCCGCCACCGGCGGCGGCTCCATCCTGGCCGGCGGCTACGTCGACATCCACGGCCAGCCGATCCGCGATCTCACGTCTGCCGACCAGCGCCAGTTCTTCAGCGACTGCCCCGATGGCACCTCGCTGATCACCCTGCGCGGCGCGCGTTCGCAGCGACCCGGCCACCACCGCGTCTTCGCGGTCGTGCAGTTCGAGTACACCAGCCGCAACGTCCACGGCGACTCGATGTACGGCCTGCTGCCCTCGCCCATCGCCGTCCTCACGCTGGACCAGAACCAGCTCACCGGCAAGCTCTCGCTGGTCAGCTACCACAACGTCGACACCGCCCCGGCGCACGGCCTCTGGATCACCTGCGGTGCCAGCCTTTCGCCGTGGAACACCCACCTGTCGAGCGAAGAGTACGAGCCGGACGCGACGCTGGCGGTCAACACCCAGCTGCAGGCCTTCAGCCAGAACCTCTACGGCAACGCGAGCACCGCCAAGCCTTACCACTACGGCCACCTGCCAGAGGTCACCGTGCATCCGGACGGCACGGGCACCATCAGGAAGCACTACTGCCTGGGCCGCATCTCGCACGAGCTGGTCCACGTGTGCCCCGACCAGCGCACCGTGCTCATGGGCGACGACGCCACCAACGGCGGCGCCTTCATGTTCGTCGCCGACCGGCCGGCCGATCTCTCCTCCGGCACGCTGTACGTCGCCAAGTGGACGCAGACGTCGGGCGAAGGCCCCGGCTCCGGCACCCTGAAGTGGATCGAACTCGGCCACGCCACCAGCGACGAGATCGAGGCGATGGCCGACACGCTCTCTGCGGCGGACATCATGGACGTGCGGACCACCGACCCGAACGACTCCAGCTTCACCAGGATCTGGTTCAACGGCAAGGTCAACTGGGTCAAGGTGGTGCCGGGCATGGAGAAGGCCGCGGCCTTCCTCGAGACGCATCGCTATGCCGCCTGCGTCGGCGCGTCGATGGGCTTCACCAAGTGGGAAGGCACCACCGTCAACGCGGCGGACAAGGTCGCCTACGTGGCGATGAGCTACATCTACAAGTCCATGGTCGACGGCACGACCGACATCCACGTCCAGGGTCCGGTCGCGGGCGCCGTGTATGCCATGAACCTGCGCGGCGGCCAGACCACCATGGCCGGCGCGCCCATCGCCAGCGAATGGGTGCCGGTCGACATGGCCGCGCCTGCGGAGCTGGTCGGCCAGGACCTGCCGGTGCGGGACGCGCTCGGCAACAGCGCCAACCCCGACAAGCTCGGCAACCCGGACAACCTCAAGTTCTCGGAGAAGCTGCGCACCCTGTTCATCGGCGAGGACAGCGGCAACCACGTCAACAACTTCCTGTGGGCGTACAACGTCGACACGAAGAAGCTCTCGCGCATCCTCTCGACGCCCTCGGGTGCGGAATCGACCGGCCTGCACGCCGTCGACTCGGTGCACGGCTTCAACTACATCATGAGCAACTTCCAGCACGCCGGTGACTGGGAGACGCCGCTGCACGACATCGTGAAGCCGGTGCTCGATCCGCTGGTGCGCGCCAACTACAACGACCGCTTCAGCTCGGCGGTGGGCTACGTCACGATCGAAGGCATCGTCGACGGACCCGGGCAGCAGCGCTGAGGCAGCCGCAGGAGGTCAGCGGTTCTCGGCCTCCTGCAGCAGCCGCCACATCACCTTGCCCGAGCCGGACTTGGGCAGGGTGTCGGCGAACTGGACGATCCGCGGCACCTTGTAGGCGGCCATGTGCTCGCGCGCCCAGGCGATGACTTCGTCTTCGCTGACCTTTCCCTTGGCCTCGGCCCGCAGCACGACGATGGCCTTGACGGTCTCGCCGCGGTATTCGTCCTTGGCCGCGATCACGCAGGCCTCGGCGACCGCGGGGTGGCCGTAGAGCAGCAGCTCCACCTCCGAGGGCCAGACCTTGTAGCCGCTGGCGTTGATCATGCGCTTGAGGCGATCGGTGATGAAGAAGTAGCCGTCCTCGTCCATGCGGCCCAGATCGCCGGTGCGGAAGTAGCGCCGCCCGTTCATCTCGATGAAGGCGGCCTCGGTGGCTTCGGGATGCTTCCAGTAGCCCTGGAAGACCATGGGCCCGCTGGTCACGATCTCGCCCACCTCGCCGGGCGGCAGCTCCTGCAGCGTCTCGGGGTCGACGATGATCGAGTCGACGCCGAAGATCGGCATGCCCAGGCACTGCAGCTTGGCGCGCTCGGGCGGGTTGGCATGGCTCGGCGCGGCCGTCTCGGTCAGGCCGTAGCCCTCGGCGAAGGCGAGGCCGAACTCGTCGAGCAGTCGCTGCGCCACGGCCTGCGGCATTGCCGCGCCGCCGCCCGAGAGGTAGACCAGGCTCGAGAGGTCGAACTGCCGGTAGTTCGGGCTCGCGAACAGGTCGATGATCATCGTCGGGATGCAGGTCCAGTGCGTGACCCTGTAGTGCGAGATCATCCGCCCCGCGAGCTCGCGGTCCCAGCGTGGCAGCAGCACCATGGTGAGGCCGCACATCACGGAGCCGATCACGCCGTACATCATCCCGGTGATGTGGAACATGGGCACCACGGCCAGGCTGATGGACTCGGCGCTCGCGTAGCCCCACAGCGCCCCGCCCACGGCATTGGGCAGCAGCGTGCGATGGGTGTGGATGCAGCCCTTGGGCAGGCCGGTGGTCCCCGAGGTGTAGGGCAGCAGCGCCAGGTCGTCCGGCCGAGCCTGCGGCGGGCCGGCCGGCGCCAGGCCCTGGGCCAGCGCGTCCACCCAGCGGACGGCGCCCGCCGGCAGAGGCGGATCGGCGCGCAGCCATTGCTCGATGGCGGGCTGCGGGGTCAGCTCGGGCGCGAGGGCTTCTGGCAGCATGTCCGCATAGCGGGTCACCACCATCGCCTTCAGCCGCTGGCCCTCGGGCAGGCGGGCGTCGGCCTCGGCCACGATGCCGGCCAGGTCCGCCGCGCAGATGACCACTTTCGTCCCGGGGTCGGTGATGTAGTGGCCGAACTCGTCGGCGCGGTTCATGGGGTTGACCGGCACCACCACCGCATCGGCCCGCATCACCGCGTAGAAGGCGACCAGGAACTGCGGGCAGTTCTGCAGGAACAGGGCCACCCGGTCGCCCCGGCCCACGCCCCGCGCCTGCAACCAGCCGGCCAGCGCCTCGGCCCGGGCCTTCAGCTCGCCGTAGGTCATGGCCTGGCCCAGGAACCAGGTCACCGGCTTGTGCGGATAGCGCGCCGCGGAGACTTCCAGGTTGAACCACAGCGTGGTCTCGGGGATGGTCAGCTCCAGCGGCAGGCGGCGGGGCCAGTGCTTCAGGTGCGGGCGGTGGGCAGGGATCATGGCGGCGGGCGGATGGTGGACGGGCGATGGCGCCGGTATAGCCCGGCGACCGGGACGACGCTACCGGACCCACCCGGGGGCCGCTTGTCGCCGGCGTGACATGCGCCCTCCGCGGCCGGGAGCGGGGCCGCCTAAAATCAGGGCTTTGCCAGCCTCGCCATGACCGTTGCCCTGCCGAACCGCCGCCTGTTCCTGGCCGGCCTCGCCGGCTGGGCGGTGGGCTCGGCGGCGCAGGTCCCGGCGGCCAGGCCGTTGGCCGCGCCGCGGAACAAGGTGGTGCTGTCCATCACCGGCCAGATCACGCGCAGCAACGCGGGCCGCCAGGCCGATTTCGACATGGACATGCTGGCGGCCCTGCCGCAGCACCGGCTCGTGACCCACACGCCCTGGCACCAGGGCGAGCAGACCTTCACCGGCCCCCTGCTGCGAGACGTGCTGGCAGAGGCCGGCGCCAGCGGCACCACGCTGGTGGCCGTCGCCCTGAACAACTACCGCTGCGAGATCCCGGTCGAGGACACCCGCCAGTTCGACGTCCTGCTCGCCCGCCTGCTCAACGGCGAGCCGATGCGAGTGCGCGACAAGGGCCCGCTGTTCGTCGTCTATCCCTTCGACGCCGACGCGCGCCTGCACTCCGAGCGCTACTACGCCCGCTCGGCCTGGCAGCTGCGCAGCCTGATCGTCCAGCCGTGAGCACGGCAGGCCCTGCGCCGCAAGGCGCGCCATCCCGCTGGCGCGACCTCGCCGGCCGGCAGCTGCTGGGCTTCGTCGGCGCCGTGCTGGTGGCCGTGTTCGCCGCCACGATCTGGCTGCAATCCCGCCTGGACGGCCTGATCAACCAGGCCGAATCGCTGGCCGACAACAACATCACCTGGAGCTTCTTCCAGCTCGAGACCGAGTTCCACGCGCTGCAGGATGCGCTGCAGAACCTGCCGGCCAACGCGCCGCGCGTAGCGCCCGAGGCCCTGGCGCGGGCTCGAGAACGCTACGAGATCTTCGTCAGCCGCATTGCCCTGGTCGATCCGCAGCGCGTGCACGCGGCGTTGCCCGGCACGCCACAGCACCTGGCAACGCTGCACCTGCTCGACCAGTTCGTGCGCCACGCCGACCCGCTGCTGTCGGACGAGGCGCGCACGCCGGCCAGCCCGCAAGCCATCGCCTCGCTGCGTGCCGAGGCCGACCAGCTGGTGGCACCCGTGCACGAGCTGTCGCTGCTGGCCAGCCAGTTCACGGTGCAGCGCAGCGCCCAGCGAGACCGCGCGCTGCGTGAGCATCAGCACACCAGCTTCGCGCTGATCCTGCTCCAGAGCGTCGTCACCCTCGGCTTCGCGCTGCTGCTGGTCCAGCAGCTGCGGGCCGCGTCGCGCAGGCAGGTCGAGCTGGCCGAGCTGGCGGGGCGGCTCGATGCGGCGCGCACCGCGGCCGAGGTCGCCAACCAGAGCAAGAGCGTGTTCCTGGCCAACATGAGCCACGAGCTGCGCACGCCCTTCAACGGCGTGCTGGGCATGCTCGGCCTGCTGGACGACAGCCCCCTGGACGCCGCGCAGCGCCGCACCCTGCGCACGGCCCGCGAGTCGACCGAGCACCTGCTGTCCCTGCTGAACGACATCCTCGACGTTTCGCGGCTGGAGGGTGGAAGGCTGGCCCTGCACATGGCACCCGTGGACCTGCCGGCGCTGGTGCAGGCCGTGCACACCGTGATGGCGCCCGCCGCCGAGGCCAAGGAACTCGCGCTGACGCTGCACATCGCGCCGGGCACGCCGCAGCTCGTCCGCGCCGACGCCACCCGCATCAAGCAGGTGCTGTTCAACCTGCTCTCCAACGCCATCAAGTTCACCGACGAGGGCGAAGTGAGCCTGGTCGTCGGGCCCGGCGCCCCGGCCGATGGCGCCACCACGGCGCCCGAGGGCAGGACGTGGCTCGCCTTTCGCGTGCGCGACACCGGCATCGGAATCGACGTGGACACTCGCAAGCTGCTGTTCGAGCGCTTCATGCAGGTCGACGCCAGCGTGACCCGCACCCACGGCGGCGCCGGGCTGGGCCTGGAGATCTCGCGCGGGCTGGCACGCCTGATGGGCGGGGACATCCGCGTCGACAGCCGCCCGGGCGCCGGCAGCACCTTCAGCCTCGAGGTGCCGCTGGAGGTCCTGCCGGAAGGCCTGGCCCGAGAGACGCCCGCCACCGCCGTGCGCGAGCAAAGGCATCTTCCGCGGCCCCTGGACGTGCTGGTCGCCGAGGACCACGCGGTCAACCGCCAATACCTCGGCACGCTGCTCGAGCGAGCCGGGCACCGCGTGCGCTTTGCCGACAACGGCGCCGCCGCCCTGGCCGAAGCCGAACGGCACCCGCCGGACCTGGTCCTGATGGACGTCCACATGCCCGTGGTCGACGGCCTGAGCGCCACCCGCGCACTGCGCGCCAAGCCGCTGCCCCTGGGCGGCGTGAAGATCATCGCGGTCACCGCAGACGTCTTCGACACCACGCGCGAGCGCATGCACGAAGCCGGCGCCGACGCCCACCTCACCAAGCCCTTCCAGACGCCTGCGCTCGACGCGGTGCTGCTGGACCTGTTCGGCCGCCCCGGCCCCGCGCCGACAGGGTCGCCGCCGCTGCTGGCGGCGCGGCATGCCGCCGAGCGGATCGAGCCGCCCGCTTCCACCGAGTCCTCTGCCGGCCCGGCCGCCGCCAGCACGCAGGCGCTGGACCTCCACGCCCTGGGCGAGCTTTGCGGCCTGCTGACCGCGGCCGGCGTACGCCCGCTCTTCGCCGACTTCTTTGCCGACACGAGCCACGCCTACTCCCAGCTGCAGGCCGGACTGGCCAGGGTGGACTCAGCCGCCCTGCCCGAGCTGGCCCACCGCTTCAAGGGTGCCGCCCAGCTGATGGCCTGCGCGCTGCTCGCCGGCCAGGCCGAGGCCATCGAGCATCACGCCGTTCCGTGGACACCTGCCGATGCCCGCGCCGCCTCCGAAGCCCTGGGCCGAGCCTGGACGCGCACCCAGACCCTCTGCCGCAAGCTCGAATTGCTGGCGTAGCAGACCGCCCCGACACCAGCGCACAACGGTTCCCGTCCCTCCCTCTGACTGGAGCCCTCCTCCCGGAGGAGGGCTGGGAGGTGTCGTCGCCCTCGCTGGAGCCCCTTCCCGGAGGGGGCCCGCGGGAGCTGCATGACTGCCGCCGGTGATCGTCTGAGAGTCTTCAACTCTCAGACAATCACCGGCTCCGGCTCCAGCCGGATGCCGAAGCGCCCGTAGACGCTCTCCTGGATGGCCCGCGCCAGGGTCACCACCTCCGAGCCGATCGCACCGCCCTTGTTGATGAGCACCAGCGCCTGCTTCTCGTAGACGCCGGCGTGGCCTATGGCCTTGCCCTTCCAGCCGCAGGCGTCGATGAGCCAGCCGGCGGCGAGCTTGAACTGGCCGTCGGCCATCGGGTAGTGCACCACGTGGGGGTCGCGGGTGATGATGTCCCGGCACTGCTCGGGGCTGACCATCGGGTTCTTGAAGAAGCTGCCCACGTTGCCGATCTCGGCCGGATCGGGCAGCTTGGCGCGCCGGATGGCGCAGACCCAGTCGAAGATGGTGCGCGGGTCCGGATGCGTGTTGCCGGTCTCGGCCATCTTGCGCTCGAGGTCGAGGTAGCCCAGCACCGGGATCCAGGGCCGGGGCAGGCGCAGGCGCACGCGCGTGATCAGGCTCTTGCCGGCCAGCGCGGTCTTGAACAGGCTCTCGCGGTAGGCGAACCTGCACTGGCCCTTGTCGAGCGTCACGGTGCGCCCGGTGACGAGGTCGACCGTGTCCAGCGACTCGAAGCGGTCCGCCAGCTCCAGGCCGTAGGCGCCGATGTTCTGCACCGGCGCCGCGCCCACCGTGCCGGGGATGAGGGCCATGTTCTCCAGGCCCGGCCAGCCCTGCGCCAGCGTCCATTCGACGACATCGTGCCAGCGCTCGCCGGCGCCGGCCTCGATGATCCAGGCATCCTCGCGCTCGGCCACGAGGCGCATGCCGCGCACCTCGACCTTGAGCACGACCTCGGGCATGTCGCGCGTGAGGATGACGTTGCTGCCGCCGCCGAGCACGAACTTGGGCGCCCGGCCCAGCCGGGGATGCGCGAGCACGCGCCGCACGTCGGCCTCATTCGTGATGCGCACCAGGCGGCGGGCGGTGGCGGGCAAGCCGAAGGTGTTGTGCTGGCGCAAGGGCGCGTCGTGCTCGACGGCAATGGCCTCGGAGGGGTCCTGCATGGCTAGAATTTTGGCCGATCCTCCCGCAAGCGCCGACCCCAAGACCCATGCCCAGCTTCGACACCGTCCTCGAACCCAACCTGGTGGAGTTGCGCAACGCCACCGAGCAGTCCAACAAGGAGATCGGCACCCGCTTCGATTTCAAGGGCTCCGATGCCCGCATCGAGCTGGCCGACAAGGGCAAGGACAAGACCCTCACCCTCTTTGCCGACAGCGACTTCCAGCTCGGCCAGGTGAAGGACGTCCTGATGGCCAAGCTCTCCAAGCGCAACGTGGACGTGCGCTTCCTCGACCTGACCGGCAAGCCCGAGAAGCTCGGCGGCGACAAGCTCAAGCTCGTCGTGCCGGTCAAGGCCGGCATAGACAGCGACACCGCCAAGAAGATCCAGCAGCTCGTCAAGCAGAGCAAGCTCAAGGTGCAGGCCGCCATCCAGGGCGATGCCGTGCGCATCACCGGGGCCAAGAAGGACGACCTGCAGTCCGCGATGGCGCTGCTGCGCAAGGAAGTCGCCGAAGTCCCGCTGTCGTTCAACAATTTCCGCGACTGACCGAAATACCCTCGATGCACCCCTCCCGCGGCCGTCGCGCCATCGCTCTCCTCGCGGCCGCGGCATTGGCCAGTGCCGCCGCAGGCGCCTCGGCCCAGAACGTCCAGCTTTCCGGCACCCTGGGGGCCAACAAGGCCCTGCTGGTGATCGACGGCCGGATGCAGACGGTGGCCGTCGGCGCCACGGTCAAGGGCGTCACCCTGCGCTCGCTGGCGGCCGACGAGGCGGTGGTGCTGATCGAGGGCAAGCCCGTCAGCGTGCGGCTGGGCGCCTCGCCGGTCAGCCTGGCCGGGCGGAGCGCCGACGTCAGCGGCAGCGGCAGCATCGTCCTGCCGGTGGGCCCCGGCGGGCATTTCATGGCCAACGGCACGATCAACGGCAAGAGCGCCAACTTCATGGTCGACACCGGTGCGACCATGATCTCGATGAGCGTGGCCGATGCCCAGCGCCTGGGCCTGAAGTACGACGGCGGCCGGCGCGGCCTGGCCAGCACCGCCGGAGGCACCGTGCCGGTGTACGAGGTCGGCGTGACGTCCCTGCGCATCGGCGACGTCGAGGTGTACAACCTCGCCGCCAGCGTGGTGGCGGCCGACATGCCCTTCATCCTGCTCGGCAACAACTACCTCTCGCGCTTCAACATGCGGCGCGAAGGTGACACGATGCGGCTGGACAAGAAACCCTGAGGCCCCTCGACCGATGACACCCCAGCGAATCCTGGCGCTTTCCGCATTGGCCCTGTGCGCACTGGCCGGCGGCCCGGCGGTGGCCGAGGAAGGCGGCCTGCAGGCCTGCCGCGCGATCAGCGATGCGGCACGCCGCCTGGCCTGCTACGACGCCCTGCCGCTGCCTACCCCCGGCTCCGCGGCAACCACGGCCAAGGCCGCTGCACCGGCGGCGGTGCCGCACGATCCTGCGAGCTTCGGCTTCGAGGCCAAGGCCGCGCAGGCGACCCAGGCCGCCCTGCCCTCGATCGGCAGCTACATTCCCGGCCGCTTCGAGGGCTGGGGCCCGCGCGAGCGCATCAAGCTGGCCAACGGGCAGGTCTGGCAGGTGACCGACGACACCACCGCGGTGATGAACCTCATGGACCCGAAGGTCACCGTGCGGCGCGGCGCGCTGGGGGCCTTCTACCTCGAGTTCGAGCAGTCCAACCGCACGGCCCGCGTCAAGCGGGTCGAATAGCCTCGCGGGCCCTGTCGCTCCGGCGACAAGGCGAAAAAGCACGGTCGTGCTAGTGTGCTGTCTTCAACCGGAGACAAGCCCGCATGGACCTGAACCTGACCGCGGAAGAGCAGGCCTTCCGCCACGAGGTGCGCGACTGGGTGCGCGCCAACCTGCCGGCCGAGACGAGCCGCAAGGTCTTCGCCTCCCTGCGGCTCACGCGTGACGACCTGCAAGGCTGGGCGAAGATCCTCGGTGCCAGGGGCTGGCTCGGCTATGCATGGCCGAAGCAGTTCGGCGGCCCTGGATGGAACGCGGTGCAGAAGCACCTGTTCGAAGAGGAGTGCGCACTGGCCGGAGCGCCCCGCATCGTGCCCTTCGGGCCGGTGATGGTGGCCCCCGTCATCATGACCTTCGGCTCGCCCGAGCAGCACAAGCGCTTCCTGCCCGGCATCGCGTCGGGCGAGGTCTGGTGGAGCCAGGGCTACTCCGAGCCGGGCTCGGGCTCCGACCTCGCATCGCTCAAGACCCGCGCCGAGCGGGTGGGCGACAAGTACATCGTCAACGGCCAGAAGACCTGGACGACGCTCGGCCAGTACGGCGAGTGGATCTTCTGCCTGGTGCGCACCTCGACCGAGGGCAAGCCGCAGACCGGCATCAGCTTCCTGCTGATCGACATGAAGTCGCCCGGCGTCACCGTGCGGCCCATCATCATGCTCGACGGCGAGCACGAGGTGAACGAAGTCTTCTTCGACAACGTCGAGGTGCCGGCCGGGAACCTGGTCGGCGAGGAGAACAAGGGCTGGACGTACGCCAAGCACCTGCTGGCCCACGAGCGCACCAACATCGCGGACGTGAACCGCGCCAAGCGCGAGCTGGAGCGGCTCAAGCGCATCGCCAAGGCCGAAGGCGTGTGGGACGACCTGCGCTTTCGCGACCAGATCGCGCTGCTGGAGGTCGACATCGTCGCGCTGGAGATGATGGTGCTGCGCGTGGCCAGCGCCGAGCGCAGCGGCAAGCACAGCCTGGATGTCGCGGGACTGCTCAAGATCCGCGGCAGCGAGATCCAGCAGCGCTACACCGAGCTGATGATGCAGGCTGCCGGGCCTTTCGCCTGGCCCTACATCCACGAGGCGATGGAGGCCGGCTGGCAGGGCGACCAGGCCCTGGGCGGCGCCTGGCCGGGCGGCGCGGCGCATTGCGCCCCGCTCGCGAGCACCTTCTTCAACTTCCGCAAGACGACGATCTACGGCGGCAGCAACGAGGTGCAACGCAACATCGTCTCCCAAACCGTGCTGGGGTCCTGACCATGGATTTCGATTTCTCCGACGACCAGGTCTCGCTGCGCGACGCGGTGGCCCGCTGGGTCGACAAGGGCTTCTCGTTCGAGCGCCGCCATCAGATCGCCAAGGCCGGCGGCGCCACGCGAGACGTCTACAACGAACTCGCCGAGCTGGGCCTGACGGCGCTGGCGGTGCCCGAGGCGCACGGCGGCATGGGCTTCGGCCCGGTCGAGGCCATGGTGGTGATGGAGGAACTCGGCCGAGGCCTGGTGAACGCGCCGCTGGCGCAGGGCGCACTGATGGCGCCGGCCCTGCTGAAGGCCGCACCCGAGGCGCTGCAGGCCGAGTGGTTGCCAAAGATCGCTGACGCCTCCGCGCTGGTGGTGCTGGCCCACCAGGAGCGGGGGGCCCGCTACCACCTCGACCGCGTTTCGACGCGCGCCGCGGCGCAGGCCGATGGTTCGTACCGGCTGACGGGCGTCAAGAGCGTGGTCCCGGCCGGCGACGAAGCCGGGGCCTTCATCGTTCCGGCCAACGTCGGCGGTGGGGATGACGACGACACCGGCATCGCGCTGTTCCTCGTCGAGCGCGGCGCGGCCGGGGTCACCGTGCGCGGCTACGCCACCCAGGACGGCGGGCGCGCCGCGGAGCTCACGCTGGCCGAGGCGCCCGCCGCGCTGATCACCGAAGACGGCCTGGCCGCGCTGCAGGCCGGCATCGACGCCGGCATCGCCGCGCTCTGCGCCGAGGCGGTCGGCGTGATGGACAAGCTGGTCGCCATCACGGTCGACTACATGAACACCCGCAAGCAGTTCGGCCAGACGCTCGCGAGCTTCCAGGCGCTGCGCCACCGGATCGCGGACGTGAAGATGCAGCTGGAGCTGGCTCGCTCGATGAGCTACTACGCCACCCTTCGACTGCAGGATCCGGAGCCGCGCCGCCGCCAGGCCATCGCCCAGGCCAAGGTGCAGATCGGCCACTCCGCCCGCTTCGTCGGCCAGCAGTGCATCCAGCTTCACGGCGGCATCGGCGTCACCGACGAATACATCGCCAGCCACTACTTCAAGCGGCTGACGATGATCGAGATGCAGTTCGGCGACACGCTGCATCACCTCGGAGAAGTGAGCGCGCGGATGCAGGAGACGGCCGGCGCGCTGGTCTAGCGAGGGCTCCGCCCGCCTTTCGCACGCAGGGTGCGGAAGGTGATCGACCAGCGAAGCTCCGCCACCGGCGCCACGCTGTGCTGCCAGGCCCATCGGGCCGGGCCGCGCAGGGCGTAGACCGAGCGCCGCTGCACGACGAGCTTCAGCACGTCTGCCTTCTTCGGCGAGGTCGGCGGCCAGGGGCGGAACCGCAGCACGGCATCGGCCCCCAGCGAGACGCCTGCGACGTCCTCGAAATCCGGCACGTCGCGATGCCAGCCCAGCGGCGTGCCCGGCGCGTACTCGGCCACCAGCACGTGGGCGAGCTGCTCAGGCGCCACGCCCAGCCAGGCGGCGACGCGCTCGCGCAAGGGATGCAGCGCCTCGATCAGCGGCGCGCCGGGACGCAGGCGATTGGCGTCGTAGTCGAAGGAGCCGCCGAAGCTGATCACTCGGCGCCGGGCGGTGTAGGACTTGTAGGTCGCCTGCGCGAGTGGCAGCGTGCCGATGAGCTCGACGAGGCTCTGCTCCTCGTCGGCGTCGAGGAAGCCGGGCTCGTAGGCCGCGCCCTCGGGCAGGCTGCCGGGCGCGAGGCCGGGCTGATCGAACAGGGCCAGCTGGTCCATGGCCTGAAGCAGCAACAGGCATGCCGCCCCGGGCCCTCGCCCCAGCGGCCGACAGGACCGGAGCTTCAGGGCGAAGGGCGCCCCGGCCCTTGCGTGCCCTGCGATCGGGCCGAAAGGTACGCGTACAGGTCAGCGATGTGCGCCTGCACCTGTGGTTCGCCTTGCCAGGCGGGCATCGTCATCGGCCCCTCGCGGCCCGCCAGCGCCTGTTCGATCCAGGCCTCCCGCGGTACGCCGGGCGCAGTGGCCCAGTCGTAGCGCTGCAGCACGAGCCCGACGAAGCGACGCTGCCCCATCTCGCGCAATCGCGGCAGGAGGTCGGGGCCGTCGGCCGTGCCGGTTGCGGCAGGGCCGTGGCATCGTGCGCAGCGGTCCTGGAACACCCGCCAGCCGGCGTACACCGAACCCTCCGGCCGCGCCTGTCGCGCCAGCTCTTGCGCGGGCCGCGCGTTCTGCCACTCCACGGCGCATGCGGACAGCGCCAGGCCGGCCAGCAGGGCCGACGACGAAAGGAAGACCGCTTGAAGCTGGCGCATGGGCAATCCCGTCCGGACTCGATGGGGCCATTGTGGAAACAGGAGCCGCCGGCGGCTTGCGGGAAATCAGCCCGGCGGCATCCCAGGCAGGACATAGACTCCTTCGGCCTTCACATTCGCCCCGAAGCAGGAGTCTTCCGCATGCGATTCGCCCTTGGCCTCCTCGCCGCCGGCTGCCTGGGCCTGCTGCCGGTGCACGCCCGCGCAATCGAATCGGCGCCTGCCGGCGCCCCGTTGCGCAGCCTGGCCGACTCGGTCAGCCCGGCCGAGCTGCGCACCAGCATCACAACCCTCGTCGGCTTCGGAACGCGCCACACCCTGTCTGACACGGTGTCCGAGACGCGCGGCATAGGCGCCGCGAGGCGCTGGGTGCAGCGCCGCTTCGGCGAGATCTCCTCGCAATGCGGTGGCTGCCTGCAGGTGGCGACGCCCTCGCAGGTGGTCACCGGCAAGCGCATCCCGCAGCCCACCGAGGTGATGGACATCGTCGCGGTCCAGCGCGGCACCAGCGACCCCGGCCGTGTCGTGCTGATCACCGGCCACCTGGACTCGAGGGTGTCCGACGTGATGAACGCCACCGCCGACGCCCCGGGCGCGAACGACGATGCCTCGGGCGTGGCCGCGGTCCTCGAGGCCGCGCGGGTGCTCTCGAAGCAACGCTTCGCCGCCACCATCGTCTATGCGGCGCTTTCGGGCGAGGAGCAGGGCCTGTACGGCGGCAAGGTGCTGGCCGAGTACGCCAAGGCGCAAGGCTGGCAGGTCGAGGCCGATCTCAACAACGACATCGTCGGCAACAGCCACGGCCAGGACGGCGTGCACGACAACTCCACCGTGCGCGTGTTCTCGGAGGGCACCAAGGCGACCGAGACGCCGGCGCAGGCGGCCCGGCGGCGCTACAACGGCGGCGAGCTCGATTCGCCGTCGCGCAACCTGGCCCGCTACATGGCCCGGCTGGCCGGCGAGCACCTGACCAACTTCAAGGTGGAGATGGTCTACCGCACCGACCGCTACGGCCGCGGCGGCGACCAGGTGGCCTTCCTCGAACTCGGCTTCCCTGCCGTGCGCGTGACCGAGGCGCACGAGGACTACACCCACCAGCATCAGGACCTGCGCACGGAAGACGGCGTTCGCTACGGCGACACCATCGAGTTCGTGGACTTCGACTACCTGGCCCAGGTGACCCGGCTGAACGTGGTCACCCTCGCCTCGCTGGCGCGCGCGCCAGCGCCGCCGAAGGGCGTGACGATCGAAGGCGCGGTCAGTCCGGACACCACGCTCGCCTGGCAGCCGGTGCCCGGCGCGGCGGGCTACCGCGTGTGGTGGCGCGGCACGACGGACCCGCAGTGGCGCCATTGGCGCGATGTCGCGGCCGGTGGCGCCGGTACGACGCAGAAGCTCACGCTGAAGAACGTGGTCATCGACGACTGGTTCTTCGGCGTTTCGGCCGTTTCGGCGAACGGCGAGGAGTCGCCGGTGGTCTTCCCCGGTGACCCGGGCGCCTTCTGACGTGGCGCCCCCGTCGTTGGACAATCGGTCACTCAAGCTCTGCGAGGACCTGCCGAAAACAGGGCCTGAATCCCCCCGGTCCGGGCGCTGAGCCCGCGGGCGCCCGGCGCGCGGTGATTCCCGAGATCCGACCTGCACGAGTGACCCGATGACGGATGACAAGCGCGAAGCCTTGAAGGCAGCCATCGCCGACGCCCTCGAGCGGCGCAGGGGCCTGCGCAAGCCCCTGCGCGTGGTGGCGGGCATGGTGGTGGCCGGCAGGCAGCTGACGGCGCGCACCACCGACATCGGCGTGGGGGGCATGGCGATCGAGGTCGACGAGGCCCTGCCCGTCAAGGCCGAGTGCCACGTCGTCCTGAGCCTGCCCGGCCCGGACGGCAGCCACACGCTGCGCCTGCGTGCGACCGTCGCGCATGCGCTGCGCGGCCGCGACCACGGCTACAAGGTCGGCCTGGCCCTGACGAACCTTTCGGCGGAAGACGTCCGCCTGATCGAGCAGTTCCTGGCCTGAACGGCAGGCGGCCTCAGGCTCCTCGCAGCAACGAATCGATCTGCTCGTCCTTGCGCTCCCACAAGGTGGTGAGCCACCGGTTGAACTCGCGCCGGAAGCCGGAGTCGGCGCCGTAGTCGGCGCGGCAGAACTCGGGCGGGATGGGCAGCTGCTGCGCACGCACGACGATCCGGGGCACGCGTCCGCAGGCGAACTGCCAGAAGGTGGGTGCGCCGCCGGGGTAGACGATGGTGACGTCGATCAGCGAGCGGAACTGCGTGCCCATCGCGTTCAGCGCCAGGGCCAGCGCGCCCGCCTTGGGCTTGAGCAGGTGGCGGTACGGCGAGCCTTGCGACGAGTGCTTCTGCGTGGTGAAACGCGTGCCCTCGGCGAAGTTCATCACGCTGGTGGGCACGAGCGCGAACTTCTCGCAGGCGCGCCGGGTCGTCTCATGGTCCTGGTGTCTGAGCTCGGGCCGCTTGCGCAGGTCGGACTTGGAGTGCCGCATCATGAAGGGGAAGTCCAGTGCCCACCAGGCCAGGCCTATCACCGGCACGTAGATCAGCTCGTGCTTGAGGAAGAACTTCAGCAGCGGGATGCGCCGGTTCATCACGCGCTGCAGCACGAAGATGTCGACCCAGGACTGGTGGTTGCAGTTGACGAGGTACCAGCCGGCGTAGGCAAGGTCTTCCACGCCCTGCACGTCCCACCGGGTGCGCTGGGTCAGCCGCATCCAGCCGCTGTTGCAGGCGATCCATCCGGTGGCGATGGCGTTGAGCACCGGGTCGATCGCGCGCCGCACGGGCCCGAAGGGCAGCACGAGCTTCACGAGGGCGAAGGCAAACAGCGGCGTGCACCAGAGCAGGGTGTTCAGTGCGAGCAGCAGGAGCACGATCACGCCTCGGACGAAAGGCGGCAGGAAACTGAGCATGGCAAGGCAAGGCGGTTGAAGGCGGGGCGCTTGTGATTCTTCGGTGCGCCGGGGCCATTGTCCCCTGTGCCAGCTCATGGCAAACGCACGGGGATCGAACGAATCGCTTGGCAAGCATCTGCCGACCTCCGTCTGCCAGTCGCCGCCGGCACGCTTCTTGTATGACACTCCCTCCCTTCTTGCACGTGACGCGACCTGTCCATGCCCGACCTTCCCTCCGACTGGGGTGCCCTGTGCATCCTCGTGTTCCTCCTGGGCATGCGGCATGGACTCGACGCTGATCACCTCGCGGCCATCGACGGGCTGACCCGGGTCAGCGCCCGCCGGCAGCAATGGCACTCGCGCTACTGCGGGGCACTGTTCTCCCTGGGCCACGGTGCGGTCGTGCTCTCCATCGCGCTGATGGCCGGGATGCTCGGCGCCCACTGGGTGCCTCCCGCCTGGTTCGCCGCCCTGGGCGGCGGCCTCTCGATCGGCCTGCTCCTGCTGATCGGCGCGGTGAACCTGCATGCCGTGCTGCGCGCGCCGCCCGGCACGCCGGTGCCGCTGGTCGGCGTGCGCGGCCGGCTGGTCGATCGGCTGCTGGGCCGCTCGGAGGGGACCTCCGGTCCGCTGGCCGTGATGGGCGTCGGCTCGATGTTCGCGCTGTCGTTCGACACCCTCAGCCAGTCGGCGCTTTTCGCGATGATGGCGGTGCGGTTCGGCGGCACGGCACACGCGATGACGCTGGGCCTGCTGTTCGTGCTGGGCATGTTGTTCAGCGACGGCGCGAATGGCTGGTGGATTTCCCGGCTCATCTCGCGCACCGACCGCCTGGCGGTGCTCGCCTCGCGAAGAATGACGCTGGCCGTGGCCTGCGCCAGCCTGCTGGTGGCCGCGACAGGCATCGCGCGCATGGCGTCGGGCTGGATCGACGGCCTGCTCGAAGGACGCGAACTCGCGATCGGCCTGTCGGTCGTCGCCTTCATGGCCGTCTGCTACCTCCTCGCGTGCCGGGCCGGTGCGCAACGGGACCCGGCTTCGCTGCAGCCCTGAACCGCCTGCATCCGATTCCCTTTCGACCTCGTAAGTCGGTCGAAGGCATCTTCACGACCCTGTCGCGCCCGCGAGTCAGCACCCGGCCCATGAACTTCCACCCTTGGCATCGCCACCGGCCGATCGCCCTTGCCGCTTTCCTGCTGACGGCAGGCAGCCTTGCGCAGGCACAGTCCTCCGAGGCATCCGACGGCGTCGCCATCGCCGGCACGCAGTTCGACCGCGTGGAGATCACCGGCCGCCACTACGACAACGCCGTCGGGAGCTCGGATGCCGCCTCGCAGGGCACGATCCGGGCCGAACTGCTGAACAGCCGGCCCGCATTGCGCCCGGGCGAAGTGCTGGAGTTCGTGCCCGGAGTCATCGTCACGCAGCACTCCGGCGACGGCAAGGCCAACCAGTACTTCCTGCGCGGGTTCAACCTCGACCACGGCACCGACTTCGCCACCTTCGTCAACGGCCTGCCGGTCAACATGCCCACGCACGGCCACGGGCAGGGCTACTCGGACCTCAACTTCCTGATCCCGGAACTCGTCGACCGCATCGAGTACCGCAAGGGGCCGTACTTCGCCAGGACCGGTGATTTCTCGGCCGCGGGGTCGGCCGACATCCTGTACCGCTCGACGCTGGACGAACCATTCGCTGCGCTCACCCTCGGCCAGCGGCAGTTCCAGCGCCTCGTCGGCGGCGGATCGGCCGAGATCGTCCAGGGCGTCAGGCTGCTGGGTGCCATCGAGCTGCTGCACAACGACGGGCCCTGGGTGGTGCCCGAGCACATCCGCAAGTCCAACGCCGTGTTGACGCTCAGCGGCGGCACGCGCAGCGAAGGGTGGAGCACCAGCCTCATGGCCTACGATGCCAGGTGGACCTCCACCGACCAGATCCCGCAGCGGCTGATCGACGCCGGCACCTGCGACGGCCGCCCTTTCGGCCGCTTCGACTCGCTGGACCCGACCGACGGCGGCGACACCCGGCGCAGCAGCCTGTCCGGCGAATGGCATCGCCACACCGACACTGGCGCGACGAAGGTGGCGGCGTACGCGATCGACTACCGGCTCAAGCTGTTCTCCGACTTCACCTACGCCCTGGAGCGCCCCGCCAGCGGCGACCAGTTCGCGCAGCAGGACAAGCGCACGATCCACGGCCTCAGCGCCAGCCACGCGATCGACCACCAGCTGGGAACCCTGCCGGCACGCAGCGAGTTCGGCGTGCAGTTGCGGCAGGACAGGATCCGGGTGGGCCTGTTCGACACCCAGGCGCGGCAGATCATCGGCACCACCCGCGACGACAAGGTGCAGCAGGCGCTGCTCGGCCTCTACGGCCAGACCTCGGTGGAGCTGACTCCCTGGCTGCGCAGCATCGTCGGCCTTCGCTCGGACCAGGCCTGGTTCAAGGTCGATGCCTTGGGCAGCCCGGCGAACTCCGGCTCGGCTTCCGGCCACCTGCTGTCGCCCAAGCTGTCGCTGATCCTCGGGCCCTGGAGCAAGACCGAGTTCTTCTTCAATGCGGGCCGAGGCTTCCACAGCAACGATGCACGCGGCACGACGGCAAGCGTCGATCCCAGGACCGGCGATCCGGCCGACAGGGTGCCCGGCCTGGTGGCGGCACGCGGCATGGAACTGGGCGCGCGCACCGAGTGGATCCCGGGCCTGCAGAGTTCGGTCGCGCTGTGGAAGCTGGACTTCGACTCCGAGCTGGTCTACGTCGGCGACGCCGGCGCCACCGAGCCGAACCGGCCCAGCACGCGGCGCGGGATCGAGTGGAACAACCGCTACGTCCCGCTGCCGTGGCTGCTGGTCGACGCCGACCTGGCCTGGACGCACGCGCGCTTCTCGGATCCCGACCCTGCCGGCAACCGCATCCCGAACGCGGTGGACCAGGTGGCGTCGATCGCCGTCACGGCGCGCGAGCTCGGCCCCTGGTTCGCCAGCATGCAGTGGCGCTACCTCGGCTCCGGCGCCCTCATCGAGGACAACAGCGTGCGCTCGGCGCCGTCGCTCACGACCAACCTTCGCATCGGCCGCAAGCTCGCGCCCCGGGCCGAGCTGACGCTCGACGTGTTCAATCTCTTCGACCGCAAGGTGAACGACATCGAGTACTTCTACGAGTCGCGATTGCCCGGCGAGGCTGCGCCGGTGGCCGACAGGCACGTGCATCCGGCGGAGCCGCGCACCGTGCGAGTGACTTTGCACGTCGGCTTCTAGAGGAGGCGATCGCCGGCAGGCCCTGCCCCCGGCCGGAACGATCGTGCCGGGCCGAGGCACGACGTCCCGTTGCCTCAAGTGTACCGGCCGGCCCCCGGCTTGCGCGAGGGCCCACCCCCTGCTCCAGAATCGCCGCCCCCGATGTCGGGGTGCCAGTCGAAACGGGAGTGCGGCGATGGATTCACACGAGGTTCTGATAGCCGGCGCAGGCCCCACCGGCCTGATGCTCGCGGGCGAGCTCGCCCTGGCGGGCGTCGATGTGGCCATCGTCGAGCGAAGGCCGAGCCAGGCCCTGGCCGGCTCGCGTGCGGGTGGCCTGCATGCCCGCACGATCGAGATCCTCGACCAGCGAGGCATCGCCGATCGCTTCATCTCGCAGGGACAGCCGGCCCAGCGCTGTGGCTTCGCCTCGGTGAAGCTGGACCTGGGCGACTTCCCTTCTCGCCACGCCTTCACGCTGGGGCTGTGGCAGAACCGCTTCGAGGAGATCCTCGCCGGCTGGGTCGAGGAACTGGGCGTGCGCCTGTATCGCGGGCGGGTGGTGACCGGCTTCGTGCAGGACGAGGCCGGCGTGGCGCTCACCGCCTCGGAGGGCCTGTCCCTGCGCGCGGCCTACCTCGTCGGCTGCGACGGCGGGCGCAGCCTGGTCCGCCGGCTCGCGGGCATCGAGTTCCGGGGTTGGGATGCCACGGCGAGCAGCCTGATCGCCGAAGTCGAGATGAAGCAGGCGCCGCCGCTGGGCATCCATCGCACGGCGCTGGGCATCCATTCCTTCGGCCGGCTGAACTACGAGATCCGCGATGGCGAGATCGTCTACCAGGAAGGCGGCCCGATCCGCGTGATGGTGCCGCAGGCGCGCGTGGGCGCAGGCGGCGAGCCCACCTTGCAGGAGCTCAGCGAAGCCCTGGTGGCCGTGTGCGGCACCGACTATGGCGTGCACGATCCGACGTGGATCTCGCGCTTCACCGATGCCGCGCGCCAGGCGGTCAGCTATCGCGAAAGGCGGGTGCTGCTCGCCGGGGACGCAGCGCACGTGCATTCACCGGTGGGCGGGCAAGGCCTCAACACCGGCGTGCAGGATGCCGTGAACCTGGGCTGGAAGCTGGCGCAGGTCGTCAAGGGCATCTCGCCGCACAGCCTGCTCGACACCTACCACGCCGAGCGGCACCCGGTCGGCGCGCGGGCGATCCAGCTCGCCATGGCCGGCTCCGCGCTCCAGAGGCAGGACGACCAGACCGGCGCGCTTCGCGACACCCTGGCCGACCTGCTCACCATGCAAGAGCCGCGCAAGCGCCTCGCCGGAGATCTTTCGGGGCTGGGCATCCGCCATGACCTCGGCGAGGGCCATGCGCTGCTCGGCAGGCGCATGCCGGACCTGGAGCTGTCCACCGCCGACGGCTCTCGCCGCGTCTTCAGCCTGCTGCACCAGGGCCGCCCGGTCCTGCTGGGCTTCGGCGATGCACCCGAAGTCCTCGAAGCAGGCGCACCCTGGTCCGCGAGCGTTCGATGCCTGCAGGCGCAGTGCGAAGGCCCTTGGGAGCTGCCGGTCGTCGGGACGGTCGAGCCCCCCACGGGCGTGCTGATCCGGCCCGACGGCCACGTGGCCTGGGTCGGCGAAGGCCATGTGCGTGGGCTCTGCGAAGCGCTGCTGCGTTGGTGCGGGCCGCCGCAGGTCGGGTGAGGCCACGCCGTCGGCTCAAGGCCAGATCAGCTCGGCCAGCGCCTCGAAGTCGGGCGCCTGCTCCCAGCCCTTGCACGCGATCTGCGCGGGCAGGTTGCTGTAGCGATGCAGCAGCAGCAAGCGCAGCAGCGGCAGGCGCCACGCCCGGCCCGGGGCGGCTGCGTAGCCTTCCATGAAGGCATCGCAGCGCTGCGCGTGGCCGGCCGCGAGGAAGCACAGGGGCCCGAGCCAGTCGTACTCGCGCGGGCCGACCAGGCCATCGCCGAAGTCGAACATGCCGACGACCCCGGCAGCGCCATGCAGCAGGTTCATCGGCGTGTACTCGCCCGTCAGGATGACACCGCGACCGGCAGGCACCTCGCCGGCGACGAACGGCTCCAGCGCGGCCAGCAGGTGGGGCGGCAGGCCCGTACGCTGCTGGCGCTGCGCGCAGCGCTCGCGCTGGCCTTGCAGGAAGCGGTCCCAGTCGGGCGAGAGTCGAACGAGCCCGGCCGGCGGCAGCGAATGCACCTCGGCCGCCAGCCTGCCGATCTGGGCGAGCACGTGGCACTTGCGATCCTCCGCCAGCGCCGGCCACGCCTCGGTCAAGGGCTCGCCGGCGAGCTGGGTCATGACGAGGTAGGGCCAGGTATCGCGCTCGCCGGTGGCCACCAATGCGGGCGTGGGCACGCCCAGCCGGCCGTGCAGCAGGCCCAGCGCTTCTCGCTCGAACTCGAAGTGGTCGCGCAGGAACGGCGGGTACAGCTTGACGACGAGTTCATGACCGACCAGGCCGACGAGCACCGTGCCCTCTTCCATCTGCCGGACCGGCGCGGGCGAATGCCCGGCGGCGATCGAGGTGATCACCTCCCGCCAGCCGAGGGGCTCGTCATGCAGGGCGTCGAAGGCGGCGACGTCGATCTGGGCAGGCAGCGGGCGGGCGATCATGGCCGGATTGTCATTCGGCGCGGCGCAGAATCGGGCCATCGCCAGCAGCGCTCCGCGAGGCCGCCATGCCGAACGACACTCCCGCCTGGAAGCACGACGGCGTGCGGGTCATCCCGCACGACCAGTTGGACACCAACGTTCCGGCCACGCCCGGCATGAACCGCGCCGCGGCGATCAACTTCGCCCGCGTCGGCGCGCAGAAGCTGTGGGCCGGCACGGTGCACATCCACCCCAATGCCAAGACCGGCGCCCACCATCACGGGCCGCTCGAGAGCGTGATCTACGTGGTCAGGGGCCGCGCCCGCATGCGCTGGGGCGAGCGGCTGGAGTTCACCGCCGAGGCCGGGCCGGGCGACTTCATCTACGTGCCGCCCTACGTGCCTCACCAGGAGATCAACGCCAGCCCGAGCGAGGACCTGGAATGCGTGCTGGTGCGCAGCGACGGCCAGGCCATCGCGATCAACCTCGACATCGAGCCGGCCGAGCCCCCGGAAGAGGTGCGCTGGATAGACCCGACGCATCCCAACGGTTGACCGGGTGTCGAAGCCCGTCTGACCGATCCCCTTCGACAAGCTCGACCCACCGTTCGGGCTGAGCCTTGTCGAAGCCCCTCCTGCCCAAGGCCCCTTCGACAGGCTTGTATGGCCGGCCCCGGCGGCGGGCGGCCCCTCGAGCCTTGCTCTTGTCTTGCTCTCAAGCGACCCGTGCGGCGGCGTGGCGATGCGCCAGCAGCATCGGGCTGACGGCGTGTGCCGTGGCCGGCGCGGCGAACAGGTAGCCCTGCATCTCGTCGCAGCCCAGCTCGGCCAGCACCTGCCGCTGCAGCTCGGTCTCCACGCCTTCGGCGATGAGCTGCAGGTCGAAGCCGCGGGCGATGCCGACGATCGCGTGGATGATGGGCGAGACGCGCTCGCCGCCGACGATGTCGCGCACGAAGCTCTGGTCGATCTTGATCGAGTTGATCGGGAAGCGCCGCAGGTAGTTGAGCGACGAGTAGCGGGTGCCGAAGTCGTCGATCGAGATGCGCACGCCGCGCTCGCGCAGCTGCTTGAGCTTGTCGATCACGCCGGGCACGTCCTGCAGCAGCACGTTCTCGGTGATCTCGATCTCGAACACGTCGCGCGGCAGCCGGTGCCGGGCCAGGCTGGCGGACACGCGCTCCACCAGGTCGGGCCGGCTGAACTCGCGTGGCGAAAGGTTCACTGACATGCGCAGGCCCTCGTGGCCCTCGCTGTGCCAGCGCGCGAGCTGGCTGCTCGCCTCCTCCAGCACCCAGTCGCTGATGGCGCCTATCAGGCCGCTCTCCTCGGCCAGGTCGATGAAGCTGCCGGGCGACAGCAGGCCGTGCACCGGGTGCGCCCAGCGGATCAGGCCCTCCGCGCCGATGACGCGGCCGCTGCGCAGGCTGAACTGCGGCTGGAAGTGCAGCACGAACTCGCCGTTGGGGATGGCCTGGCGCAGGTCACGCTCCAGCTCCAGCCGCGGCATCTGGCCGGCCTTCATGTCGGCCGTGAACAGGCGCGCGCCGTTCTTGCCGTTGGCCTTGACCTCGTACATCGCGATGTCGGCGTTGCGCAGCAGGCCCTCCGCGCCCTCGCCGTCGTTGGGGTAGACCGAGATGCCGATGCTGGCCGTGGCGATGAACTCCCGGCCGCCGACGTGAAAAGGGCGCTGCAGCTCCGCGAAGATCTTGCTCGCGATGATCTGCGCATCGTCGGCCTGGGTGAGGTCGGGCAGCAGCACGGTGAACTCGTCGCCGCCCTGGCGCGCCACGGTGTCGCCCGCGCGCACGCAGCCGCGCAGGCGCTGCGCGAAGCTCTTGAGCAGCTCGTCGCCCTCGAGGTGGCCGTAGGTGTCGTTGACGAGCTTGAAGCGGTCGAGGTCGATGAACATCACGCCGACCTTCTCGCCCCGGCGCGCGGCCTGGGCGAGCGCGAGCTCCAGGTGGTCCTTGAACAGGCGCCGGTTGGGCAGGCCGGTGAGCTGGTCGTGCAGGGCCTGGAAGGTGACCATCTCCTCGACGCGCTTGCGCTCGGTGATGTCGCGCGCCGCGCCGTAGGTGCCCATGAAGCGCGTCGCCCCGGCGTCGTCCTCGCCGTAGATGCCCACGGCGCTGACCATCGCCACCACGTGCGGCCGCGAGGCCACGCCCGGCTCGCGGCGCCGCAGCAGCTTCAGCTCGAGGTTGGCCAGCTCGCGGTCGTCTCCGCGCGGGCGGCCCACGATCTCGCGCGCCGCCGCACGGTCCAGCTCGTGCACGATGGCGGTGAAGGGCTGGCCGATGAGCTCATCGCGGCTGTAGCCCAGCAGCGACTCGACGCGCGGGTTGACGAAGGCGAAGCGGCCGCCCTCGTCCAGCGCGTAGACCAGGTCGGGCGAGTTGTCCACGAGGAATCGGTGCAGGCGCTCGGACTGCGCGAGCTGCGCGGTCATCAGGCGGTGCTCGCTCTGCAGGCGCCGCCTTTCCAGCGCCGCCTCGACCTTCACCGCCAGCGTGCCGAGCTCCTCGGGCTTGCGCAGGAACTCGACCGCGCCGTAGCGCAGCGCACGGATGGCCGAGTCGATGCGCGCATCGCCGCTGACCATGATCACCGGCGTGTCGGGATGGTGCTGCGAGATCCAGCGCAGCATGTCCAGGCCGGAGATGTCGGGCAGGCCGATGTCCAGCAGCACCAGGCTGGTCGGCCCGGTCTTGAGGGCCTGCTTGGCGGCGGCTGCGCAGTCGGTCTCGATGATGTCCCGGTCGGGCCGCACGAGCAGCTGCCTGAGGCTTTCGCGCATGCGCGGCTCGTCGTCCACAATGAGGATGCGTGGCCGTTCGGCCACTGCACCATCGACGGCATGCATGGCGGGTGGCACCAGGTGGTTCATCATCCATCGACCCTTTCCGACGCGGGTAGCAGTACGGCGAAGCTGGTCCCGTGGCCGGTCCGGCTACGGCAACTGATGTGACCTTTGAGCGTGTCGACGAGCGAGCGCACGATCGACAGGCCCAGGCCCGAACGGCCCGGGTGGCGCGAGGCGCCGAGCGGCTGGTAGAGCGACTGCAGCACGTCGGCCGGCAGGCCGGGCCCGTTGTCGCTGACGACGAGCTCGATGTAGGCCAGCCCGTTCTGGTTGATCCCGGTGGTCACCGAGGTCGTCACCAGCCCGCCCTCCGGCACGGCCTCGGCCGCGTTCTTCCAGAGGTTGAACAGGATCTGCTTGACGCTGTCGCGGTCGGCTTCGGCGCGCGCCGGCTCCGGCGAAGGCTGCAGCTCCAGCGAGATGCCGCGCGCCCCGAAGAGCGACTCGCCGTACAGCGCCCGCATGCCTTCGACCAGCGCGTCGAGGTCGAGTGCGCCGGGCGCCGCATGAGCCGGCGCGGCGTCCTCGCCCAGTTGCCGGATGATGGCCGACACGCGCTCGATCTCCTCCCGCAACACCGCGATGTCCTGGCCGAGGGCCTTGGAGTCCGGCAGCTTGAGGTCGACGATGGTCAGGTAGTTGCGGATGATGCCCAGCGGGTTGGCCACCTCGTGCGCGACCTTCTGCCCATGCAGACGGAAGCGCGCCGCCGCCTCGGCCTCGGTGCGCCGCTGCCGCTCGCGCACGTCGCGCGAGGCATCCAGCGCCGCCGCCACCAGCGTGGCGAAGCTCTGCAGCCAGGCCTGGCGCTTGCGCAGCCGCGCGTGCTGCACGGTGGACACCCCGCAGACCATGACCCCCACCAGCGCGTTGGGGCCGCTCATCGGGATGTAGAGCAGGCCGTCGCTGGCCGAGCCGCCCGCGGCGGCTCCGCCGAGCGCGCGGGCGATCTGCACGTCGGACGGCGCGGGGTTGGCCTCGCCGTCGAAGGTCGATCGCGCCTGCCGGCTCAGCGCCGCATCGGCACACAGGCTGCTGCCGGACTTCAACGCCAGCTCCAGGCGCTCCAGCGCGGCGGGCTGGCCCACGATCCCGCGGCCCGAAAGCGAGCCGTCCCCGGGCTGCACGAGCAGCAGCGCGAGCCGCTGCACGCCGAAGAGGATTCGCGCCGATTCGCGCACGGCGACCAGCAGGCCCTCGTCGTCGTCGCCGGCCGCGAAGTTCTGCTGCAGCGGCTGCATCGCCGCCATGGCCGAGGCGGTCGCGACGAGCCTGGACTCGGGGTCCTCGGCGGCCGCCTCTTCCTCGCCATTGCCGTGGCCGTTGTCTCCCGCCCACTGCGGCAGCGTCTGGTTGGGCGGCGCCTCGCTCACGCCGAGCGCCGAGGCCATCGCATCGACGCGCTGGGCCGCGCCGTCGCGCAGGACGCGAAAGCGTGTCGTGTCTATGCCCGTCAGCTCCTGGATGGCGCCGACGGAAGCGGGATCTTCCCAGGCCGCGAGCGGCGCGAGGCTGGCCTGGTGGGCCGCCCACAGGATGCGAGTCAACCGGTCGGCCGTCGAGACCTGCTTCGCATCCCAATGGTGGAAAAGGATCGCATCGGCCATCAGCGAAGGCAGCTCCCACTGGTCGACCACCCAGGCGCCGACGGCCGCGTGGTCGGTGGCCAGCACCGGCTGTTCGTTGCCGACCAGGTCCGCCTCGCTCTGGCTGCTCGACAGCAGCGTGCCGTAGGCCTTGCCGAGCCCGCCGAGCAGCACCAGCTGGCCCACGTCATGCAGCAGGCCGGCCAGGTAGGCCTCTTCGCTCTCGCCGTCGGTCGCGCCCAGTTCCTGGGCGGTCGAACGGGCCAGTTCGGCCACCAGCAGCGAATGGCGCCAGAAGCCGGCCAGGTCCTGCGGCCTGGCTTCGGACAGGCGCGCGAACACGCTCTGCACGACCAGGCAGGACGCGATGGTGCGGACCATGCGCGTGCCCAGCGCCACCAGGGATTGCTTGATGCCCCGCAGTTCGCCGCCGCGCCGGAAGGCGGCGGAATTGGCCACGGTGAGCATGCGGGCGCTCAACGCGGGATCGCGCATGACCAGTTGCGCCAGGGTGTCCAGCGAGGCGTTCTCGCTGCCGGCTTCTTCGAGAAATCGCAACAGGATCTGCGGCATCGCTGGCAGGTGCAGCGACTCGATGGCCCTGAGGATGGGCCCCGGAATGCTATTCAACTTCCCTCCTCCAGCGCCCCCAACCGGCACCGCCAGGGCCCACGTCCCCAGCCCGGAAACGTTTGCAGCTTGGAAACACATGGTAACCGCGGATCTTGGCTTTGGTAGTGCGTTTTCTCCTAAAGACTTCCGGGGGCTCAGCAAAAGTGCGAGGCTCTCACGAACTCCTGACGGACTTCTTTCCGTTGCTGCCCACGAGGAAGCCGCATGTCGAACCCTTGCACAGCACTGACCCGCCGCCGGGCGATGGCCGGCCTGGCGGCCCTCGGCCTCGCGGCCCGGCCGTCGGCGGCGCCGGCCGCAGGCATGCAGTCCTGGCCGCTGAAGACGACGCAACGCACCGGCATCCACGACGTCGCGCCGGCACCGGACGGCGGCGTCTGGTTCACCGCCCAACGCAGCGGCCACCTGGGCTGGTTCGACCCGGCCGCCGGGCGGGTGGAACTCCTCGAACTCGGGCCGGGCTCGGCACCGCATGGGGTGATCCCCGGCCCGGACAGGGCGGCGTGGATCACCGATGGCGGACAGAACGCGATCGTGCGAGTGGGCTGGCCCTCGCGCGAACTGCGGCGCTTCCCGCTGCCGTCCGGCTCGCCCGACGCCAACCTCAACACCGCCGCCTTCGATGGCGACGGCATCCTCTGGTTCACGGGCCAGGCCGGCGTGGTGGGCCGCCTGGACCCGAGGAGCGGCGAAGCGAGGGTCAAGCCGGCCCCGCGCGGCCGCGGGCCCTACGGCATCTGCGCCACGCCTTCAGGCGACGTGTGGTGGTGCTCGCTGGCCGGGTCCTTCATCGCCCGGATCGATCGCAGGACGGGTGATTCCACCATCGTCGAGCCGCCGACGCGCAACCAGGGCGCCCGCCGCGTCTGGAGCGACAGCCAGGGCCGGCTGTGGGTGAGCGAGTGGAACAGCGGCCAACTTTCGATGCACGACCCCAAGGACAGGAGTTGGCGCGCCTGGCGCCTGCCCGGCGACAGCCCGCGCACGTACGCCGTGCACGTCGATGCGAAGGACCAGGTCTGGGTCAGCGACTTCGGCGCCAACGCGGTGCTGCGCTTCGACCCGCGGCACGAGAAGTTCGAGGCCTTTGCCTTCCCGCGCGAAGCCGCCGGCGTGCGCCAGATCCACAGCCGCCCCGGCGAGGTCTGGCTGCCCGAGAGCGGGACGGAGCACATCTCGGTCGTCAGGACGGCGTGAGCCCGGCCGGCGCCTCGTCGCCGAACCAGCCAGCCCAGTAGTCGATGCAGGCGCGGATCTTGGGCAGACGCTGGCGGGTGGAGGCGGTGACGGCGTAGATCGGCACCGGCTGCGGGTCGACGAAGTCGGCGAGCACCGGCATGAGCAGCCCGGCCCGCAGCAGCGGCCTGGCCGCCACGGTGCCCAGCCGGCCTATGCCCAGGCCCTGCACCACCATGTTGGCGGCCAGGCCGGTGTCATTGGTGCGCCAGAAGCCTTCGGCCGACAGCGTCACCGGCTCGCCGTCGATCACGAAGGGCCAGTGGTTGAGGTTGGTGGCCGCGGTGTTGGTGACGAGCCGGTGGCGGTGGAGCTCGCCGGGATGCGCGGGCAGGCCGAAGCGCTCGGCATAGGCCGGCGCAGCATAGAGAGCGCGGCCGAGGTGGCCGATGCGGCGCGCGATCATGGTCTCGGGCAGGACGGTGCCGGTGCGGATGGCGATGTCTATGCCGTCGCGCGCCATGTCCGACAGGCGATCGCTCACCTCCAGTTCCACGCGCAGCGCCGGGTGCCTGTCGTTCAGGCCCGCCAGGCTCGGCAGCAGCAGGTACTGCGCGATCACCGTGCTGGCCGCCACCCGCACCAGCCCGCTCGGCTCGCGCGCCTGCTCGGCGAACTCGCCCTGCAGCGCCTCGAGGGTGCCGGTCAGGCGCTGGCAGTAGTCGAGGAAGGTCTGGCCCTCCACCGTCAGCGCCAGGCCGTGCGTGGACCGGTGGATGAGCCGCGCGCCGCAGGAAGCCTCGATGCGCGAAAGCGCCCGCGAGACCTGGCTCACCGGCACGTCACGCTCGCGCGCGACGGCCGAAAGCGTGCCGAGCGCAGCCACCCGCGCGAAGAGCTTCAGGTCGTCGAAGGCCAATTCGTCCATGGCCGGCGATGGTAGGGCCGGCGGCCTTGCAGGCGAAGCAAAACGACTTTGAAGGCCGCGCGGTTTCCCGCGAGCGGGCCGCTGCCTAGAGTGGCCACGTCATCATCACACCCACCTGGAGCCTCGCATGGACTACCTATCGCTGTCGCCCATCGAGCAGGCCGCGCTGCGCGAGGCCGCTCTTCGCCGCGCCCACGAACTGCGCCGCCAGGCGATCGCCGATGCCTGGAGCGCCCTCGCCCGCTGGCTGCGGCGTCCCCCGAAAGTGGTGCCGCGTGCCTCGCCGAGCCTGCGCTAGCATGAGCTGGTGACGCAGCTGCCGCCCCCGCCGACCACGCCGCCGGATCCTGCCCCCGAGGCCCTGCCCGACGAAGTCGCGGCCTTCATCCAGAGCGGCCTGTCGATCACGGTGGGCGGCCGCGACGACCGGCTGATCCCGTCCATCGCCAAGGGCGTCGGTTGCCGGGTGGGGAGCCAGGGGCGCGAGGTCACCGTGCTGGTCTTCGCGGAGGCGGCCGAACCCGTGATGCGCGACATCGCGCACAACCGGCAGGTGGCCGTCGTCTTCACCCGGCCCAGCACCAACCGCACGGTGCAGCTCAAGGGCCACGATGCGCGCCCCGCCCCGGCGGGGCCGCCCGAGGCCGCGCTGGTTCGGCGCCACCTGGCGCTCTTCGCCGACGACCTGCGGCTGCTCGGCTGGCAGCCGCGGTACGTGGACACGCTGTTCCTGCACGACTGGTCGCAGCTGATGGCGATCCGCTTCACGCCGCTGTTCGCGTATGCGCAGACGCCCGGGCCGGGCGCCGGCAAGCGCATGCCGCTGCAGCCGGTCGGCCCACGATGAACACGGTCACGCTGGACCAGATCCGCGGCTGCCTGGAGGGCGTGATCCCCGCCGTGCTGGCCACCTGCGCCACCGACGGCTCGCCCAACGTGGCCTACGTCTCGCAGATGCACTACGTGGACCCGCGGCACGTGGCGCTGTCGTTCCAGTTCTTCAACAAGACCCGCGAGAACATCCTCGCCAACCCGCAGGCCACGGCGCTGGTGATAGACCCGGTGACGGCCGAGTCCTACCGGCTTTCGCTGCTGTACCTGCGCACCGAGACCGCGGGCGGCCTGTTCCAGTCGATGAAGGCCAGGCTGGCGGGCATCGCCTCGCACACCGGCATGAGCGGCGTCTTCAAGCTGCAGGGCTCGGACATCTACCTCGTGCAGTCGATCGAGCGCGTGCCGGGGAACGCCCTGCCGAGGCCGCCGGCTGCACGCAACCTGCTCAATGCGCTGCGCACGGCGAGCCAGCGACTGGCCGACTGCTGCGAGCTGGACCAGCTCTTCGACATCGCCCTCGCCGTGCTGGCGCAGGAGTTCGGCGTCACCCACGCCCTGCTGCTGATGGCCGATGGCACCGAGGAGCGGCTGTACACCGTGGCCAGCCGAGGCTACAGCGCCACCGGCGTCGGCTCGGAGATCGCTTTCGGCGACGGCGTCATCGGCGTTGCCGCCGAGTACGGCGTGCCCATCCGCATCAACCACATGACGATGGAGTACCGCTACGGCCGCGCGGCCCGCGACGGCGCGCCGCGGCGGGCCTGGCCGATGGAGACCGAGATCCCCTTTCCCGGCCTGGCGGAGCCGCACAGCCAGCTCGCGGTGCCCATCGTGGCAGGCGGGCGCTTGCTGGGCGTGCTGTGCGTCGAAAGTCCCGAGGACCTGCGCTTCGGCTACGACGACGAGGACGCGCTCGTGACCCTGGCCCAGTTGCTCGCCACCAGCGTGCTGGCGCTGCAGCTGCAGGCCAGCGAACCGGCGGAGCCCGAGATCCCGTCGCCCGTGCCGGCGCCGACGCCGGCCGCCACGCTGGAAGTGCGGCACTACCGCGCCAACCACAGCGTCTTCGTCGATGGCGACTACCTCATCAAGGGCGTGGCCGGCGCGATCCTGTGGAAGCTGCTGCAGACCCAGGCCGCCAGCGGCCGCTGCGACTTCAGCAACCGCGAGCTGCGCGTGGCCACGGACCTCGGCCTGCCCGAGATCAGCGACAACCTGGAGGCACGGCTCGTCCTGCTGCAACGCCGGCTGGCCGAGCGCTGCCCCTCGATCGCGATCGAGAAGACCGGCCGCGGCCAGTTCCGCCTGAGCCTGCGCGGGAACGTTCGGCTTTCGGACGTGGAGGCCTGACGGGCGGGGCTTCGACAAGCTCAGCCCGAACGGTGGGTGGTGCCCCACCCGAAACGAACAAGAGGATGCGTCACCCACTCCACCACCGTTCGCCCTGAGCCTGTTGGAGGGCCCTCTCGCGCGAGGGCTTCGACAAGCTCAGCCCGAGCGGAGGTGGTGCTCAGCCCGAACGGAGGTCGTGCTCAGCCCGAGCGGAGGTTGTGCTCAGCCCGAGCGGAGCACAAGACCGGCGAGGCTCACAGTTCCAGAGCCAGGCTGAGCTTGCGCCAGTCGCGCCCGCCCAGCAGCGGCCGGATCAGGCTCAGGATGCCCTCGAAGGCTTCCTTCGGCGCGGCCTGCCGCATGCCGCCCAGCATCGCCGCGCGCTCGGCCGGCGTCATGTGCGGCAGCATCCAGCGCATGCTCACCGCAGTCTCCTCGGGCTTCAGGCTGCCCACGATGCGGTGCTCGATGTCGAGGATCTCCGCGTCGCTGAAATGGGCCCACAGCACGGCGTTGTGCTCGGTCTCCTCCCGCCGCATGTGCTCGAAGTTCTCGGCCACGAAGGCCACCAGCGCCCGATAGAGCGCCCGCGCTCCCTCGGGGCTGCCGGGCATGCCGGCCAGCAGGGACTGCAACTTCGCGATGTCTTCCAGGTGATGCTCGTGCTCGTCGGCAATGCGCGAGCAGCTGCCCGGCGCGCGCGCCTGCATCGCGGCGTGGACGTAGTCGTTCTCGTGCTCGAGGTGGCTGCGGCAGATGTCGAGCAGCGCCTGCACCTCGGCACCGACCTCGGCCACCTCGTCGGCATCGGTCGCGTCGAGCCGGCCGACGCGGACCAGGGTGTGGGCCATGAAGGCGCGAAGGCCCTTGTGGATGAAGGCGTAGATGTCGTAGCGGGGCAGCACGCCGGTGACGGTGTTCATGGAAGGCTCCGTGAAATACGAGTCGTTGAGGTAGGGAAAGCTTAGGAATTTCCCTCGCGTCGCGTTCGTAAGAATCCGCTGCCGGGTTCTTAAGAATCTCGTAAAACCCGGTGCGGGCGGGCGTAAGCTCCGCCCGCTGTGGACGACAACAACACGGAGATCGTCGGATGAGCGCATCCACCGAGACCCTGCGCCGCGACCGCCTCGCGGCCGTGCTGGCCATCGCCGCGACCCGGCTGCCGGCCGACAGGATGGCGATGTTCGAGGGCTACGCGCGCGAGTGCCTGCGCCAGCTGGACGCCGACGACATCGCCGATCGCAGCCCCGAAGACCAGTGCGGCGGCCTGCTCTCGCACTGGCAGTTCGGAGCGAGCCGCACCCCCGGCCGGCCCAAGGTGCGGGTGCTCAGCCCCACGGTGGCCGAGCACGGCTGGGCCTCGCGCCACACCGTGATCGAGGTGGTCAACGACGACATGCCCTTCCTGGTCGATTCGACTTCGGTCGAGATCAACCGCCAGGGCCTGACCCTGCACCTGATCGTCCACCCCATCTTCCTGGTCGAGCGCGACAAGGAAGGCGCACTGGCCGCCATCGCGCCGGGCACCGAGTCTGCCCCCGGCATGCGCGAATCGTGGATGCACATCGAGGTCGATCGCCTGGTCGACGCCGCACAAAAGGCCGAGCTCGTCGCCGGCATCGAGCGGGTCCTGGGCGACGTGCGCGCGGCGGTGGAGGACTGGCGGCCGATGGTCGCCCGGCTGGAGGAGGCCATCGCCGAGCTCGGACGCGCGCCAGCCGCGTTGCCGGACGCCCAGGTTGCCGAAAGCCGCGCCTTCCTCGAGTGGCTGGCCGACGACCACATGACGCTGCTGGGCTACCGCCAGCATGAGCTCGTCAACCTGGCCGGCGACAGCGCGCTGCGCCTGGTGCCCGGCACGGGCCTGGGCGTGCTGAGGGAGACCGAGGCCGACAAGGCCTCGTCCGGCCTCTCGCTCTTGCCGCCCAATGCCCGCGAGCTTGCCCACGCGCCGACTCCGGTGCTGGTGGTGACCAAGGCCAACACCCGCTCCACCGTGCACCGGCCGGGCTACACCGACTACATCGGCGTCAAGCGGTACGACGCTCAGGGCAAGGTGGTGGGCGAGCACCGCTTCCTCGGGCTGTTCACTTCGAGCGCCTATGCCTCTCGGGTGGCCGAGACGCCGCTGCTGCGCCACAAGGTCGAGGCCATCGCCGAGCGCGCAGGCCTGCCCAAGGGCGGCCACCTGGCCAAGGCGCTGGCGCACATCCTCGAGACCTTCCCGCGCGACGAGCTGTTCCAGATCTCGGACGACGAGCTCTACGACACCGCCCTCGGCATCCTCGCGCTCGGCGACCGCCAGCGCCTGCGCGTGTTCGTGCGGCGCGATCCCTTCGACCGCTTCGTCTCCTGCCTGGTCTACGTGCCGCGCGAGGCCTATGCGACGGACCTGCGCGTGAAGATGCAGCGCATCCTGATGGAGGCTTTCGCCGGCACCAGTGCCGAGTTCGACGTGCTGCTGTCCGACACCGTGCTGGCACGCATCCACTTCACCGTGCGAACCACCCCGGGCCACATCCCCGAGGTCGACCGGCGCGACCTGGAGCGCAAGCTGGCCGAGGCGGCGAGGCGCTGGGACGACATCCTGCGGGACGCGCTGACGGAGGCTGAAGGCGAAGCCCGCGGCATCGCGCTGTTCAAGTCCTGGGCCACCGCCTTCCCGCCCGAATACCGGGAGCGCGTGCCGGCGCGTGCTGCCGTGTCGGACGTGCGTGCCGCTGCCGCCCTCGCCCCCGAATCACCGCTCGGCCTGGCGCTGTACCGGCCGCTGGGCGGCGGGCCGACCTCGCTCGGCTTCAAGGTCTACCGCCTGGGCGAACCCATCGTGCTGTCGGACAGCCTGCCCATGCTGGAGCACATGGGCGTGCGCGTGCTCGGCGAGCAGAACTACCGCCTGCGCGGCCAGGCGCAGGCCATCTCGCTGCACGACTTCGACCTGCAGGCCGCGATGAGCGAGGAAGCCGAGCCGGAGCTCCTGTCGCGCCTGTTCGAGGATGCGTTCAGCCGCGTCTTCCGCGGCCAGGTCGAGAGCGACGACCTGAACAAGCTGGTGCTGCGCGCCGGCCTGGCAGCCGACGAGATCACCGTGCTGCGGGCCTACGTTCGCTACCTCAAGCAGATCGGCTTCGCGCTGTCGCAGGCGGCCGTCGAGGCTACGCTGATCGCCCACCCGCGCATCGCCCGCATGCTCGTCCAGCTGTTCAAGCTCCGGCTCGATCCGGCAGCCCATGACGAGCAGGGCGCGCAATCGCAGGTCAACGCCATCGAGCAGGCGCTCGACAGGGTGAGCAACCTGCAGGAAGACCGCGCGCTGAGGCAACTGCTGGCCCTGGTGCTCGCCACGCTGAGGACGAACTTCTGGCGCACCGGCGTCGGCCACTCGGGCGCACCCGGCCCTCGGCGGCCCTTCCTCAGCTTCAAGTTCGAGTCGGGCAAGGTACCCGGGCTGCCGGAGCCCAGGCCGCTGTACGAGATCTTCGTCTACTCGCCCCGCTTCGAGGGCATCCACCTTCGCGGCGGCAAGGTGGCGCGCGGCGGCCTGCGCTGGTCCGATCGCCCCGAGGATTTCCGCACCGAGGTGCTGGGCCTGGTGAAGGCGCAGATGGTGAAGAACACGGTCATCGTGCCGGTGGGCTCCAAGGGCGGCTTCGTGCTGAAGAAGGCGCCCCCGGCGAGCGACCGTGAGGCCTTCATGAAGGAAGGCGTGGCCTGCTACCAGGACTACCTGCGCGGCCTGCTTGACCTGACCGACAACCTGGCCGGCACCACCGTCGTGCCGCCTCCCATGGTCACCCGCCTGGATGGCGACGATCCCTACCTGGTGGTGGCCGCCGACAAGGGCACCGCGACCTTCAGCGACTACGCCAACGCGGTCAGCAAGGAGTACGGCCACTGGCTGGGCGATGCCTTCGCCTCGGGCGGCAGCGTGGGCTACGACCACAAGGCGATGGGCATCACCGCCCGCGGCGCCTGGGAGAGCGTCAAGCGCGCCTTCCGCGAGCGCGGCACCGACATCCAGAGCACCGACTTCACGGTCGTGGGCATTGGCGACATGTCCGGCGACGTGTTCGGCAACGGCATGCTCCTGTCGCGCCACATCCGGCTGGTGGCCGCCTTCGACCACCGCCACATCTTCATCGACCCGACGCCGGATGCGGCCGCCACCTTCGCCGAGCGCGAGCGCATGTTCAAGCTGCCGCGCTCGTCCTGGGCCGACTACGACCAGCAGCTGATCTCCGAAGGCGGCGGCGTCTGGGCCCGATCGGAGAAGTCCATCCCGATCTCACCCCAGGCGCGCGCGGCCCTGGGCATCGAGGCGGAGCGCCTGACTCCCACCGAGCTGCTCTCGGCGATCCTCAGGGCCCCGGTGGACCTGCTCTACAACGGCGGCATCGGCACCTACGTCAAGGCCAGCACCGAGAGCCACGCCGAGGTGGGAGACCGGGCCAACGACGCGCTGCGCATCAACGGCCGCGAACTGCGATGCAAGGTGGTCGGCGAGGGAGGCAACCTCGGCTTCACGCAGCGCGGACGCATCGAGGCCGCGCTCAACGGCGTGTCGATCAACACCGACGCGATCGACAACTCGGCCGGCGTCGACACCTCGGACCACGAGGTGAACATCAAGATCCTGCTGGGCCTGGCCATCGCCGACGGCGAGATGACCGAGAAGCAGCGCAACACCGTCCTGGCCCAGATGACCGACGAGGTCGCCGCGCTGGTGCTGCGCGACAACTACTTCCAGACCCAGGCGCTGTCGGTGACCAAGCGCCTCGGCGCCCGGCTGCTCGACCAGGAGGCGCGCTTCATCCGCTTCCTCGAGAAATCCGGCCGCCTCAATCGCGCGATCGAGTTCCTGCCGAGCGATGAAGAGATCGCCGACCGCGGCGCGCACGGCATCGGCCTGACCACGCCCGAGCGCGCCGTGCTGCTGGCCTACAGCAAGATGTGGCTGTTCGACGAGATCCTGGCGTCCGACCTGCCGGAGGACCCGTGGATAGGCACCGCGCTGGCGCGCTACTTCCCGGCGGCCCTGCGCGAGAGCATGTCGGCCTACATCCCGCGCCATCCGCTCAAGCGCGAGATCGTCGCCACGCACGTGCTCAACAGCATGATCAACCGCGTCGGCTCCACCTTCGTCCACCGCCTGGCCGACATGACCGGCGCCAGGCCGGCCCAGGTCGTGCGCGCCTACCTCTGCACCCGCGAGGTGATGGGCCACGTGGCACTGTGGCAGCAGGTCGAGGCGCTCGACAACGTCGTGCCCGATGCCGTGCAGTCCGAGATGCTGGTCGAGGAAGGCTGGCTCACGTCGCGAGCCACCACCTGGTTCCTGCGATGGAAGCGCCTGGCCGAGCCGATGGAGCAGACCTTCACCCGCTTCCGCGCCGCGGTGGAGGCCCTGCGCGAGCCGCTGGCCGCGCAGGCCGCCAGCACGCCGCAGGCACAGGCGTGGGTCGCGGCCGGCGTGCCGGCCGCGCTGGCTGCCCGCGTAGCGAGCGCCGACGGCCTGTTCGCCGCGCTGGACATCGCGGAGGTGGCCGAGGCCACCCGGCGGGAAGTGACCGAAGTGGGCGAGATCCACGTCGGCGTCGCCAGCCGCCTCGGCCTGGCCCGCCTTCGCCAGCAGATCGATGCCCTGCCCGCCAGCAGCCACTGGCAAAGCCTGGCCAAGGCAGCGCTGGGCGACGACCTCGCCGGCCTGCAACGCGCCATCACGCAGGAGGTGCTGGCCGCCGGCCAGGATGGCGGCTCCTCCGGCCTGCTGTCGGCCTGGGAGGCGGCGAACGCGGATGCGCTGGAGCGAGCCCAGCGCGTACTGCTCGAGCTCGCCGATGCCAAGAGCGCCGATCTGGCGATGCTTTCGGTGGCGCTGCGCGAGCTCCGCAACCTCGCTTGATTCCCCCAGCCCGCCACCGTTCGCGCCCAGCCTGCCCACCACCGGGCTGGGCGCCTGCCGTTCGGGCTTGTCCGACCCACGGTTCGCGCTGAATACCCACCGTTCCGGCTGAGCACCACCTCCGTTCGGGCCGAGCACCACCTCCGATCGGGATAAGCACCACCTCCGTTCGGGCTGAGCCTGTCGAAGCCCCGTGTGGCATGGGCCCTTCGACAGGCTCAGGGTGAACGGTGCTGGCGTGCGTGGCGCATCCTCTTCATCCGTTCGGGCTCAGCCTGTCGAAGCCCGCGTGGCAGGGGCCCTTCGACAGGCTCAGGGAGAACGGAAACGAAGAAGCACGCCTCAACCATCGACCCACCGATCGGGATGAGCACCACCTCCGTTCGGGATGAGCACCACCTCCGTTCTGGCTGAGCCTGTCGAAGCCCCCGTGGCACGGGCCCATTCGACCAGCACAGGGCGAACGGAAACCGTGAACGGAATCACCCTCTGGCTTCAGGCCGCCTCGTGGCACACCGCTTCGACGTTATGCCCGTCGGGGTCCAGCACGAAGGCGCCGTAGTAGTTCGGGTGATAGTGCGGCCGCAGGCCCGGCGGGCCGTTGTCGGTGCCGCCGGCCTCGATGGCGGCGCGGTAGAAGGCGTCGACCAGCGAACGGCTGTCTGCACGGAAGGCGATGTGGATGGGCGGCCGGTTGGGCTGGCCCTCGTGGATCCAGAAGTCGGGCTTGGGCGCGACGCCGAAGCCCGCGACACCCACGCCGCCGGTGTGCACCCGCGGCACCTCCATCAGCAGCGTGTAGCCCAGGGGCGCCAGGGATCGGGTGTAGAAGCTCTTGCTGCGCTCGTAGTCACTGACGGCAAGGCCGGTGTGGTCGATCATCGAGGTCCTCCTTGGGGTGGCTTGGACCGCCATCGTAGCCAGCCGCATGCCGGCCGCCCCGCTTCTCTTCGGACGGCCGGACGCCGCCTCAGCCCGCCGTCGGCGCGGGCGTGAACGGCCACGGTGCCGCGTTGCCTTCGGCCGCCGGCGCCAGCGCCTGGACGACCTCCGGCAGGGGCCGGTTGCTGCTGACCCTCATCTCGCCTTGCTCCAGGGCCTGCACCGGCGCGGCCTGGGCGCCCGCCCGAAGGGATTCCGGCCTCGCCGCCTCGGTGGCATGCAGGCCCACCCAGCAATCGCGGCCGGCCCGCTTGGCGGTCAGCAGCCCGAGGTCGGCCAGGCGGATCACGTCCTGCCAGTCCAGGGCCTGGGGGCGTCGCGGCAGGTAGGGCAGGCAGGCAAAGCCGATGGAGCAGGTGACCGGCAGCAGGCTGCCGTCGTCGAGCTCGAAGGGAGTCGCGGAGATGACGCTGCGGATGCGCTCGGCCAGTTCCTCGGCCCGCTGCCGATCCGTGTCTCGTGCCACGGCCAGGAACTCCTCGCCGCCCCAACGCACCAGGTGATCGGACTCGCGCAGCACCGAGCGCAGGCGCCGGCTGAACTCCACCAGCACGGCGTCGCCCGCGGCATGGCCGCACAGGTCGTTGACCCGCTTGAAATGGTCCGCGTCGACGAGATAGAAGACGCTGTCGGTGTCCACCGGCACTGCGCCGGCTGCGCGCGCTTCCTGGTCGCGGCGCAGGCTCGCGGCGATGTCGTGGTCGATGTGCTCGGTGAGGAAGCGCCGGTTGTGCAAGCCGGTGAGCGGATCGGTGATGCTCGTGCGCTCCAGGATCAGCGACTTGTCCTGCAGGGCGCGGTGCAGGTCCTCCAGCTCCGCCGTGCGCTCGCGCACCTTGCGTTCGAGCTCGGCCTGGCGCGCACGCAGCAGGCGGGTCCGGGCCTGGACGACGGCCACGACCAGCGCGAGGGCCAGCAGCGCCGTGGCGGCGCGGAACCACATCGTCTGGTGCCACGAAGGCATCACGCGGACGGGCAGCGACAGCGCCTGCTCGCTCCACACGCCCTCGCGGTTGGAGCCGCGCAATAGCAGCCGGTAGCTGCCAGGCGGCAGGTTGGTGTAGGCGGCCAGGCGGCGCGAGGCATCGCTGTCCACCCAGTCCTCGTCGAAGCCCTCGAGCTTGTGGGCATAGCGGTTGCGCTCGGGTGCCGAGAAGTCGATCGCCGAGAACTCCACCGCCAGGCTGTTGGCATCGGCCGGCACCACCACCGCGTCGGCCACGCCGGCCTGGGCGGCGAAGCGCGCGGCCGGCATGCTGTGGCCGCCGACTTGCAGGTCGCTC
>CAMLGG010000010.1 GCA_946479475.1 uncultured Ideonella sp. | reverse complement strand
TGCGGATCTCGATGGGGCGCACGGTGCGGGTGTCGCGGCCGTCGATGCGCGGCTCGCCGGCCAGGATCTGGCCGCGAACGATGCGGGCCTCGATCTCGAACAGCAGGCCCTCGAGCTTGATCTCGTCGAACTCGACGCCCTCGCCGGCCAGGGCGGACTTCACCTGGGCGTAGGCATCGCGGCAGGCCTGCGTACGGGCCTGCTTGGAGCGGATCTGGTAGGCCGCGCCCAGCAGCGGCTCGGCCAGGGCGTTGACCTTGGCGACGAAGGCCTCGTCCTTGGCCGGCGCCTGCCAGTTCCACACCGGCTTGCCGGCATCGCGGACCAGTTCGTGGATCGCGTTGATGGCGACCTTGCCCTGCTCGTGGCCGAACACCACGGCGCCGAGCATCACATCTTCCGGCAGCTGGTCAGCCTCGGACTCGACCATCAGCACGGCGGCCTCGGTGCCCGCAACGACCAGGTCCAGCTTGGAATCGGCCAGCTGAGTCTTGCCGGGGTTCAGCACGTACTCGCCGTTGACATAGCCCACGCGCGCGGCGCCGATGGGGCCGTTGAACGGGATGCCGGAGACTGCCAGCGCCGCGCTGGAGGCGATCAGCGCGGCGATGTCGGCCTGGACCTCGGGGTTCAGGCTCAGCACGTGCACGACCACCTGGACTTCGTTGAAGAAGCCATCCGGGAAGAGCGGGCGGATCGGGCGGTCGATCAGCCGGCTGGTCAGGGTCTCGAGCTCGCTCGGGCGGCCTTCACGCTTGAAGAAGCTGCCGGGAATCCTGCCGGCCGCGTACGTCTTCTCGATGTAGTCGACGGTGAGCGGGAAGAAATCCTGGCCGGGCTTGGCTTCGGTGCGGGCCACGACAGTGGCCAGGACCACCGTGTCCTCGATGTTGACGATGACGGCGCCGCTGGACTGGCGGGCGACCTCGCCCGTCTCCATCACGACCTGGTGCGGGCCCCATTGAAAGGTCTTGGTGACCTTGTTGAACATGCTCATGTGAGTCTCCGTTGGTTTGCGGCGCACTTGGCGGCGGCGCCGGGAGAAACCGGGAGCACGGGCGGCGGCGGGTCGTATGCCATTCCAGCGGGCGGTGGGCCGACCACCCCCTGGAATGACACAGCAACAACCGTGGCTGCCTGCTCCTTCTGGCCGAACCGAAAGTACAAAGAGCCTGTGCTGGGCTTGTACTCCAGACAGGCTCTCGTGCGACGGTTGTGGCTTACTTGCGCAGGCCCAGCTTGTGGATCAGCGCGGTGTAGCGGTCGGCGTCCTTGTCCTTCAGGTAGGCCAGCAGGCGCTTGCGCTGGTTGACCATCTTCAGCAGGCCGCGGCGGCCGTGGTGGTCCTTCAGATGGGCCTTGAAGTGCGGGGTCAGCTCGTTGATGCGAGCGGTCAGCAGGGCGACCTGGACTTCCGGCGAACCGGTGTCGGCTGCGCCGCGGGCATGAGTCTTGACGATGTCGGCCTTGTTGATGTCAGCCACGGACATGGCGATTTCCTTTGTGGGTGGAAGCCGCCGACCGTTGTGGCCTGCAGCATGGCTGCAGCCGGGACGGGCCGAACGGTTTCCGGTTTTCACTTGCGATCGCGGGTGAAACCGACCCGCGTCGTGCCTGCTCTGCATGCCATTGCCGCGCCCTGGAAGGCACGGCCGGAAAGCAAAACCTGCAGAGTATATCGCACGACCGGCGACCGAGCCTCCCGCGGCAACGGGCGCTTACGCGTCGTCACAAGTGGCGGCACGGATCATCATGAACCGTCATCGGACCCCGGATCGGGGCGCCAAGGCAGCGCAATCACGCTTGTTGAGACCAGGAACCCTTCGGATACTGCGCCGCTTTCAACCACATCCGACCGCACCATGCGTCTGAAGACTCCCGCCCTGCTCGCTGCCGTCGCCGCGCTGGCCGCCGCCAATCTCGCGTTCGCCGCGAAGGACGACATCCTGAGCCACCGCTGCTACACGGTCGCCCCGGAACCGGCCGAGCGCGCCCGCATCGACGAGAACCTCACGGCCTTCCTGCGCATGAAGAACGCCCGCGGCGCCGAGACCCATCGCGCCGTCGCCTCGGTCAACATCCCGGTCTGGTTCCACGTCATCAACAAGGGCACGGGCATCTCCAACGGCGACATTCCGCAATCGCAGATCGACGACCAGATCGCGGTGCTGAACGCCGCCTATGCCAGCACGCCGTTCACCTTCAGCCTGGCCGGCGTCGACCGCACGACCAACGCGACCTGGTACACCATGTCGCCCGGCTCGACCGCCGAGAAGAACGCCAAGACGGCCCTGCGCAAGGGCGGCGCCGAGACACTGAACCTCTACTCGGCCAACCCCGGCGGCGGCCTGCTCGGCTGGGCCACCTTCCCTAGCGACTACGCCTCCAAGCCCAAGATGGACGGCGTGGTGGTGCTGTACTCCAGCGTGCCGGGAGGCGACGCGGCGCCGTACAACGAGGGTGACACGGGCACCCACGAGATCGGCCACTGGCTGGGCCTGTATCACACCTTCCAGGGCGGCTGCAAGAACCCCGGCGACTCGGTAGGCGACACGGCGGCGGAGAGGTCGGCCGCCTTCGGCTGCCCGGTCGGCCGCGACAGCTGCGCCAACAAGGCCGGCCTCGATCCGATCACCAACTTCATGGACTACACGGACGATTCGTGCATGAACCAGTTCACCGCGGGCCAGACCACCCGGATGGACCAGATGCACCAGCAGTACCGCTCCCTCTGATCGGCAACCGCCTGCGATGGCTCAAGCCCGGCCGGCCTCGGCCAGCTCCCATCGCGGGCGCACCGAGAACCGGTGGTCGCTGCCCAGCGATGCCAGGCCCGCCTGGCATCGCATGGCGGCTGCCAGCGCGATCATCGCGCCGTTGTCGGTGCACAGCGCCAGCTCCGGGTAGTGGACCTGCACGCCGCGCCGGGCGCAGGCCTCACCGAGATCGCGCCTCAGCCAGGCGTTGGCACCAACGCCGCCGGCAACCACCAGCCGCTTCAGGCCCGTGTCGCGCAAGGCCCGCATCGACTTCCGAACCAGCACCTCGACGATGGCGGCCTGGGTGCTGGCTGCCAGGTCGGCGCGTTGTTGCCGGCTGGGGTCCGGGCCCAGGCGCTTGAGCGTCGTCATCACCGCGGTCTTCAAGCCCGCGAACGAGAAATCGAGGTTCGGCTGGTGCAGCAATGGACGCGGCAGTTCGAAGGCATCGGGGCGGCCCGACTCCGCCAGGCACGCCAGCGCTGGGCCACCGGGGTAGCCCAGGCCCAGCAGTTTGGCCGACTTGTCGAAGGCCTCGCCGGCCGCGTCGTCGATCGTTTCGCCCAACAGTTCGTATCGGCCGACAGCGTCCACCCGCATCAGCTGGGTATGCCCGCCGGAGACCAGCAAGGCCACGAACGGAAAGCGCGGCGGGTCGGCCGACAGGAACGGCGAAAGCAGGTGCCCTTCCAGGTGGTGGACGCCGAGGGTCGGCCGGCTCAGCGCCGCGGCAAGGCCGCAGGCGACGCCCGCCCCGACCAGCAGCGCGCCCGCCAGGCCGGGGCCGCGCGTGAAGGCGACCACGTCGATGTCGTGCACCCCCATGCCGGCTTCCGCCAGCGCCGCCTTCGCCAGCGGCAGCACCCGCCGCACATGGTCACGCGAGGCCAGCTCGGGCACCACGCCTCCGTACGCCTGGTGCATCTGCACCTGGCTGTGCAGGGCCTGACCGCGCAGGCGAGGCGGCTCGTCGCCGCGATAGGAGACGAGCGCCACGCCGGTCTCGTCGCAGGACGACTCGATGCCGAGGATGTTCATCGCAAGCTTGATGTGGATCGTGGCGTGCTGCACGAAGTGCCGCACCCGGCTGTTCCGATGCCAGCCCAAAGCCACGAGAATGTCACGCGCTCAGAATAACGTGTTGGTCGCGCAAGCGAGTTTTGTTGGGGTATGAAGGAATTCAAGCTGATTTCCTGGCCGGACCTGCCTGCCGAGTTCCGCCGCACGCCGTTTCGCCGCCTGCTGAGCGACATGTCGCAAAGGCACGTCAGCGAATCCATGCTGGTCAAGCGAGACGGCGTCAAGGCCGCCGAAGTGCGGGCCCTGCTGCAGTTCCTCGCCGCCCGAGATGTACTCGACGTGCGCGAAGCCGGTGCCCGGCGCGGCTGGCGCCCCACCCTTGCCGGCTGGCTGCGCCGCCTGACCACCTGAAGGCGCTTCGCGGTCGCCGACCGCCTCAGTGCTCCTCGCGGGCGTGGTTGATCGTGTACTTCGGGATCTCGATCGTCACGTCCTCGTCAGAGACGATGGCCTGGCACGAAAGGCGCGAAGTGGGCGTCAGCCCCCAGGCCTTGTCGAGCAGGTCCTCCTCGATCTCGTCGAGCTCGCCCAGCGAGTCGTAGCCCCGCTTGACGACGACGTGGCAGGTGGTGCACGCGCAGCTCATCTCGCAGGCGTGCTCGATCTCGATGCCGTGTTCGAGCAGGGCCTCGCAGACGGAGACGCCCGGCTTGGCCTCGATCTGCGCGCCCTCGGGGCACAGCCTGGCGTGGGGAAGGATGCGGATGACAGGCATGGTGGTGTTCAGATCTCGTCGATGCCGCGGCCGGTCAGCGCCTGCCGGATGCCGCGGTTCATGCGGGCGGCAGCGAAAGGCTCCGTCCCTTCGGCCAAGGCCTTGACGGCCGCATCGATCGCAGCCGCGTCTTCGCCACGTGCCGCCTCGCGCACCCTTTGCAGCAATGCATCGATGGCCACCCGCTCGGTTTCGGCCAGCAGGTCGGCATCGGCCGCGAGCGCGACCTGCGTGGCCAGGTCCATGCGCTCCGCCTCGACGCGGGCTTCGCGAAGCGCGCGGGCGCGCATGTCATCTTCGGCGCTGGCAAAGCCCTCCCTCAGCATTCGCGCGATGTCGTCGTCGGCCAGGCCGTAGCTGGGCTTGACCTGCACCGCGGCTTCGACGCCGGAAGTCAACTCGCGGGCGCTGACGCTCAGCAGCCCGTCGGCGTCGACCTGGAAGGTCACGCGGATGCGGGCTGCACCGGCCGCCATCGGCGGAATGCCGCGCAACTCGAAGCGAGCCAGTGACCGGCAGTCGGCGACCAGTTCGCGCTCGCCCTGCACGACGTGGATCGCCATGGCCGTCTGGCCGTCCTTGAAGGTGGTGAAGTCCTGCGCCTTGGCTACCGGGATGGTCGTGTTGCGCTCGATGACTCGCTCGACCAGGCCGCCCATGGTCTCCAGGCCGAGCGACAGCGGGATCACATCCAGCAGCAACAGTTCGCCGTCCTTGGCATTGCCGGCCAGCGCGTTGGCCTGGATCGCGGCGCCGATGGCCACCACCTCGTCGGGATTGAGGTTGGTGAGCGGCTCGTGGCCGAAGAGCTCGCCCACGGCGCGGCGAACGCTCGGCATGCGTGTCGATCCGCCGACCAGCACCACGCCCTGCACTTCCTCCTTGCGCACCTTGGCATCACGCAAGACCTTGCGCACGGCCGACAAGGTGCGCTGCAGCAGTTCGCGGGTGAGCTCGTCGAACTGCTCGCGCGAGACGGGCTGGACGATCTCGTGGTCGACCATCCTGCAGCGCAAGGTCGTCTCGGCACTGTCCGTCAGCGCCTCCTTGGCAGCTCGGGCGGCGACCAGCAAGGCGCGACGCTCGTGCGGCGTATGAGCCGAGACCCCGGCCCGCGCGGCGACCCAGTCGGCCAGTGCATGGTCGAAATCGTCTCCGCCCAGGGCGGCGTCGCCGCCGGTGGCCACCACCTCGAAGACGCCGCGCTGCAGGCGAAGCAACGAGATGTCGAAGGTGCCGCCGCCCAGGTCGTAGACGGCGTAGAGCCCTTCGCTGCCGTTTTCCAGGCCGTAGGCCACGGCTGCGGCGGTGGGCTCGTTGATGAGGCGCAGGACGTTCAGCCCGGCCAGCTGTGCCGCGTCCTTGGTCGCCTGCCGCTGCGCGTCGTCGAAGTAGGCGGGCACCGTGATGACCGCGCCGAACAGGTCCGCGTCGAAGCTGTCCTCGGCCCGCTGGCGCAGCGTGGCGAGGATCTCGGCCGAGACCTCCACCGGCGTCTTCACGCCCTGGCGCGTGTCGATGGCCACCATGCCGGGATGGTCGACGAAGCGGTAAGGCAGCTTCTCGCGGCCGACCACGTCGGCCAGGCCGCGCCCCATCAGGCGCTTGACGGAGGCGATGGTGTGTTCGGGATCCTCGGCCTGGGCCGACGCGGCCTCATGGCCGATCTGGCGCCCGCCGGCTTCGAGGTAGCGCACGATCGACGGCAGCATCGTGCGGCCCTGGGCATCGGGCAGGCACTCGACCACGCCGTGGCGAACCGCAGCGACGAGCGAGTTGGTGGTGCCCAGGTCGATGCCGACGGCGATGCGCCGCTGGTGCGGATCGGGGGACTGGCCGGGCTCGGAAATCTGCAGCAGGGGCATGGGAGGGATCAGGCTTCAAAGGCTTCGAGCCGGCGCTCGACATCCGCGCGGAACTTGCGCACGAACATGAGGGCCCGCACTCGCTGGGCGGCGGCGTGGGGATCGTGGCGTTCATCGAGGGCCTGGGCGACTTCGTCCAGCAACTCGGCCTCCCGTGCGGCAACCGTGTCGTCCAGCGCCTCGACCGAAACCTGGTCCTCGGCCTCTTCCAGCGACTCGCGCCAGTGCATCTGCTGGGCCAGGAAGCTTGCCGGCATGGCGGTGTTGCGCTCGGCGTTGATGGGCACCCCGGCCAGCTCGCACAAGTAGGCCGCACGAGAGACCGGCTCCTTCAGGCGCTGATGCGCCTCGTTGACCCGCACGGCCCACTGCATCGCGATCCGCTGGGCCGCGGCACCCTCTGCACTGAAGCGATCGGGGTGGACCTTGGCCTGCAGGGCGCGCCACCGCGAGTCGAGCTCGGCACGATCGAGCGCGAACCGCCGCGGCAGGCCGAAGAGGGCGAAGTCGTCGTCGTCGATCTTCACAGACGCTTCCCGTAGAACAGGGACAGGCCGTTGTCCGGGTAGCCGCCGAAGGCGGCCCGCAAGGAGTAGCCGCCGCGCTCGTACAGGCGCACGGCTTCGTGCTGATCGCGGCCGGTCTCGAGCAGCGCGAGCGCCACGCCCCTTTCGCGCAGCCTCGCTTCGAGGGTGGCCAGCAGGCGCTGGCCGATCCGCAGCCCGCGCGCAGCGGGCGCAACGAACATTCGCTTGATCTCGCCGTAGCCTTCGCCCGCGGTCTCCACCTCGCCCGGCATGCGGCGGGTCGCACCGCAGCCGACCAGCTCCCCTGCCCGCTCGGCGACCAGGAAATCGACCTCGGGCGCCAGCAGGGCCTGCACTTCGAGGATGTGGTTGGCCTCCGGCTCGTAGAGCGATGCCAGGTACGCGTCCAGCTCGGCCAGCATGGCGCGGACCTGCGGATGGTCGGGCCGCTCCGGGCGAATCAGGATCTCGGGGGCGGACATGGTCGGGATCGGCAACATGAAAAGGGCGCGGCCTGGTGAGCGCCGCGCCCGGGACGACTGGAACGAATTGTCGGCTAAACCGCGGAAGTCGCCGGTCAGACCCGGAACGACTCTCCACAGCCGCAACGGTCTTTCTCGCGCGGGTTGTGGAACTTGAAGCCTTCGTTCAGGCCCTCGCGGACGAAATCCAGCTCGGTGCCGTCGAGATAGGGCAGGCTCTTCGGATCGACCAGGATCTTCACGCCGTGGCCTTCGAAGATCAGGTCCTCGGGCGCCACCTCGTCGGCGTACTCGAGCTTGTAGGCCAGGCCCGAGCAGCCGGTGGTCTTGACGCCGAGCCGGACGCCCACGCCCTTGCCTCGCCGGGCCAGGTAGCGCGTCACATGGCGGGCCGCTGCCTCGGTCAGGGTGACGGCCACGGGTCAGTTCGCCTGTGCTTCGGCTGCCGGACTGGCGGCGCCCTCGTGGCGCGAGCGGTAGTCTTCCACCGCGGCCTTGATGGCATCTTCAGCCAGGATGGAGCAATGGATCTTCACCGGCGGCAGCGCGAGCTCTTCGGCGATCTGCGTGTTCTTGATCGTCAGCGCCTCGTCCAGCGACTTGCCCTTGACCCACTCGGTGACGAGCGAGCTCGAGGCGATCGCCGAGCCGCAACCGTAGGTCTTGAAGCGCGCGTCCTCGATCAGGCCCGTCGCCGGGTTGACCTTGATCTGCAGCTTCATCACGTCGCCGCAGGCGGGCGCGCCGACCATGCCGGTGCCGACCGTCTCGTCGCCCTTGTCGAAGTTGCCGACGTTGCGGGGGTTCTCGTAGTGGTCGATGACCTTCTGGCTGTAAGACATCTCAAAACTCCTGGAATCAAATGATCGCGGGGAGCGCTTTCCCTCAATGCGCGGCCCATTGGATGGTCGAGAGATCGACGCCGTCGCGGTACATGTCCCACAGCGGGGACAGCTCGCGCAGCTTGGCGACGCGGTCCTTCAGCGTCGCGATGGCGTAGTCGATCTCGTCTTCGGTCGTGAAACGGCCGATGGTGATGCGCAGGCTGGAGTGCGCCAGCTCGTCGCTGCGGCCGAGGGCGCGCAGCACATAGCTGGGCTCGAGGCTCGCCGAGGTGCAGGCCGAGCCGGACGAAACGGCGAGGCCCTTGACGCCCATGATCAGTGACTCGCCCTCGACGAAGTTGAAGGAGATGTTCAGGTTGTGCGGCACCCGCTGGGTGAGGTGGCCGTTGATGAAGGTCTGCTCGATGCTCGACAGACCCTCGACCAGGCGGTCGTGCAGCGCGCGGATGCGGGGCAGCTCCTGCGCCATCTCCTCCTTGGCGATGCGGAAGGCCTCGCCCATGCCCACGATCTGGTGCGTGGGCAGCGTGCCCGAGCGCATGCCGCGCTCGTGGCCGCCGCCGTGCATCTGCGCCTCGATGCGCACGCGCGGCTTGCGGCGCACGTACAGCGCGCCGATGCCCTTGGGGCCGTAGGTCTTGTGCGAGGCCAGGCTCATCAGGTCGATCGGCAGCTGGGTCATGTCGATCTCGACCTTGCCCGTGGCCTGCGCGGCATCGACGTGGAAGATGATCCCGTGCTCGCGGCAGATCCTGCCCAGGGCCGTCACGTCCTGGATCACGCCGATCTCGTTGTTGACGAACATCACGGAGGCCAGCACGGTGTCGGGGCGGATCGCGGCCTTGAAGGCCTCGAGATCGACCAGTCCGTCCTCCTGCACATCGAGGTAGGTCGCCTCGAAGCCCTGGCGCTCGAGCTCGCGCACGGTGTCGAGCACGGCCTTGTGCTCGGTCTTCACGGTGATGATGTGCTTGCCCTTGGTGCCGCTGTAGAAGTGGGCGGCACCCTTGATGGCGAGGTTGTTCGACTCGGTGGCGCCGGAGGTCCAGACGATTTCTCGCGGATCGGCATTGATCAGCGCCGCCACCTGGCCGCGCGCCTTCTCGACCGCCTCCTCGGCTTCCCAACCCCAGGCGTGGCTGCGTGACGCCGGGTTGCCGAAGTGCTCGCGCAGCCAGGGGATCATCGCGTCCACCACTCGGTTGTCGACCGGCGTGGTGGCGCCGTAGTCCATGTAGATCGGGAAATGGGGGGTCATGTCCATGGCGATGGCGATGGCTTGTCGGTTCTTACTTCGAAAAGGCGTTGCCCAGGGCGAAGACGGAGTTCGGGGCGGTGATCTTGATCGGCTTGACGACCGGCTGGCTGGAGATGGCCCGCTTGACCGGCGCCTCCTCGATCGACACGCCCTTGGCGAGCTGGTCGTCGACCAGCTTGCGCAGCGTGATGGAGTCGAGGAACTCGATCATCTTGGTGTTCAGGCTGGCCCACAGCTCGTGCGTCATGCAGCGGCCGGCGTCCTCGCCCATGCAGTTTTCCTTGCCGCCGCAACCGGTGGCATCGATGGGCTCGTCGACGGCGACGATGATGTCGGCGACGCTGATCTCTTCTGCCTTGCGGCCGAGCGAGTAGCCGCCGCCGGGGCCGCGGGTACTCTCCACCAGCTCGTGGCGGCGCAGCTTGCCGAACAACTGCTCGAGGTAGGACAAGGAGATCTGCTGGCGCTGGCTGATGGCCGCCAGCGCCACCGGCCCGTTGTTCGAGCGAAGCGCCAGATCGATCATGGCGGTGACCGCGAAGCGGCCTTTGGTGGTCAATCGCATGGAGTGCTCCCGTCGATTCAAGGGGAAGGACCGCCGGCGGCATCGCCGTCGGCCCTGGCGACTCTGATCCTGCCAGGGGTTTACCCGCGTCAGAATCCGAGTGTTTTGCTGGATTATAGCAGAAGCTGACTTATTTAGTCGAGTATCCCAGCAGCCGCTCCAGCAGTCCCTCGCTGGCTGCCTCGACCAGGTCCAGCACCCGGTCGAAATCCGCTGGCCCGCCGTAGTACGGGTCGGGTACGTCGCGCCCGGCGTGGCCAGGCGCGAAATCCAGGAAAAGGCTCAGGCGTGCCGAGTGGCCTGCAGGCGCCATCGCCTCCAGCTCGCCCAGGTGGCCACGATCCATGGCGAGCAGCCAGTCGAAGGCTTCGAAATCCGCACGGCGTACCTTCCGGGCCCGAAGGCAGGACAGATCGTAGCCCCGCTTTCGCGCGTGCGCCTGGCTGCGCCGGTCCGGCGGCTCGCCCACGTGGTAGCCGGCGACGCCGGCGGATTCGATGTGCAGCCGGTCTGCCAAGCCCGCCGCCTGCGCCTTGGCACGCAGCACAGCCTCTGCAGTCGGCGAACGGCAGATGTTGCCGGTGCAGACCATCAGCACCCGCAGCGGCACCCCACCGCTCACTGAGGCACCCTTAGGCCTGCGGCCGATCCCGCCAAGCGGGAACGAGCCTCTCCGGGCGGCCGGGCGAGGCTCATGCCGCCTTCCCGCCCACCGGGAGCGGCACCACGTTGGAATCGTGCGCCCCGCCGGCGCCGAAGGCCTGCTCGCGCAGCAGGGCCAGCTGGTCACGCACTCGCGCGGCCTTCTCGAACTCGAGGTTCTTGGCGAACTCGAGCATCTGCCTTTCGAGCGCCTTGATCCGCTTGCCGAGGTCCTTCTCGCTCAGCGCCTCGACCTCCGCCGCCTGTTGGGCGAAGCGCAGGTCGTCCTTGGCCGACTTCTCGGCCACGACGCCGTCGATCATCTCCTTGACCTCCTTGCGGATGCCACGCGGCACGATCCCGTGCTCGGCGTTGAAGGCCATCTGCTTGGCCCGGCGCCGCTCGGTCTCGTCGATCGCCTTCTTCATCGAGTCGGTGATCCTGTCGGCGTAGAGGATCGCCCGGCCATTGACGTTGCGAGCCGCGCGGCCGATGGTCTGCACCAGGCTGCGCTCCGCGCGCAGGAAGCCTTCCTTGTCGGCATCGAGGATGGCCACCAGGCTCACCTCGGGGATGTCCAGGCCCTCGCGCAGGAGGTTGATGCCGACCAGCACGTCGAAGGTGCCCAGCCGCAGGTCGCGGATGATCTCGACGCGCTCGACCGTGTCGACGTCCGAGTGCAGGTAGCGCACTTTCACGCCGTTGTCCGACAGGTACTCGGTGAGCTGCTCGGCCATGCGCTTGGTCAGCGTGGTGATCAGCACGCGCTCGCCGTTGTCGACCGTGTTGCGGATCTCCTGCAGCACGTCGTCCACCTGATGCGTGGCCGGCCGGACCTCCACGATGGGATCGACCAGGCCGGTAGGCCGGACGAGCTGCTCGACGACCTGCCCGGCATGCTGCTGCTCGTAGGCCGCAGGCGTTGCGGAGACGAAGACTGCCTGCCTCATCTTGCGCTCGAACTCCTCGAACTTCAGTGGCCGGTTGTCCAGCGCGCTCGGCAGGCGGAAGCCGTAGTCGACGAGCACCGTCTTGCGCGCACGGTCGCCGTTGAACATGCCGCCGAGCTGGCCGATGAGCACGTGGCTCTCGTCCAGGAACATGATCGAGTCCTTGGGCAGGTAGTCGACCATGGTCGGCGGCGGGTCGCCGGGCGCGGCGCCGGAGAGGTGCCTCGTGTAGTTCTCGATGCCCTTGCAGTGGCCGACCTCCTGCAGCATCTCGAGGTCGAATCGCGTGCGCTGCTCCAGGCGCTGGGCCTCGACGAGCTTGCCCTCCTTGACGAAGAAGTCCAGCCGCTCGCGCAACTCCGCCTTGATCGTCTCGATGGCCGCAAGCACCCGGTCCCGCGGCGTCACGTAGTGGCTCGACGGGTAGATCGTGAAGCGAGGCACCTTCTGCCGGATGCGGCCGGTCAGCGGGTCCAGCAGGCTCAGCGACTCGACCTCGTCGTCGAAGAGCTCGATGCGCACGGCGAGCTCGGAGTGCTCGGCCGGGAAGACGTCGATCGTGTCGCCTCGCACGCGGAAGGTGCCGCGCGAGAAATCGGTCTCGTTGCGCGTGTACTGCATGCGGATCAGCTGAGCGATCACGTCGCGCTGGCCGATCTTGTCGCCGGTGCGCAGGATGAAGCGCATCTGCGTGTAGTCCTCGGGCTTGCCGATGCCGTAGATGGCGCTCACCGAAGCGACGATCACCGTGTCGCGCCTCTCCAGCACACTCTTGGTGGCGCTCAGGCGCATCTGCTCGATGTGCTCGTTGATGGACGAGTCCTTCTCGATGAAGAGGTCGCGCTGAGGCACGTAGGCCTCGGGCTGGTAGTAGTCGTAGTAGCTGACGAAATACTCCACCGCGTTCTTCGGGAAGAACTCGCGGAACTCGGCATACAGCTGCGCCGCCAGCGTCTTGTTGGGCGCGAAGACGATCGCCGGCCGGCCCAGCCGCGCGATCACGTTGGCCATGGTGAAGGTCTTGCCCGAGCCCGTCACGCCGAGCAGCGTCTGGTAGGCCAGGCCGTCGTTGACGCCTTCGACCAGCTGCTCGATCGCCGCCGGCTGGTCGCCCGCCGGCGGGTAGGGCTGGAAGAGCTGGAAGGGCGAGCCTTCGAAAGTCACGAACTCGCCCTTGGGCGCTTCCTGCGATTCGCTCGCGGCAGCGTCCGGCATCACCTCAGAAATATCTGGCATGGGGTTATCCCTGTCCCAACCTCTAAAATCGGCCGCCAGCCCTGGTTTGGTGGCGAGCGCCGAACCTTGCAGCTTAAGGCCTGCCGGCATCGCGCGCCGGCTGCCCCCGACACCCTCCTGCCACCGTCCTTTCAGGAATCTGCCGAGATGACTTTGTTCGCCACCGTCGAAATGGCCCCCCGTGATCCGATCCTGGGCCTGAACGAACAGTTCAATGCCGACCCCAATCCGGCCAAGGTCAACCTCGGCGTCGGCGTCTACACCGACGAAAACGGCAAGCTGCCCCTGCTGGCCTGCGTCAAGGCCGCCGAGGCCCAGCTCGTCGAGGCCGCCCGCGCCCGCGGCTACCTGCCGATCGACGGCATCGCCGCCTACGACAAGGCCGTCCAGCACCTGGTCTTCGGCGAGGGCAGCCCGCTGCTGGCCGCCGGCCGCGTCGCCACCATCCAAGCTTTGGGCGGAACCGGCGGACTCAAGGTCGGCGCCGACTTCCTGAAGAAGCTGGAGCCGAACGCCAAGGTGCTGATCAGCGACCCGAGCTGGGAGAACCACCGCGCGCTGTTCACCAACGCCGGCTTCACCGTCGAGACCTATCCGTACTACGACGCCGCGAGGAAGGGCGTCAACTTCGAAGGCATGCTGGCCGCCCTCAATGCCGCCGCCCCGGGCACGATCGTCGTGCTGCACGCCTGCTGCCACAACCCGACCGGCTACGACATCACGACGGCCCAGTGGGATGCCGTCATCGAGGCGGTCAAGGCGCGCAGGCTGGTGCCCTTCCTCGACATGGCCTACCAGGGCTTTGGCGACGGCATCGCCGAGGACGGCGCGGTGGTGGGCCGCTTCGCCGACGCCGGCATCGACTTCTTCGTCTCGACCTCGTTCTCGAAGAGCTTCTCGCTCTACGGCGAGCGCGTCGGCGCCCTGTCGGTGGTGTGCGAGAGCAAGGAGGAGGCGGCACGCGTCCTTTCGCAACTGAAGATCGTCATCCGCACCAACTACTCCAACCCGCCGACACACGGCGCGCAAGTCGTGGCCACGGTGCTTTCGACACCCGCGCTTCGCCAGCAGTGGGAGCAGGAGCTGGCCGGGATGCGCAACCGCATCAAGGCCATGCGGACCGCCCTGGTCGACAAGCTCAAGGCTGCCGGCGTGAAGCAGGACCTGTCCTTCATCACCACGCAGCGCGGCATGTTCAGCTACTCCGGCCTGACCAAGCCCCAGATGGAGCGGCTGCGCGGCGAGTTCGGCGTCTATGGTGTCGATTCGGGCCGCATCTGCGTCGCCGCGCTGAACGAGAAGAACCTCGGGTACGTCGCCGAGGCCATCGCCAAGGTGCTTTGAGCCCAGGCATTCGCGCGAGGGCCGCAAGGCCCTTTTCGCCGCACTGTTTATAAACCAACTGTTTATTTATCGCGGCATCATTCGCCGAATGACGACGACGCCTCACCTCCGCATCGCCCGCCCCGCCAGCGACCTCGATCGCCAGGTGGACCTGTACAGCCGGGGCCTCGGCCTCCAGCTGCTCGGCCGATTCGAAGACCACCAGGGCTTCGATGGCGTGATGCTCGGGCTGCCCGCCGCCGGCTGGCACCTGGAATTCACGCGGTGCCGGCACCACCCGGTGGCACCTGCGCCCACGACGGAGGACCTGATCGTGCTCTACCTGCCCGGCAGCGCGGCCTGGCAACAGGCTTGCCAGCAGGCCGAGGAGGCAGGCTGGCGCCCGGTGCCGGCCTTCAACCCCTACTGGGACGAGCACGGCCGCAGCTTCGCCGATCCGGACGGCTACCGCGTCGTGCTGCAGAACGCCGAATGGACCAACGCATGACCACGACGCCCAAGCCGGCCGATCTGCAGACGCTCCACCGCGCGCTGGACCGCAGCCTGGCGTACGCAGCCCTTTATCCTGCCGGCAAGCTGCTGCTTTCCAACCATCTGCCGATGGTGTTGACGGCGCTCTGGCAGCTCGGCGCGCCACCGGATTCACTGGAGGCGGCGCTGCAGCGAGCAAGCCGCCGCCTCGTGCCTCTGGCCGAAGGCGCCGAAGAACAAGAGGCGACCCGGCGCTGCCAGGCCGAGATCGATCGTCGTGGCCTGCCCGCGGTTCTCGCCGAGGAACTGCCGGCCCTGCTCACCGCCGCCGAGACCGCTGGCTTCCACGGCCTGATCCGACTGGCCTACGCCTTGGCGTCCGCGCACGAGAACGAGATCGCACGTGCCTTGGCCGCATGGCGCGTCGACCGACTGAGTCTCGGCGAGCCACTGCCGGCAGGGCTTGGCCGACCGGGCACAAGCATCCTGGCGACGCTCGAACGACTGCAGGACAGGGCCGGGTTCCGGTTCGAACAGCGCTCCGACAGCACGATCACCAGCGATCTCCAGGCCTGTGCAGCCATGCCCGGCTTCGATGACGCGGTCGCCGGCCCGGAGGCGCCTGGCGACGACGAACTCACGCTGGACGCGATCGCCGAGGCCTCGCTGGCGGTCTACCTGCCCAGCCGGGATTTCACCGCCCTTCACCTGGTCACGGCCTGCCATGCCTGGCGGCTGGTGGAGCCCCACGCCCAGCTCGACGAAGGGCAGGCTCGCTCCGCCCGCCGCGGCCTGTGGCGCGCCTGGCTGGCGGCCTGGCTGTCGATCGGCCGGCCCGCACCCGACGTCGACGGCGTCCACCGTGGCGATGCTGCCGAAGCGGACTGGCAGGACGCCTCGCCCGCGCTTGCCTCCACGCCCGACGAACATCGCATCAAGCTCGCCTGGACCGCGCTGGATGAATGGCGCTACCGCGGGTGGCCTGGGTACGCGCAGGTCCTGCACGCCAAGGAGCCGCGCCCTTGAGCCGCCAAGCCGACGGCATCGGCTTGCTGGCCGCCGTCTGCGCGGTCACGCTGCTGTGCACCATCGGCATGGCGATGCCCTATCCCATCCTCGCGCCGATCTTCGTGGAGGGTCCGGCCGATGGATTCACGCACTTCAGCGGCATGGCGCCGGAGTGGCTGCTGGGCGTCGCCCTGGCCGTCAACCCGGCCGGGATCCTGCTCGGCAGCCTGGTGCTGGGGCCGCTGTCGGATCGCCTGGGCAGGCGGCGCGTGCTCGTCGGCTCCCTGCTCGCCTGCGCAGCCGGCAACCTGGTGACGGCCTATGCTCTCGACGCCCGGCTGTATCCGCTCTTCCTGGCAGCGCGTTTCGCCACCGGGCTCACCGAGGGCAACGTCGCGGTCGCACGTGCCTTGCTTGCCGACCATCACGGCGAACAGACGCGCGTCAAGGCCTTCGCCTGGCTGAACGCCTTCCAGTACGGCGGCTGGCTGGTCGGGCCCGTCGTGGGCGGGGTGCTGCTGCGCTGGGGCGATGCGGTGCCGTTCGTCTGGGCCGCGGCGGCGATGGCGGGTTGCATTGCGCTGGTCATGGTGGGCGTCCAGGCAGGAACGAAGGTCGAGGCCCCGGCCGCCGGCGGGCGACTGTCCGGCTCGACCCTGGCGCCCCTCGTCCACGACGCTTCCCTGAGGCGCCTGTTCGCCCTGCAGATGATCTACATGTGCGGCGTCACGGCGCTGTACGAGTACGCCCCGCTGTGGATGGTGACCGAGGCGGGATTCGACAGCACCGGCATCGCCTGGATCACCGCCGCCCAGTGCGCCGCCATGCTGGCGGGCACCGCGCTGGCCGGTCGGCTGCCGGCGCTCGACCATCCCCTGCGCACGACCGCGCTGGCGGCCCTCGGCGGCGCGGCCGGCCTGGCGCTGCTCGTCGTGCTGCCGGCCACGCCGGGGCTGGTCGCCATCGTCTCGCTGGGCGTGCCACTGGCCGTCTACAACGCGTTCATGCCGGCCTGGGTGTCGTCGCGATTCGCCCAGCACGGCCAGGGCCGCGTGATGGGGCTGCTGACGACGATCTTCTGCACCGCCAACGTGGTGGTCGCCTTGGCGGGCGGCGCGCTTTCGCTTTGGAACGTCCGCACCGTCATGGCGCTCGGCGCGCTGGCGGCCGGCAGTGCGTCCTGGGCCCTCTGGCGGTGGGCGCGCCGCGAAGCCCGTGCCGAAGCCGGCAGCACCGTTTCCGCGCCCGCCTGAGAGCCATGGCGAGTACCCCGGACCGCCTGCTTTACGAGCTGAAGAGCCGCGGCCCCCAGGGCGCCGCCACGCTCGCCGCGGCTTGCGCGATCACCCCCATGGGGGCGCACAAGCAGCTTCACGCGCTGGCCGCCCAGGGCCTGGTGGACTTCCACGACGAGCCCCAGGGGGTCGGGCGGCCGCGGCGCATCTGGAGGCTGACCGACGCAGGCCACGGCAGATTCCCCGACCGCCACGGCGATCTCGCCGTCCAGCTGTTGCGCCATGCCGCCGAGCGGCTGGGCCCGGGGGCGCTGGACACGCTCATCGCTGCCCGCGAGGAGGAGGCGGAGCAGGCGTACCGCAAGCGCCTCGGCCCTGCACGAGCGCTCGGCGAGCGGATCCAGGCCCTGGCCGCGATCCGCCGGGAGGAGGGCTACATGGCGCGGGCCGAGCCTGCCGCCGAGGGCGCCTGGGTGCTGGTGGAGGACCACTGCCCGATCTGCGCGGCGGCCACCCGGTGCCAGGGCTTCTGCCGCTCGGAGCTGGCCCTCTTCCAGCGTTGCCTGGGACCCGGCGTCCGGGTGGAGCGCACCGAGCACCTGCTGTCGGGCGCCCGCCGCTGCGCCTACCTCGTGCGCCCGGCGTGATCCAATCCGGCCCCATGCCCCTCGTACCTTCAACGGGCCGCCCGCCGGCGCCCAAGGTCCAGCGCCTCATTTACCGCCCTCCCATGCGAGGCCGGGATTACTGGGTGCTCGACGACGCCCTGCCGGACCCGGGGGCCGTGCGCGAGCGACTGCTGGCGCGCAGCGACTGGGTCGAGGGCGCACCCAAGCGGGCCGAAAGCTGGCCGGGCCGACGTGCCCAGCCCGCCCTGACCGCCGAGGAGCTCGCGCCCCTGGAGGCCTGGGCGCGCGCCCAGATCGGCTGCAAGCGCCTGTTCACGCTGCCGGCAGCCGCCGGCATGGGCAACCTGCTCAACCACAACTGCGTGCAACTCGTCGGCGCGCACGAGGCCGGCCCCCGTCCGCACACCGATTCGCGCCGCCTGTGCCGCTACGCCGCAGTCCTCTACCTGAACCCCGCCGTGCCCGACCATTGCGGCACCGGCTTCTACCGGGTCAGGCTGGCCGACGGAGACCTCGGTGGCAACACGCCGCCTGGCCGCTTCGACAACCTCGTCGAGGCCCTGGACACGCGTTTTGTCCCGCCGGGTATCTTTGCGCTGGACGAGGCGGTCGACCACCGCTTCAACCGCCTGCTGGTCTACCGTGCCGACCTCATCCACAGCGCAACCGCCTATTGGGGCGGGGAGGCACCCGCCGAGCAGCGGATGGCCGTCGTGCTCTTCTGGATGACTGCATAGCCGGAACAGCGGCACGACACCTGCCCTGTTCCGGTGCTTGCTGCACTTGCACAGGGTGTTCAATGAGGGAGATTGCCCCTCGTGGATCCACGCATGCAGGCCTGGATGTTGCGGTGCAGAATCCGATGAAAGCGCTTGTGTCAGGCCGAATTCAGGCCGGCCGGCACAACATGCGATGGCGGCGCGTACCGCCTGCCTGAACGGAGTCCCTTTTCATGCTGTATCAGCTCTATGAAACCCAGCGCGCCCTGATGGCGCCGTTCGCCGAGTTCGCCAGCGCCTCGGCCAAGCTGTACAGCCACCCGCTGTCGCCCTTCACCCACACGCCCATGTCCCAGCGGGTGGCCGCGGGCCTGGACCTGATGCACCGCCTGGCCAAGGATTACGAGAAGCCGGCGTTCAACATCCAGACCGTCCGGGTCGACGACGTCGACGTCGCGGTGCAGGAGCAGATCGCGATCGAGAAGCCCTTCTGCCGCCTGGTGCGCTTCAAGCGATTCACCGACGACCACCGCGCCCTGGTCGACATGAAGTCGCAGCCCACGGTGCTCGTCGTGGCACCGCTTTCCGGCCACCACTCCACCTTGCTGCGCGACACGGTCAAGAGCCTGCTGCAGGACCACAAGGTCTACATCACCGACTGGACGGACGCGCGCATGGTGCCGGTCGAGGCGGGCCCCTTCCACCTCGACGACTACATCGCCTACGTGCAGGAGTTCATCCGCCACATCGGCCCCGAGGTGAACGTGATCTCGGTGTGCCAGCCCACCGTGCCCGTGCTGGCGGCCGTCTCGCTGATGGCCAGCGCCGGCGAGTTCACGCCCCGCACGCTGACGATGATGGGCGGCCCGATCGACGCCCGCAAGTCGCCGACGGCGGTCAACAACCTGGCGATGAACAAGAGCTACGCCTGGTTCGAGAACAACGTCATCTACCGGGTGCCGCCGCACTTCCCGGGTGCGGGCAGGGCCGTCTATCCCGGCTTCCTGCAGCACACCGGCTTCGTGGCGATGAACCCGGACAGGCACCTTTCGTCGCACTATGACTACTTCCTCGACCTGGTCCGCGGCGACGACGACAGCGCCGAGGCGCACCGCACCTTCTACGACGAGTACAACGCCGTGCTGGACATGCCGGCCGAGTACTACCTGGACACCATCCGGACCGTCTTCCAGGACTTCGCGCTGGTCAACGGCACCTGGCAGGTCCATGGCCACACGGTGCGTCCGCAGGACATCGCGACCAGTGCGCTGCTGACGGTCGAGGGCGAGCTGGACGACATCTCCGGCGCCGGGCAGACCCGTGCCGCGCACGACCTGTGCACCGGCATCCCCAAGACGCGCCAGTTCCACTACGACGTGGTCGGCGCCGGCCACTACGGCATCTTCTCGGGCCGCCGCTGGCGCGAGAAGGTGTATCCGACGATCAAGGACTTCATCTCCCGCTTCAACCAGCCGGCGCAAGTCCTGGCCCCGCCCGCCACGGCACGCAAGCGCGGCAGCCGCGCGGCAGGGAAGAAGTCCGCCTGAAGCGCCTGGCGCGCTCAACTCGCGTGGCGGTCGGCCGATAAGGCCGACATGAAGCTTTCCGCCGCCGTCGGCCGCGCGCTGCGGCCCCTCCTTGCCATGGCGCTGGCCGGCTGTGCCGCGACCGCCCTGGCAGGCGGCGAACTGCGCGTCGTCACCGAGGAGCTCCCGCCCTACAACATGACCCAGGGCGGCCAGATCACGGGCATGAGCACCGAGGTCGTCCAGGCGGTGATGAAGGAGGCCGGCATCCAGGCGCCCATCCACTCGATGCCCTGGGCGCGGGCCTACGACATCGCGCTGAACGAAGAGAACGTCCTGATCTACTCGATCACCCGCACCCCGCAGCGCGAGAAGCTGTTCAAGTGGGTGGGCGTGGTGGCCCCGACGCACTGGTACCTCTTCGCCCGCGCCGATCGCGTCGGTCCCTTGCGCCATCTGGACGAGGCCCGGCGGCTGCAGACGGCGACGGTGAACGAGGACGCCGGCGAGCAATACCTGCTGGCCCACGGCTTTCTCATCGGCAAGAACCTGCAATCGAGCAACCGCTACGAGCTGAACTACGAGAAGCTCAAGGCCGGCCGCGTCGACCTGTGGATCGCCAACGAGCTGAACGCCACCTTCCTGGCGCGCCAGGCCGGCGACGACCCCGAGCGCGTGATGCACAGGGTCCTGGACCTGGCGGACCTGGCCGCGGACGGCGGGCTCAACATGGCCTTCAGCGCCAAGACGCCCGACGCGACGGTCGAGCGCTTCCGCAAGGCGCTCGAGACGGTGCGCCGCAACGGCACCTACGAAGCCATCCGGCGGCGCTGGCAGTGAGCCTCTCTCCCGACATCGAGTCGATCTGGCCCGACGAGCCGGCGCCGGCTCGGCCGCGCGGCGCATCGCTCGGCCGCCGAATGGTGCTGGCCACGCTGGCCTTCGGCCTGGTGTTCACGCTGGCCGCCGTCGCCGTGCGGACCTGGTCGGCCTGGCAGGGCAATGTCGAGGCCATGAGCGCCGAGCTGGCGCTGATCGACCACGTCTTCCAACGCACGCTGTCCAAGGCCATCTGGGAGATGGACCGCGATGCGCTGAAGACGCAGCTCGAAAGCGCCGCCCAGGTCGCCTCCGTCGGAGAGGCCCGCCTGCGCATCGTCCAGCCCGGCCGCGAGCCCGAGGTCCTGCAGGCGCGTCGCAGCGAACTGCCGGGCCCGACCCGGGCTCCCAGCGTCCACAGCCAGCTCACCTACGAGCCCTACCCCGGTGCGCGTGAAGTGGTGGGCGAGCTGATCCTGGTGGGCGACGAGCGCCTGCTCTGGGCCCGCCTGCGCGACGAAGCGCTAGGCATCGCCCTGACGCAGGCCATCCAGACCCTGCTGCTGGCCGGCGTGGTGATGTGGTTGTTCAACCGCTCGGTGACCCTGCACGTGCGCTACATCGCCCAGCATCTCGGCCGCCTCACGCCCGCGACGCTCGGCCAGCGGCTGCGCCTCCAACGGCAGGACGGCAGCGGCGACGAGCTGAGCCTGCTCGAGACGGGGGTCAACGACCTGCAGTCGAAGCTCTCCAGCTACCTGGAGCGGCAGCAGCAGTACGAGCGCGACCTGGCATCGCACCGTGACCGGCTCGCCGAGCTGGTCGACGAGCAGACCGCCGAGCTGCGTGCAGCCAACAAGCGGCTGGAGGAAGCGTCGCGGAGCGACCCGCTGACCGGCCTGGCCAACCGCCGCCAGTTCGACGAGACCAAGGACGTCGAGTTCCGGCGTGCGCAGCGCAGCGGGCAGCCCTTGTCCGTGCTGATGTGCGACGTGGACCACTTCAAGCACTACAACGACTGCCACGGCCACGCCCAGGGCGACGTCTGCCTGGCCGCCGTGGCGCGGCTGCTGCGCGACAACTTCGCACGGGCCGGCGAACTCGTGGCGCGCATCGGCGGCGAGGAGTTCGCCGTGCTGCTGCCCGGCGTGGATGCCCGGCATGCCCGCGAAGCAGCCGAGCGCCTGCGCCGGCGACTGGCCACCGAGGCGATCCCGCACAGCGGCTCGCCCACCTCGCCCCACGTGACGCTGAGCATCGGCCTGGCTTCGTTCGACCCGGCCACGATGGACCGCTTCGACCAGTTGCTGCACCAGGCGGACCAGGCGCTGTACCGCGCCAAGGCCCAGGGCCGCGACCGCATTGCCGAATGAGGAGGACCGACGCATGCCCGGAAGGCTGATCGCAACACTGGCGCTGGCGCTGTTCGCTGCAACAAGCCAGGCGCAGACCATCAAGGTGGTGACGGAGGACTCCTCCTACACCTACCTGCAGGACGGCAAGGTCGCCGGCCCGGCGACGGAGATCGTCGAGATGTCGCTCAAGCGCGCCGGCCTGACCGACTACCGCCTCGCGCTCTACCCCTGGGCGCGCGCCTACGACATGGCGCTGCAGGAGCCCTCCACGCTGATCTTCCTCATCGCCCGCACTCCGGCGCGCGAGACCCAGTTCCAGTGGGCCGGCGAGTTCATGCGGATCCAGTACCACCTGTACAAGCTTCGCGACCGCAACGACGTCGTGGTGAACGACCTGTCCGACGCCAGACGCTACGCGGTGGCGGTGATGCGCGACGACGTGCGCCAGCAGTACCTGCAATCGCGAGGCTTCGACAAGCTCGTCGTCTCCGCCCGCAACTCCGACAGTCTGCGCATGCTGCTGGATCGCAAGGTGGCGCTCCTGCCGCTGCCCGAAAACGACGTCACGCGCTTCTGCAAGGAGGCGCAGGTCGACCCGGCGGCGCTGCAGAAGGTGCTGACGCTGGACGAGATGACCACCGGCATCTACATGGCCTACAGCCGCGGCACGCCGGACGAGATCGTCAAGCGCACGCGCGCCGCCTTCGACAAGCTGAAGGCCGATGGCACCGTCGCGCGCCTGATGCGCCCGGCCCCCTGAGCCACAGGGAAGCGGCGGGGATAATCCGCCGGTGAGCCTCGAAGCACCGCCCACCGATCTCTCCCCCGCCCAGGCAGCGCTGGCCGAGCGCATCGACGCGGCCCTGCCGCAGACCCAGTGCACGCGCTGCGGCTACCCCGATTGCCGCGGCTATGCGTCCGCCATCGCCACGGGTCACGCCGACATCAACCAGTGCCCGCCCGGCGGCGCCGAAGGCATCGCCAGGCTGTCCGCCATCACCGGGCGGGCTGTCGTCGGGCTCGACGCGAGCCATGGCGCCGAAGGCCCGCGAGGCGTGGCGGTGATCGACGAGGCCTGGTGCATCGGCTGCACGCTGTGCATCAAGGCCTGCCCGGTGGATTGCATCGTGGGCGCGGCCAAGAAGATGCATACCGTGATCGAGGCCGAATGCACCGGCTGCGAGCTGTGCATCCCCGCCTGTCCGGTCGACTGCATCGTGATGGAGCCGGTGACCGGCGAGCGCACGGGCTGGGCCGCCTGGAGCGCAGAGCAGGCCGACCTCGCCCGCGAGCGCTACGGCGCGCAGAAGCAGCGCCGCGAGCGGGCCCGGCGAGAGAACGACGAGCGCCTGGCCGCCAAGGCCGAGCGCAAGCTGGCCGACCTGCCCAACCAGACGCGCCACACCGACCCGGCCGTGATCGACCACAAGCGCTCGGTGATCGAGGCTGCGCTCGCGCGCGCCCGGGCGAAGCGCGAGAAAGCCTGAGCCCCCCGACGATGATGAGCCCGCGCGACATCGAGCAGTTCTTCGCCACCCTGAAGGCCGCCAACCCGAATCCCGAGACCGAGCTGGAGTTCACCAACGTCTTCGAGCTGCTGGCGGCCGTGCTGCTCTCGGCGCAGGCCACCGACGCCAGCGTGAACAAGGCCAGCCGCGCCCTCTTCGCCGCGGCGCCGACGCCGGCGAAGATGCTCGCGCTGGGTGTCGAGGGGGTCGAGGGCTACATCCGCACCATCGGGCTGTACCGCACGAAGGCCCGCCACCTCGTCGAAACCTGCCGCATCCTCGTCGAGCAGCACGGCGGCCGCGTGCCGCGCGAGCGCGAGGCGCTCGAAGCCCTGCCCGGCGTCGGCCGCAAGACGGCCAACGTGGTGCTCAACGTGGCCTTCGGCGAGGCCACGATGGCGGTCGACACCCACATCTTCCGCGTCTCCAACCGCACCGGCCTGGCGCCTGGCAAGAATCCGCTGGAGGTCGAGCAGAGGCTGCTCGAGCGCGTGCCCGAGGCCTACCGGGTGGATGCCCACCACTGGCTCATCCTGCATGGCCGCTACGTCTGCCAGGCACGCTTGCCGCGCTGCGCCGCTTGCCGGGTGCGGCCGTGGTGCGAGTTCGAGCCCAAGACCAACGCGACGTGATGGAGAAGGGCCGCTGCAGGAGCCTGCTGGGCGCCATCGCCGTCGTCGTGGCGACGATGGCCAGCGCCCAGCCGGTGAGCGTGGTGGATGACAGCGGCCACACCATCCGGCTGCCGCGGCCGGCGCAACGCGTGATCACGCTCGGCCCGCATTTGACCGAGCAGGCCTTCGCGGTGGGCGGTGGAGCGCAGGTCGTGGGCGTGAGCAGGTTCAGCGACTTCCCTCCCGAAGCGCGGAAGCTGCCTGTGGTGGGCGACGCCGCCGCCGTGCACCACGAGCAGATCGCCCGCCTCAAGCCGGATCTGATCCTCGTCTGGCGCACGGGCTTCCCCGACCGGACCCGCGCGCCGCTGCAGGCGCTGGGCGTGCCGGTGTTCGAAAGCGAGATCCGCACGGTGGCCGAGCTCGCGAGCAGCCTGCGCCGGATCGGCCAGTTGCTCGGCCACGCCGAGGCCGGGGAGGCGCAGGCGCGGCAGGTGGAGCAGCAGTGGGTGCGGCTGCAGGCCGAGCATGCAGGCCGCAAGCCCGTGCGGGTCTTCTACCAGCTGTGGCACCAGCCGCTGATGACCATCAACCGCGAGCACCTCATCAGCCAGGCCATCTCGGCTTGTGGCGGCGTCAATGTGTTCGGCGAGCTGCCCGCCCTCACGCCGACGGTCAGCTGGGAGGCGGCCGTGCGCCGCAATCCGCAGGTGATCGCCATGGCGGGCGCGCCCGGCGACCACCCGGAGCGAGGCTTATGGCCGCGCTTCCCGCAGGTCGAGGCGGTGAAGTCCGGGCGCTTTGCCCTGATGGACGGCGACCTCATCGGCCGCATGGGCCCGCGCTTCGTGCAGGGCGCCGAGCAGCTGTGCAACGCCATCGACCAGGCCCGCTGATCTTCGAGAAAGCCGCCCGGACCGGGCTTTTTCCACGCTTCCAGCAGGAGGCCGGGGGCGAACAATGCCCTCATGTTGCCCCTCGCCTCGACCGAAGAAGCCGGGATGAAAGCGCCCCGACTCATCCGCCGCTGGCTGCGGCCGGAGCCTCCGGCCAGCACGCTGCCGGGGCGCACTTCGGTCAGCCCCCCGGCGGCGGTGTGGGGCCAGGCCGAGCCGGTCTGGAAGACGCTGTGGGGCTGGCTGCGCACCAGTGACGCCCCCGCCGAGCGGCGGCTGCACATCCTCGACCAGGCCCGGCGCGATTTCGCCGACGCGCTGGCCGACATTCCGGCCGCCGACGCCTGCGACCTGCGCCGGCGCGGCCAGTCCGCCCGCTCCCTGCGCGAGCTCTGGCACCTGCGGGCCGAGCTCTACAGCGTGGTGGCCCGCCACCGCAGCCAGGCCGAGGCGGATCGCCGCCTGCGCCTGGTCAACCGCCATTTCCCCACCACCACCACGCCGAACGCCCCCACCAGTGCCGCCCGGCCCAGCCAACGCCACGACGCCTGACGCCATGCCAGCACAGCCTGATTTCGATGACACCGCCTTCGAGACGGTCTTCGCCGACACCGGCGACGGCTTCATCGGCATGCCCCAGGACCGTGCCGCCCGCCTGGCGGCCCGACGCGCCTTCGTCGAGATGAAGCAGCTCTTCCTTCGCGCCACCGCGCCGCTGGAGGACCGCAAGGGCGAGTGGCTGCGCCACCAGGTCAGACAGGCCGATGACCCGCTCGATCTGTGGCTGCTGCGCGGCCCCGTGCTGCGCGCGCTGAGCCAGGACGATCGCCGGCACCGGGCCCTGCGGGCCGAGCTCTACCGCAGCCTGGACAGCATCTTCCCCGAGGCCTTCGGCTTCGAGCCGGGTGCCAGCCTGCCGCCCACCATGCCAGCGCCCTGGGACGCCCCGGCCACCGTGGGCGATCCCGGCGGCTACATTCGCTGACGCCCCCTGGCCGGAGGCCCCTCACCCCCGGTGCAAAATCGGGGCGTGAACATCATCATCCTCGACGACTACCAGGACGCGGTTCGCAAGCTCAAATGCGCGTCCAGGCTCCAGGACCTGAACGCCAAGGTGTTCACCAACACCGTCAAGGGACTGGGTCAACTCTCCATCCGCCTGCGTGACGCCGAGGTGCTGGTCGCCATCCGCGAGCGCACGCAGTTCAACCGCCAGCTGCTCGAGAAGCTTCCCAAGCTGCGCCTGATCGCGCAGACCGGAAAGGTCGGCCCCCACATCGACATCGAAGCCTGCACCCGGCTGGGCATCGCGGTGGCCGAGGGCGTGGGCTCGCCCCATGCGCCGGCCGAGCTGACCTGGGCGCTGATCATGGCGGCCATGCGCCGGCTGCCGCAGTACATCGGCAACTTGAAGCACGGCGCCTGGCAGCAGTCGGGCCTGAAGTCGGCCTCGATGCCACCCAACTTCGGCATCGGCACCCAGCTGCGCGGTCGCACCCTGGGCATCTGGGGCTACGGCAAGATCGGCGCACTGGTGGCCGGCTACGGCCGGGCCTTCGGCATGAGTGTCCGGATCTGGGCCAGCGACGAATCCCGCGAGCGTGCCCTCGCCGAGGGCTACGAGGTCTTCGCCACGCGCGAGCAGGCCTTTGAAGAGAGTGACGTGTTGAGCGTGCACCTGCGATTGTCGGATCGCACGCGCCAGGTCGTCACGCTGGCCGACCTGGGCCGGATGAAGCCCACGGCGCTGTTCGTCAACACCTCGCGCGCCGAGCTGGTCGAGGAGTCGGCGCTGGTGGCGGCGCTCAACCGCGGCCGGCCGGGCATGGCGGCGGTCGACGTGTTCGAGACCGAGCCCATCCTGCAGGGGCACCCGCTGCTGCGGCTGGAGAACGCGGTCTGCACGCCGCACATCGGCTACGTCGAGCAGGACAGCTACGAGCTGTACTTCGGTGCTGCCTTCGACAACGTGGTGGCCTTCGTCAACGGCAAGCCGACCAACATCGTCAATCCGGACGCCCTGAGGGTGCTGAGGTGAGCTCGGCGGCGGGGCCCGGTCGTTGGGCTTTGCTGTTCGGGAACTTCACCATCGGCTGCGGCGTCATGGTCGTGGCCGGGTCGCTCAACGACCTCACGAGGTCGCTCGAGGTCAGCGTCGCGGTCGGCGGCCAGCTCATCAGCGTGGCGGCGGCCGTGATGGCAGTCAGCGCCCCGCTGCTCGCTGCGTGGGTCGGCGGCATGGACAGGCGCCGCCTGCTGACCTTGGCGCTGGTCTGGTACGGCATAGGCCATGCCTTGTGCGCCGCAATGCCGAGCTATGCGGCCCTGCTGCCGGTCCGAGCCCTCAGCATGCTGGCCGCAGCCGTCTTCACGCCGCAGGCGGCCGCGGCGATCGGGTGGCTGGCACCACCGCACCAGCGCGGCCGGGCCATCACCTTCGTCTTCCTCGGCTGGAGCGTGGCCTCGGTGTTCGGCATGCCGCTGCACAGCTACATCGGCGAGGCCTTGGGATGGCGCTACGCCTTCGCGCTGGTGTCCGTCCTGGCCGCGGGTGGAGCGGCCTGGGTCTGGCGGGCGCTGCCCGACGGGATCCGGCCGCCGGCGATGAGTGTGGCGGCCTGGGGCGAGGTCTTCACCCACCCCGCCTTGATGGCCATCGTGGTGGTCACGGCCATGTCCGGCGCCGGGCAGTTCACCCTCTTCTCCTACTTCGCGCCGTACTACCGGCAGGTGCTGCATGCCGACGCCACGACCGTCAGCGGCCTGTTCGCCTGGTTCGGCGGCTTCGGGCTGGTCGGCAACATCCTGCTGTCGCGCAATGTGGACCGCATCGGCGCCGGACGCGCGGCCACGGTGCTGCTGGCCGGGATCGCCCTCAGCGCGGCGATGTGGCCGCTGGCCGGCACGCCGGCCCAGCTGATGGCGGTGATCCTGCCCTGGGCGCTGGGCTGCTTTGCCTCGAACTCGGCCCAGCAGGCACGCCTGGGTTCCGCCGCGCCGGCCCTGGCCTCTGCCCTGATGGCCCTCAACACCTCGGCCATCTACCTGGGCCAGGCCTTGGGAGCCGCCGGCGGCGGGGCGCTGATGGCCGGCAACCAGGCGGCAGGGCGTCCGACCTTCGCCGGCCTGCACTGGGCCTCGCTGGCCTGGATGCTGGCGGCCGTCGGCCTGAGCCTGTGGGCCGGACGGGCGCTGGCGCGCAGGAGCGTCGCGCATGCCTGAGGCGCAGGCGCCGCGGGCCCGGCCGCGCCACTGCACCGAGCTGTTCGTGGTTTTCAGCCGCCTCGCACTGCAAGGCTTCGGCGGCGTGCTGCCCATCGCCCAGCGCGAGCTGGTCGAGCGCACCGGCTGGCTGACGAGCCAGGAGTTCGCCGAGAGCCTGTCCATCGGCCAGGTGCTGCCGGGGCCGAACGTGGTGAACCTCGCCCTGATGGTCGGCGACCGCTACTTCGGCCTGCGCGGCGCCCTGGCGGCACTGGCGGGCATGCTGCTGCTGCCGATGGTGCTGGTGCTGCTGCTGGCCGCGCTGTACAGCGGCCTGGCCGATGTGCCGGCCGTGGCCGGCGCAGTCCGCGGCATGGGTGCCGTGGCCGCGGGCCTGGTGCTGGCGATGGCGCTCAAACTGCTGCCCACCCTCGCTCGCAACCCCTTGGGTCGCCCGCTCTGGGTGCCGGTCGCCCTGCTCTGCACGCTGGCCATCGCCTGGTGGCGCTGGCCCCTGCTGGCGGTGATCGCCGGGCTGGGCGGCACGAGCTGCCTGCTGGCCTGGTGGCGCCTGGGCGAGAGGAAGCCGGAATGAACCCGGCCGACCTGATCGCCCTGTTCGTCCACTGTGCCACGCTGAGCCTGCTCGCCATCGGCGGCGCCATTGCCACCGTGCCCGACCTCCAGCGCTTCGTCGTGGTCGAGCACGGCTGGCTTCCGGCGGCCGATTTCACCGCCTCCGTCGCGTTGGCTCAGGCGGCTCCCGGCCCCAACCTGCTCTTCGTCGCCGTCGTCGGTTTCAACGCCCTCGGCCTTCCCGGCGCCCTCGCCGCCATGGCCGGCATCCTGCTGCCCAGCACCACGCTCACCCTGCTCATCACCCGCTGGGGCGCCCGCCGCCGCGAAAGCTGGGGCGTCAAGGCCTTCGTCGCCGGCATGGCCCCCATCACCCTCGGCCTGCTCGTCTCGACCGGCTGGCTGCTCGCCGCCCCCGTCGTGAGGCAACCCGTCGCCGTGCTGCTCGTGCTCGCCACCGTCGCCGCGATGTGGAAGACCCGCCTCAGCCCCCTGTGGCTCCTGGCCGCCGGCGCCTTTGCCGGCGCCGTGGGGTGGGTTTGATGACGGCCCGCTCGCTCTCCACCAGAACCTGCCTCACCCGTTCCCGCTGAAGCGCGGCAGCGCTTCAGCCCGGGCGCGCTTCAGCGCCGCCCCCTACCAGGGCGTGCGCGGATCCGGCTCCGCCGGTCCGCTGCGCGAGCCCCCTCGGGGGGCCTCGCCCGGACGTGAACAGTCCAGTGGACTGTTCATGCCTGGCGAGGGGCCGGGCCACTGGCCCGGCGCGGCCTGCAAGGCGGCCCCCGCCAGGGGCCGTGGGGACCCTACTTCCCCGCCTTGATGGCCTTCTCGTCGTCTTCGCGGTAGCGGCGGTTGCCGCAGTTGTCGAGCCAGGCGATGCGGTCGTCCTCGTAGGCCTGCTGGTCGGCCGTGAGCTTCTTGCTCTTGTCGTTCCAGGCCTGGGCCGCCTGTTGCTGCGCGTCGACCTTGGCATTGAGCTTGTTGACGGCCTCGTTGCCGCCCGCCTGCAGCTTGTCGCGCTCGGCGTTCAGCTCCGCCTCTTCCTTCTTGATCTCCGCCGCTTCCTTCTCGAACTTGCGGCGCTCGCGCTCGGCGGTGGGGCCACTGCGGCCGGACTTCTCGAAGTCGTCCTGGCGCTGCTGCAGGTCCTTTACCTTGGCCGAGAAGGCCGTCATCCGGGCGTTGAGCGAATCGACCGCGTCCTTGCGCGAGGACAGCGAGGCCTGCTCGGCCTTGATCGCGTCGGTGTCCTTCTGGACCTGCTCCCGTTCGGCCGCCAGCGCGTTCTGCCGGGTCTCCAGCTCGGTCTTCCGGCCGGCCAGCGACTCCTGCTGCTTCATGCAGGCGCGAAGCTCGTCGCGCGTGAGCACCTTGCCGCTGCTGCTGCTCTTGCCGGACAGGGTCTTGCCGTCGGCCTGGGCCAGCGCCGGACCGTGGGCGGCCGCCGCGACGAGCGCCACACCAAGCAGGCGGGCGGAAACGGAGAGATATTCGGTTCGCTTCATGGAATCCTCTTCAATTCGGTCCGGGCTTGTGGCCCGAGCCGCGCATCATGCCATCGGCACTTGTCGCCGCAACGGCCTATCCGGGAAAGCACATGTCACAGAGCATCCACGACTTCCACGACGACCCCCGCAACGCGGACATCAAGATCTGGATCAACGGCGCCCTCAAATCGCGGGTTGACGCCAGCGTCTCGGTGTTCGACAGCGGCTTCGTCCTGGGCGACGGCGTGTGGGAGGGCCTGCGGGTGGTCGGGGGGCATCCCGCGTTCCTGGATGCGCACCTCGACCGGCTGTACGAAGGCGCCAAGGCGATCGCACTGACGATCGGCCTGAGCCGCGAAGAGCTGACGCGAGCCATCTACGAGACGCTCGACGCGAACGGCATGGACGACGGCGTGCACATCCGGCTCATGGTCAGCCGCGGCGTCAAGCGAACGCCCTACCAGGACCCGCGCGTCACCGTCGGGCCGGCGACCATCGTCATCCTGCCGGAGTGGAAGCTCGCCAAGCCCGAGACGCTCGCGACCGGCCTGAAGCTGTTCACGGTGCACGTGCGCCGCGGCTACCCGGACGTGCAGGACCCGAAGCTCAACAGCCACAGCAAGCTCAACTGCATCACCGCCTGCATACAGGCCACCGAGGCCGGTGCCGACGAGGCGCTGATGCTGGACCCGCACGGCTTCGTCGCCACCTGCAACTCGACCCACTTCTTCATCGTGCGCAAGGGCGAGGTGTGGACATCGAGCGGCGACTACTGCCTGCCCGGCATCACCCGCTCCAACGTGATCCGGGTCTGCCGCGAGGCCGGCATTCCGGTGTTCGAGAAGAACTTCAGCCTCTCGCAGGTCTACGGCGCAGAAGAGGCCTTCTGCACCGGCACCTTTGCCGGCGTGGTGTCGGTGCGCTCGGTCGACGGGCGCGGCTACGAGGAGGCCGGCATCCCCGGGCCCATGGTCACGCGGCTGCAAGGCCTGTACAAGGCGCTGGTGCGGCGCGACGTCGAGGGGCGGACGCGATGAGCGCCAGCGCGGCACAGCCGTTGCGCCTGGCCATGTGGAGCGGGCCGCGCAACATCTCCACCGCGATGATGCGGGCCTGGGAGAACCGCGGCGACTGCGCGGTGAGCGACGAGCCGCTGTACGCGGCCTACCTCGCGGCCACCGGCCTCGACCACCCGGGCCGCGAAGAGATCATCGCCGACGGAGACACCGACTTCGAGCGGGTCGCCCAGGCGCTTTCCACCGGGCCCGCGCCCGGCGGGCGGCCGATCTGGTACCAGAAGCACATGAGCCACCACCTGCTGCCGGGCCATGACGCCGCCTGGGTCCGGCGGCTGACCAACGTGTTCCTGATCCGCGATCCCGCCGAGGTGGTCGAGTCCTACCTGAAGTCGCGCTCGACCGTCGAGCCGGCGGACATCGGCCTGCTGCAGCAGGCCGCGCTGTTCGACGAGGAGGCGGACCGGCTCGGCCACGCCCCGCCGGTGATCGACGCCGACGATTTCCTGCGCGCCCCTGGCGCCTACCTGCAGGCCTTGTGCACGAATCTCGGCATCAGCTTCACCGATCGCATGCTCGCCTGGCCGCCGGGCCGGCGCGACAGCGACGGCATCTGGGCGCCCCACTGGTACGACGCGGTGTGGAAGTCCACCGGCTTCGAGCCGTGGCGTCCGCGGTCACCTCAACTGCAGGGTCAGGCCCTCGCCGTGGCCGAAGCCTGCCGTCCGGCCTACGACAAGCTCAGGGCACACCGCCTCAGGCTGGCCTGAGCGCGCACCGGAACGCGGCTTCGCGTCGTCCGTTCCGGTGCATCGCGCACCAGCGAAAAGCGTTTTCGCGCCCGCCGGCGGGGCGGCGCGGAACTGGCCGGGAAAGCGGTTGCAGATCCGGCGGCCAAGCCGCTGTGCGGCTTCCTAGACTGGCTCGCTTGATCAACATCAACCGGGCCAGGCCGATGGAAACGACCCCCGAAGAGGTATCCGCCTGCATGCACCGCGTGCAACAGGCCGAGCGTGACCTGCGGGAGCTGGGCACCGTGTGGCGGACGATCGAAGCCACCGCGGCCATCAGCTGCCCCGAGGAGGTGGCGCCCATCCTGCCCACGCTGGTCAGCACCCGCGAGCGCTTCGAATCGCTGCATCGGCGGCTGATCGAGGACATGGCCGCGGAGAGCATGGCCGCCCTCGGCGACGAGCTCACCGCCAAGGCCCAGTGCGCGATAGACATCCTGGTGCGCAACCTCTACGAACGCACCGCGGACGTCGGCTTCCTGGCCACCGACGAGGTGGTGCGACGCTTTTGCGCGTTGCCGAACGGACAGCGCGATGCCGCCCGCGCCGCGATGGTCCGGCGGTTGCGCGAGTACCAGGCCAAGTACAGCGTCTACGACGACGTGATCGTGCTGGACGCGCAGGGCTTCGTGCTCGCCCGACTCGACGGCGAGGACATCTCGCGCAGCACGGATGCGCTCGTGAACGAGGCCCTGGCCTCCGACGGCTACGTCGAGAGGCATGGAGCGACCGATCTCCAGCGCGGCGGCGGGCCGGCGCTGCTCTATGCCCATCGCATCACCGATGCGGGCGGCCAGCCGGTCGGCGTGCTGGTGCTGCGCTTCCGTTTCGACGACGAGATGGCGCACGTCTTCGACGGCATCGCCGACGCACGAAGGGAGATGGCGCTGGTGCTGCTGGACGAGCACCAGCGCGTCGTCGCGACGCTGGACGATGCCCACGTGCCGATCGGAGCGCGCCTGGGCCGCCTCGAGCCTGGCGCCGTCGGCCTCAGCTCCTTCGCCGGTCGGGAGTACCTGGCCGTCTGCCGCGAACCCCACGGCTACCAGGGCTACGCCGGGCCGGGCTGGCGGGCGCAGGCGATGGTCTCGCTGCTGACGGCCTTCCGCGACCGCGAACCCGAGGCGCGATCGGCCGGCCATGAAGTGCCGCTGGAACACGCGGCCCTGCAGGCCATCAACCGAGACGCCGACGAGATCGACGCCGACTTGCGGCGCGTCGTCTGGAACGGCCGGCTGATGGCCAGCGGCCGTCACGGCGACCGCCTGAGGCTGAAGGCCGTGCTCGGCCAGGTCAACGCGGCCAGCGTTCGCACGCGCCAGCGCGTCGGCCAGGCCATCCAGGACCTGGCGCGAACGGCGTTCACCCGCTCGCGCCGGCGCTGTGCCGACCTGGCCAGGCTCGCCGCGGACATCATGGACCGCAACCTCTACGAGCGCGCCAACGACTGCCGCTGGTGGGCGCTGTCGCCCGCGCTGCTGGAAGGGCTCTGCCACGACGGAAACGAGGCCGCCGCCGCATTGAACCGCGTGCTGGACCACATCAACGGGCTGTATACCGTCTACAGCCGGCTGGTCGTGTTCGATGCGAACGGCGTGATCCGCGGCGCCTCCCGCGACAGCACCGCCGAACGCCTGGCCGGCCGATCGATCGACGCGCGCTGGCTCGAGGCCGTGCGCTCGTTGAACGGCACCCAGCGCTACGCCGTCAGCGAGTTCGAGGACACGCCGTTGCACGTCGGCGGCCCGACCTACACCTACCTCGCTGCCGTGCGCCATCCGCGCGGCGGCGCCTTCGCCGGCGGCGTCGCGATCGTCTTCCATGCCGCACGCGAGTTCGAGGCCATGCTGAACGACGTGCTGGGCGCGCGCGCCGGCATCGCGGCGTTCGTCGACCGGGACGGCCGCGTGCTCGCCTCCACCGACCCCGCGCTGGCAGCACGGGCGCCCCTGGCCTTCGAAGGCGCGACGGCGATGTTCGAGCTCGACGGCGTGCACTACGTGGCGGCGCAATGCACGGCCGGCGGCTATCGCGAGTTCAAGCGCGAGGACGGCTACGACAACGGCGTGAGGGCGGTGGTCGCCCTGCGACTGGGTGCGACCGTCGCGGAGGGCCAGGCCGTGCCGCTGGAGGTCGATGCCCAACAGTCCGCCGTCGTCGGTGCGCACGAGCCCATGGAGGTCGCCCTGTTCCGGGTCGCAGGCATCTGCGCCGGCCTGCCCGTCTCGGCGGTGATGGAAGCCGTCTCGCCTCGCGGCCTCGTGCCGCTGCCGGGCCGTCATGCCGCCGCGCTGGGCCTGCTGGAGGTGCAGCGCGACGGCGCTTCCTCGCTGGTGCACGTGGCCTGCGCGCGCAGCCTCTTCGGCCTGGAGCCGTCGGCGGAGTCATCCGGCGGCGCCGTCGTCATCCTGCGCGATTCGTGCCGGCCCGAGCGCCCCGGGCTGGGTCTGCGCGTGGACGACGTGCTTTCGATCACCGGGTTCGACCGGCGCTCTGTTCACCCCGCGCCGGCTGGCACTGCCTGCCGCGCGCCCTGGCTCGCGGGCCTGCTCGACCTTGCGCTCGGCGGCGGCACGACGCTGGTCCAGCTGATCGATCCGGACCGGCTGATGCCGGTGCGCGACGCGGCGGCACCTGCCAGCGCGGCACCGGCCCCTTTCGCCTGACGCCTACTTGCCGGCGCGGACCGCCTTCTCGTCTTCCTCGCGGTAGGGCCGGTTGCCGCAGCGCAGCGTCCACCCCGCCAGCGCCTGGTCGTAGGCGGTGATGTCGTCGTTGAGCTGGCGTTTGTGCTCGGCGGCGGCGGCGGCCGCGGCCTGCTGGGCCTGGATGTGCTCGTTCAAAGCCGTGCGGGCCGGCTCCATCGCGGCGGCCGTCCACTGCGGCGCCTCGGCCTTGAGGGCGGCGTCCGCCTGGGACACCGCCTCGCCTTCGGCCTCGAGCTGGCCACGGACGTACTCCGCATCCTTGGGCGGCTTGTCCTGGAAATCCTTCACCCGCTGGTTGAAGATCGACACCCTCTCGGCGTGGGCCTTGACGCGCTCGTTGAACGCCAGCCCCTGCGCCAGCCTGGCGTTGTAGGCATCGCGCTCGGCCTGCACGTCGGCCTTCTGGCGGTTGACCGCCTCGACCTCGGTGGCCACCTCGGCGCGTCGCTTCTCGATGGCGGCGGCGCGCTCCTGCTGGGACTGCCGCTCCTTCATGCACACGCGAAGCTCGTCGCGCGTCATCAGCTTGCCTTGCGGGGCGCTGCCGCCCAGGGTCTTGCCACCCGACTGGGCGTGGCCTGCGCTGCCGGACATCGCCAGGATGGCGGCGAGGACGAGGCCGGAAAACTGCTTCTGCTGCACCTGGCCCACCTTCACTTGCGACGCACCACGACGCTGCCGACGGAGTAACCGGCACCGAAGGAACAGACAACCCCGAGCGAGCCGGCAGGCAGGTCCGCGTGGTGCTCGTGGAAGGCGATGATGGAGCCGGCCGATGCCGTGTTGGCGTACTCGTCGAGGATCAGCGGCGCCACCTCGCTGCCGGCGTCCTGCCCGACCAGCTTGCGGATCACCAGCTGGTTCATGCCGAGGTTGGCCTGGTGCAGCCAGTAGCGGCCGACCTGCGTCGGCTCGAGGCCCAGCGAGGCGAGGTGGCCCTCGATGTGGGCGGCGGCGATCGGCACGACCTCCTTGAAGACCTTGCGGCCCTCCTGGCGGAAGGTCTTGTCGCGCGCGTTCGGATCGCTGTCCTCGCTGCGGTTCATGAAGCCGAAGTTGTTGCGGATGTTGTTCGAGAACTGGGTCGCCAGCTTGGTGCCCAGGATCTCCCACTGGTCGGCCGAGGTGGCCGTTTCGGCACGCTCGACGACGATCGCGGTGCACACGTCGCCGAAGATGAAGTGGCAGTCGCGGTCGCGCCACTCCAGGTGGGCCGAGGTGATCTCGGGGTTGACGATGAGCACGCAGCTCGCCGTGCCGGCGCGCACCGCGTTGGCCGCCTGCTCGAGCGCGAAGGTGGCCGAGGAGCAGGCCACGTTCATGTCGAAGCCGTAGCCGCCTGCCCCCAGCGCCTGCTGGATCTCGATCGCCATCGCCGGGTAGGCACGCTGCATGTTGGCGGCGGCGCACAGCACCATGTCGACCTGCGCGCCGGTCTTGCCGGCGGCCTCCAGCGCCTTCCTGCCGGCTTCGACGGCGATCTCGGCCATCAGCGAGAGCTGGTCGTCGGGCCGCTCCTGGAAGCGCGGGTACATCCGCGTCGGGTCCAGCACGCCCTCCTTCTCGATCACGTAGCGGCGCTGGATGCCCGAGGCCTTCTCGATGAACTCGACGCTGGAGGGCACCATCGGCGCGCGCTCGCCGGCGGCTATCTCGGCCGCATGCTTCTCGTTCTGCAGGGCGGCGTAGGCGTTGAAGGCCTCGACCAACTCGGCATTGGTGATGACGTGTGGCGGACGGTACAGGCCGGTGCCGCTGATGACGACGGATGTCATGGCGATGGAAGGGCTCGGTGGAAGGCGGGCCGATGAAATGGCGCAGCCGGCCAGTGTAGGCCGGCTGCGAGCCTGCCGCGCCGGGGCGCGTGGAGGAGCGGGTCTAAGCGGGTCTAGGCGGGTCTAGGCGGGTCTAGGCGGCGGACCTGCGTGCGGACTTGCCGGCCGGCCGGCCCGAAGGCCTGGACGCCGGCGCCTCCTCGCTGCCGCCTTGCCGAAGCGCGTCGGACATGCCCATCAGCACGCCGCTGACGAGGGCGGCGTAGCTCTGCGCGAGCGTCTGCGCCGCCTTGAGGCTGGCCGCCCGGGTCTCGCGCACCGCCGTCTGCATCTGGCCGGTGAGGTTCTCCAGCGTGGCGGTGGCCTGTGCACCGGTCAGGGTGCCGGCCTGCTCGAACTTGCCCAGCACGTCGCCCCAGGGCCCGGCGAGCTTGGAAAGATCGGCACCGCCCGTGGCCTTGCGGATGGTGTCGAACATCGTGTCCTCGAGCTTCTCGAGGTCGCCGAGCGCCTTCTTCAGCTGCTTTTCCTGCAGGTCGACGCCCTGATCGACCAGGCGCTCCAGGGCCACGCGGTTGGCCTCGACGGCCTTGAGCAGCGCGTCGTCCATGCCGGCGAGGGCGCCGTTGAGCATGGCCTCGACATCGACGCTGGGCGTCACGTTCTGCAATGCGCCCGCGCTGGTCGCCTCGGTCACCGCCTTGATGACCTGCTTGATGTTCTTCAGGCTCATCTCGCGGCCCTGCAGGGCCTTCAAGGTGGCCTGGCTCACCGCCTCGCGCAACTGCGCCGTCTGCCTGGCGCTGGCGCTGGCGAACATCTCGATCAGCGCATCCTGGTCGATGCCGGACTTGAGCATGGGCGTCTCCTCGGGTTGAGGCGCCACCATACCCCGCACGGCCCGGGCACGCCAAGGGAAATCCCCTGCACCATGCCCAGGCGCCGCCCCCGGGAGGGGACGAGAGGGCCTATTTGCACAGTGCCTTGTAGGCCGCCTTGAAGCCGGCGTGGGTGAACAGCGTGCCCTGGTTGGCGCCGCCGCCGTTGGTGCAGCCGGCGTGGGTGTGGATGGCCACCACCCGGGCGCCGGAGAGCACCGCCGAGCCGCTGTTGCCGCCTTCGGTGTCCGCCTGGTAGCGCAGGATCGTGTTGGCGGTGTCGACCGAGGCGATGGGGCCCTTGGAGACCTGCTGCGTCTGGTTGTCGACACCGTCGTCCACCCCGTAGCCGGTGATCTTCACCTTGTCGCCCACGGCGGGCACGGTCTTCGACAGCGCCAGCCCGTGGCCCTGCGCCTCGAGCGGCATCAGGCCGGTCTCGCTGTTCGGGAAGACGACGAAGACGCCCCAGTCGTTGCCGATGCCGCCGTCGGTGAACTTGCGGGTGGCCACGTCGGGCGCGTACTGGTCCTTGGGCGCCGGATGGTTCAGGCTGCCGTTGGCGTTGGACTTGGGCACGTTGAACTCGACCACGTTGACCAGGCCCTGGCTCGAAAGGCAGTGGCCGGCGGTGATGAAGCAGCCCTGCTTCATCAGGTTGGCGGTGCAACCGATGTTGAGCAGGCGGGCGCGGTCGACCGCGCTGGACGAGACGCGGTCGTCCGTCGGGCCGCACTGGCTCTCGGGCTGCTCGCCCGGTGCGCCGGCATACACCTTGGTGATGCCGAAGGCGCCGGCCTGGCCGCCGGCGCCGGCCAGCAGCTCGACGCGCACCGCCGGGCCGTTGAAGTAGGCCGAGGTGTACTGCCACTGGGCGAGCCGGGTGGCATCGAGGTGCTGCCGGGCACCGTCCTGCAGCGAGGTCATGCGCAGCACGGCGCCCTCGGGCAGTTGCAGGGGATCGAACTGCAGGCGCAGCCAGTCGGCGCCTTCGATGCGGACTTCATGGCTGGCGGCGACGCTGGCCTGCGGCGCCGTCAGGCCGGCCGGGGAACGATAGGCGTAGTCGTGGGCGACGTGCGAGAGCGGCACGGTCTGCGCGCTGGCGCCGAAGGCGGCGGCGAATGCGACAGCGGCGAACCACCGGCCCGGCAAGCGGAAGGGAGCGAATGACGAGATGGACACGCTGACTCCTGGAGGGGGGTGGATGGAGCGCGCAGCCTAGACCAGGCGCGTCGCGGAAGGCACCCCCAGGAACGTCAACAAGCGTCAGCGACGCACCGGCGCATCACACGTGAGCAGGAGCGATCTGCTCGGCGTAGTCGTACAGCGCGCCGAGGATGCCCTGGCCTCGCTCGTCGGCCGTCTCGGCGAGCGTGTCCAGCCGGTCGAAGAAGGCGGACAGCGTGAGCGCCCCGCCGGCGCCATCGTGCAGGCGCGCGGCACAGTGCTGTGCCCAGCGCTCCTGCTCGGCGTCGTTCAGCGTCTCGGGGTGGTGGCGGCCGCGGTAGCGGAACACCAGCTCCTCGAGCCGGCGGTCGTCGAAGCTGGCTCGGCCCCAGGCCGGGTCATCGGCCGGCAGCTGGCGCAGGCGATCCAGGCGCTGGCGGTCGGTCGGGCCGACGAAGCCGCCGTAGAGATCCTCGTCGACGTCGAAGGCCTGCTCGGGCGCCGGGCGGGCGAAGACATCGGGCCAGATGCCGGCCATGCCCGCGCCCTGCTGCGCGCAGGCCTGGGCATGCCGGTCGACCACGCCGAGGTCGATGGCCCAGCGCTCGGCCATGGCGGGCGAAAGCGTCTTGAGCGAGCCCACAACCACCGGCGACTTGTTGACGTGGATGCTCTTCAGCGGCAGCCGTTTCATGCCCTCGGGCAGGTCGTCCGTGCGGGTGAACAGGCGCTCGCGGATGGCCGCGGCGTTCAGGCCGAACAGCTCGGCCGGATCCTCGGACAGGTCCCAGACGATGAGCTCGTTCTTGTTCGTCGGGTGCGGCGCGAGCGGCCATACGACGGCGATGCACCCCCGCTCCGGCGAGTACATGCCGGAGACATGCAGGAAAGGCCGGCCCACTCCGATCTCGGCCCACACCGCCTGCTTGCTGCGCAGCCTGAGGCAGAAATCCCACAGGCGCGGCTGCGAGCGGCGCACCAGCCGGGCCAGCGCGATCGTGGCCCGCACGTCGGAAAGCGCATCGTGCGCGGCCTCGTGCGAAAGGCCGTTCGCGGCGGTGAGGTGCTCCAGCTTGAACGAGGGGCGGCCGTCTTCATGCTTCGGCCACTCGATGCCCTCGGGCCGCAAGGCATACATGCAGCGCACCGTGTCGAGCAGGTCCCAGCGGCCGCATTCGTTCTTGTACTCGCGGGCGTACGGGTCCATCAGGTTGCGCCACAGGAGGTGTCGCGTCACCTCGTCGTCGAAGCGGATGGTGTTGTAGCCGACGCCCACCGTGCCCGGGCGAGCGAGCTGGCCCTCGATCATCGCGGCGAACTCGGGCTCGGGCAGCCCCTCGGCCAGGCACTGCTGGGGCAGGATGCCGGTGAGCAGGCAGCTCTCGGGGTCGGGCAGGTAATCCGGCGTGGGCTTGCAGTAGCGCATCACCGCTGCATCGATCTCGTTGAGCTCGGCGTCGGTGCGCACGCCGGCGAACTGCGCCGGCCGGTCGCGCCGAGGCACGCGGCCGAAGGTCTCGTAGTCGTGCCAGAAGAAGCTGAGGTCTGCCATGGTGCGTAGTGTCGCCTCTGCGCCTTACCAACCCGGCGCGCGCAGCCGCAGCAGCGTCGGAAACCGCGGCAGGCCCGTGGCCGTCTCGCCGCGCCAGCTGTAGGTCACCACGCTGCCCAGCGGCGGTGGGCTCTTGCGCTGGGCTTCGGTCAGGCCGCTGCCGACGAGGAAGACGCGACCTGCATCGTCTCGCACCTCGAGCGCGCCCAGTTGGCCGGCGAAGCGCCCCCGCCCGGGGGTGTGGCCGACGACGACCGCCTCGGCATCGCGCACCGGCTTCAGCTTGAGCAGCACATCGCTGCGGCCGGTGCGGTAGGGCGCGTCGGCGCGATGCAGCATCAGGCCCTCGCCGCGGCCCGCCACGACCTCGGCCAGGCGCTCGCGCAGCGCCCGCTCGTTCGCGAGCGCCGCCTGCTCGACAGGCTGCCAGCTCCTTCGGGCGGATGCCGCGGCCAGCGCCTGCAGGCGAGACACGCGATCGGCGAAGCTGCCATCGGCCTGCGGCAACTCGAACACACGGTACTGCACCTCGGCCCAATCCCGCTCCTGCGGCTGCTCCTTTCGCACGATGGCCGACAAGGCGTCGAAGCGATCGCGGGCCAGCCACAGTTCGCCATCCAGGGGCTGGCCTCGTGGCAGGCCCGCGAGGAAACCGGCCGGGGCGGCCACCGTGCCGCCTCCGCGAAAGCGCAGGCGATCGCCGTTCCAGATGGCGCGTACGCCATCGAGCTTCTCGCTGACCAGGTAGCCGCCGGGATCCACGCCTTCGGGGGCCTCGCGCGCCAGGAGCAGGGCCGGCGGCGGCTCCGAGCCCGGCTGGGCAGTGCGGGCGGGCAGGGGCCGGGCCATTCCCAGGCACGCGGCGGTGGCGAGCAGGCGGCGTCGGGAAACATCGAGGTCCATGGAGTGATGGCAACGAAAAAGGGCCGCCAGTTTCGGCGGCCCCACGTCATTCGTCCTTCCCCCTGACGGGGGAGTTCAGCGCACCCTCAATCCGCGGCGAGGAAGCGCTCGATGCTCGCCGCCAGGGCGAGCGGCGTCTCGAACATCGGGTAATGGCCGGCGTTGGCGATGACCTCCAGCTGCGCGTTCGGATAACTCGCCAGGTAGGTGGCACGCGTGGGCGCCTCGCCGAGCGCCGGATCGTGCTCGCCCACCAGGGCGAGCAGCGGCAGCTCGGGCCGGCCCAGCTCGGCCGAGAAGTCGGTCTTCGCCCAGGCGACGAGGTAGGCGCCGAAGGCCTCCGGCACGGAGGTGGCCACCGAGTGCCGCACCATCTGGGTCAGCCAGGTGGAGGTCAGGCGCTTGCCGGTGGTGATGTCGATGATGCCGCGCCGGGCCTCGGCGCTTTGCGCGGCGCTGCTGAAGAAGGCCCAGGTCGGCTCGTCGAAAGGCACGCCGGAGGCGGCCACGGGCGTCACGGCCACCAGCTTGCGCACCCGGCCCGGCGCATCGAGCATCACCCGCTGCATCGCCATCGCGCCCATCGAGTGCCCGACCATCGAGAAGCTGGGCCAATCCAGCGCATCGGCGGCGGCGATCGCATCGGCCGAGATCTCGGCCATCGTGTAGGCGCCCTCCTCCTCCCGGCGCGCGCCGTAGCCGCGGTAGTCCATGAAGGCCCAGGTGAAGCGGTCGGTGTCCAGCACCTCGGCCCAGGGGCCCCAGCCCGCCGACGAACCGAACCAGCCGTGCAGGCAGAGCACCTTGTGCGGGCCGCTGCCGATGATCCTCAATGCGTTCATGCTTGCTGCTCCACTGCGTGAAACCGGAAAGCCTGCGATCTTCCCCGGCCGTGCGGCGGCGTCAAGTGCCGGGAGGCGGCAGGGGCCGGGCCAGTTCGTCCATGGACAGGCCCCGCTCGCGAAGCAGCGCCTCCAGCACCGGCATCAGCGCGCCCAGCCGCTCGTCGAGCGCATCACGCACCGTGTCGACGAAGACCTGGGTGGAACGCTCGATCTCGATGTTGAGCGGGTCGCCCGGGCGCTTGTCGCCGAAAGTCGTCATGCGCAGCGTCTCGGGGATCAGCCAGACCTCGAACCAGCCGGCCTGCCGGTCGGCCTCGGCCACGGTGAGGCTGGCGCCGTTGACCGCGATGTAGCCCTTGGCGAAGACGTAGCGCATCCAGCGCGGCGGCAGGCCGATGCGCAACACGTGGTTGTTCTCGGGGCGGCGGACCTCCAGCAGCGTGCCGGTCACGTCGACGTGGCCTGAAAGCGGATGGCCGCCGATCTCGGCGCCCTCCTTCGCCGCGCGTTCCACGTTGAGTCGCCCGCCCTGCGCGAACGAGCCCAGCGTGGTCAGCGAAAGGCTCTGCTGCATCACGTCGAAATCCGCCGTGTCTTGCCCGTGCAGCGCCGTCACGGTGAGGCAGACGC
>CAMLGG010000009.1 GCA_946479475.1 uncultured Ideonella sp. | reverse complement strand
TCGAATCGATCCGCTTCTTCTACATCGACCGCGCCTGGACCGACGCGCTGGTGCAGGGCGCCTTGAGCGTGGGCACCATCACCACGGCCGACCGCACGCAGCTCGAGGCGGTCTATCCGACCTTGCGCAACGAGATCGACGAGGCCGAGCGCTTCGCGCGCCAGCCGCAGGGCGAGGAGATGCTCAAGGCGGGCAGCGGCACCATCACCGGCTTCCTGCTGCGCTCGCGCGCCGTCTCGGGCTGGCCCAACCTGCACGTGCGGGCCTACTCGCGCGACGTGGTCAAGGACGACGCGCTGACCACCGAGGCCGAGTCCAACCCCGAGCGGATGAAGGTGCTGCGCATGGAGCGGCTCGCGCCGGCCGTGCTGCTGGTGCTGTTCGACGGCGTGCCGGCGGTGGTGCACATCGAGGAGCCGCGCCAGGGCATCCAGTTCGGCGTGCGCACCGATCCGCAGAGCCCTTCGGGCACCCGCAAGGTCCGCCTGCGCGACAAAAACACCGGCAACCTCGTCAACAAGAACGGCACGCCCTCCGACCCGGAGGATCCGTTCACGGTGAACAACTCGGTGGTCGTGCCCTTCCGCCCCAACGCGCCGGGCGTGATCGACCTGAAGAAGCTCAACGAGCGCCTCGCCGCCGCGGCGCCGCCCGTGGGCCCGCCCCAGCTGCAGCCGCACGAGTTCGCGCTGGAGATGCTGCGCTTCCCCTACCGCCAGGTCTTCGGCGACCCCAAGGAGACCGAGGGCTCGCAGTTCTACGAGCTGGACAAGTTCCAGGTGGCCATTGGCCTGAGCGCGTGGAAGGACCAGGTCGTCAACTACATGGAGAAGGTGCAGCCATGAAGGCGAAGGCTGGCCTCGACCGCCTCGGCACGCCGCCGCTGCTGCGCCAGGGCGACCTGCGCCTGCAGCTGCCCCCCGAGGACACGCGGCAGCTGCTGCGCGACAAGCGCTTCCTCGCCGCCGACCGGGCCGCGATGGACCTCGGCGAGATCGCCACCTGGGACAAGTACCTGCTGCGCGAGCGCCGCCTGCTGGTGCCCATCGACGTGCAGGCGCTCTACATCCCGCCGGGCCACAAGGAGGCCTTCGTCCGCCTGCCGATGCTGCTGGCCGACCCGAACGGCCAGGACCTCGAGAACCCCGACGACGGCTTCCCGCCGCCCTTCGCCGAAGGCGAGCCCCGCCCCGCCGGCGTGCACCTGCACTGGGCCATGCCCGATGCCCTGCTGCGCGGCCGGCTCGACCAGCGCGACGACGGCAGCGCCAACCGCCTGACGCTGCCCCGCCTGCCCGACCGCTGGGTGGTGCTGCGCGCGCTGCTGCCGCTCGGCTCGCGCGAGGTCGTGCTGACCGGCTGGGTGCTGGAGGCCGACCGCGCGGCGGCCATCCCGCTGGGCAGCTGGACCGAGGGCGGCAGCGCCTCGCAGAACGCGCCCATCGCCGGCGTGAAGCTCGACCGCGAGGCGCTCACCGGCACGGTCGGCGGCTCGGTCAGCTGGGCCGCGGCCTACGACGCGGTGCTCAACCGCTTCGCCATGCACGACCCGCTCGCCGACGTGGCCGCGCTCGCGCCCAAGGGCGTCGACGAGAACTGCGCCGCCTACCTCGTCGCCGGCTGGTGGAGCGACCCGGCGCTCGACGCCCTCGATTCGGCACGCAGCGATGCGAGCCTGCACGAGCTGCTCGACAAGCTGCGCTGGCGCCTGCTGTACGAGTGGGGCGATGAGCAGTGGGCGCTGCAGGAGGCCAAGGCGCAGTTCGACCTGCGCAAGGCGCTGGGCCTGACGACGGCGGACCGGTGGTCCAGCCCGCGTCCTTTCGAGGTGCCGGACGTCCCCCATCGCAAGGCCGCGCAGCAGGTGTCCGCGTTCACGCCGATCGCAGCAACCTTCATCGAACAGCCGGTGCTGCAGGCCAACTCGGCCTTCGCCGCCGATGCCGCGCATCGCTATGTCGCCGAGCCCTGGCACCTGCGCTCGTCGCTGCTGCACGGCGCGATCTACGGCGTGCCCGTCTCGGGCAGCGTGCTGATCGACCGCCGGCCCTCCGCCTCGACGCTGGGCGTGGCCATGGGCCACCACGACGACGACCTGCTCGCGGCCTTCGCCTCGCCGGCGCAGGCCAACCCCGACGAGCGCCGTTCGACCGAGCGCCTGCTCGGCGCCTTCACCGCGCAGAAGGTCAACCGGCTGGGCTCGCCCGACGGCATCGCCGAGCTGGAGGATCGCGAGCATGCGGTGGCCTTCCAGTCGCTGCCCAGCGGCTCGGCCGGCACCGACCGCTACCTGCAGCGCGTGCAGACGGGCGGCGTCGGCGGCCTGGGCCTGGGCCGAACCCGTGCTTCCCAGGCCGGCATCCAGACGCGGGCCTTCGCGCAGCAGAAGGCCCTGAAGCCCCAGGGACTGCAGGCGAAGGCGGCCGGCGGCAGCCAGCAGTTCAACAGCCAGATGGCCTTCGCCACGCAGTACAAGCCCAACCTGATCGAAGCGAGCGCGGCGGTGATCAAGGATCTCTCGCGCTCGCGCGTGGGCGAGGTGCTCGCGCCCACCGAGGCGCGCGTGGTCGACCGGCCGGCGCCGCGCTTCACCTTCCCGACCGAGCCGATGGTGGCCATCCGCGGCGCCGCGCGCAGCCTGCGCCACGGCAACGACGGCCGCGGCTCGGCCGACGGCAAGCTGACCTGCCGCTGGCCCTCGCACGTGATCGACGAGATCGCCGGCGTGATTGCCAAGGACCGCTTCGTTCGCTCGCTCGGCAACGGCTCCATCCCGCCCGAGGTCACCACCCTGGCCCGCGAGCTGCTGCTGCACGACCCCTACCACCATGCCTGGCTGGCCAATGCGGTCGCGCCTTCGGACGAGATCCGCGGCGCGGTCTTCCGCCGCCTGCAGGCGGAGTCGGTGATGCGCTTCGGTGCCGACGGCACCTACGACGGCGCGACCGTCGCCTTCCACCCGAACGCGAACCGCACGAAGGTGGCGAGGGTGCGCACGAAGGCCGCGGGCGGCGGCGGCTTCTCGCCGATCGAGCCGGGCGTTCGGCAGCAGCAGATGATGATGGCCGACGAGCTCGCGCGCTTCTCGCTCTACAAGGGCGCGGATCCCGACCTGGTCGGCGTCACGACCTGGGCCCAGCCCTGGGTGCCGATGTGGCTCGAATGGGAGCTCAAGGTCGAGGGCCTGGACCCGCCGACGCTGGAGGCCTGGAAGCTAGGTGCCGTCGACCTGGACGCCGACACGACCGACATCGTGGGGGACTCGGTGGTGCTGCGTGGCCGTTCCCAGCTCACGGTCGGCGCGGCCAACACGCTTCACGACGCGATCTCGGACTGGCTCATCGCCGAGGATGCGCTCGATGCCGCCGACGCCGGCCTGGTCGACGAGAAGACCGAGGACTCGTACCGCGTGCTCGACGAGGCGGTGCGCAATCTCGACGTCGTCACCGCCGCGCTGGACGGTGTTCGCAACCAGCTGCTCGGTTTCGCCGCGGCCGACGGCCTGCGCCGGCCTGCGAGCGCCGGTGGCGGTGTCGACCATCCCGCGCCGCAAAGCGCGCCCTACGCGCTGCTTGCCGGTTCTGTCGCCCTGAGCCAGGCGCGGCTGCTGGATGCCTTCGGCCGCACGCTGGACGTGCCCTTGTCGCAGGTGCAGGTGCCGACGCGATCGACCCGCACCGAGCGGCCCGGCGCATTGGAGATGGCGCCTCGCCTGTTGCGGCCCGCGCGCTGGCTGCTTCGGCTGGTGGATTCGGCCACGCCGGCGGGCGCCGAGGGCGTCGAGGCGAGTGTCGACCAGATCGAGGCATCGCTGCAGGTGAACCCGGTCGCGGGCTTCGTCATGCCCGACCACCTCGACGAGAGCCTCGAGGTCTTCGGCGTCGACGGCGCGCCCATCGGCGAGCTGCTGCACGAGGCCGCCAGCGGCGGCGTGATGTGGGAGATCGCTGCCGGCCGCACCGGCCCGGCCGATGCGGGGCCGCTCTTCGGCCTGACGCCCGCGCAGCAAGTGCTCGGGCGCTTCGCCGCGGGCCTGGTCGCGGCCGACGCCTCGGCGCGCGCCGGTGCACCGGCCGACGTCAGTGACGCGAACGCCGAGTCCGCGCTGTCCGCCTTGCTGCGCTCGATCGACACCACGCTGTGGAGCGTGGACACCTTCGCCGCGATGGGCAGCGAGCACGTGGCCGGCCTGGTGGGCCGCCCGGTCGCGGTGGTGCGGGCGCAGCTGCGGCTGGAACTGCGCCCACCGGTCGACGTGGACCTGTCCGATCCCGACCGCGCGGACGAATGGGAGGCCGCCGAGAAAAGGGCGAGGGCCTACGCCTTCCCCGTTCGCATCGGCGAGATCACCCGCAGCGACGACGGGCTGCTCGGCTTCTTCGTCGACGACGACTACTCGCGCTTCCGCCTGGTCGACAAGGCCATCGCCGGCGCGGCCACCGAGAGCGGCCGCAGCCGCGGCCACCTCGGCCTTTACGCCCAGGCCAGCGGCCTGCCGGCCAAGCGGCCCATCACCCATCCCTACATCGCCGGCAAGGACGAGGACGACACCCTGCTGCTGCACCTGGGCCAGACGGTCACGCTGACGCTGTTCATGCATCCGACCGGCAAGGCCACGCTGAGCTCCGGCGTGCTGCCGCGCAAGGCGATCTCGCTGGCGCGCGACTGGGTCGGGCCCGGCCTGGCGGCCATCGCGCCTTCCTTGCGCACCGGGCCGGTGCTGGTCGAGACCGACCTCGCCAAGGACGGCCAGGTGCGCCTGCCCAAGGTCTCGGTCTTCGGCAAGGACCAGAACTTCCTCTGGCGCGACACGCCCGCCACCTGGCGCACCGACGCGATCCTCGCGGCCACGCAGACTGCTCTCCTGCCCGACACGCCGGCCGAGTTCCGCGAGGGCTGGATCCGCGTCGCGCCCGACAAGCCGCAAGGGGAGTAGATCGATGAGACATCCTGGGTCAAACCCCTATCGCCGGGCCGAGCGCAGGGCCGCTCCCAAGCCGGCCCGCATCCCCCCGGGGGATCGACCGACGTACTCGTCGGGCGAGGGGCTCCAATGAGCCGCTACGCCTGGCCGCCATCGCCGCACCACGAGAACGACGACCATCCCGCCGAGCGCGGCCGCTTCGTGCGCAAGACGCGGCGCGAGTTCGACCCCGATGGCGCTCGCGAGGCCGGTCGCAAGGCGCTGGCGCCGACGCGGGCGCCGGCCCGCGGCCGCGTCGTGGCCAAGGCCCCGGTGGGCGACAACCAGTTCCTGTGGCAGCCGCTGGGCCCGGTGAACGTCACCGGTGGCCAGACGATTGGCGCGGCCCGCGTGGCCGGCCGGGTCAACATGCTGGCGGCGCACAAGGACGGCGAGCGGCTCTACGCCGCCTCGGGCAACGGCGGCGTCTGGTACAGCAAGGACGGCGGCGCGAACTGGGTCTCGCTCGGTGGCTTCGCCAGCACGCCGGTGGCCGGCATCAAGCGCCCTGCGCAGCGCAACGCCTGCGGCTCGATCGAGGTGGCCTTCGGCGCCACCGAGGCCAGCGACGTGGCCTACCTCGGCACCGGCGAGACGACGCATGCCTTCAGCGGCCAGCCCGGCCGCTCGGAAGCCGGCATCGGCATCCTCGTCGCCCAGCATCCGGCGACGGCCGGTGTCGACGACCCGTGGGTGCGCGAAGCGAACAATCTCGTCAACGAGGGCGTCTGCCACCACCATCGGCCTGTTCCAGCGGCCCGCCGGCGGCGGCCTGGACTGCGACTGGACCAAGGTCGCGCAGGCGCCCTTCGACACGCTGTCCGACAAATGCTCCGACGTGCTGTGGACCAAGGGCGACGGCGCCACGCGGCCCGAGCGCCTGTGGGTCTGGGTGCAGGAGGGCGCGAAGGCGGGCCTCTGGTGCCGCGATGCGGGTGCGAACGAGTTCAAGCCCATCATCCCCATGCCCTTGTTCGCCGATGGCAGCGGGCCGCGGGGGCAGCTGGCGCGCGTGCCGGCCGACGTCTCGCCATCGCAGTTCTATGCGCTGTGCGACATGAATGCGACCAATCCGCCGCAGCTGATGCGCGTGAAATGCGCGGGCAATGCCCAGCCCACCTTCGAGCTCGTGACGGCCGGCGTGCCGGCGATCATGGGCGTCGGCCAGGGCTTCTACGACATCGTCGTCGCGACCCATCCGGCCCAGCCTGACCGGGTCGTGATCGGCGGCTCCACCTTCGCCGCCACCGAGCCCGACGGCACGCCCATGCTGGCCAGCGGCAACACCGACGATGCCGCGGTGCTGGTGGGCGACGTGGCGCTGAACGCGGGGGCGCTGACCTTCGGCTCGCCGAATCCGCCGCTCATGCTCGGCGTCAACGTGCACGCCGACGTGCACGACATCGCCTGGACCAACAACGGGAACCGGATGTGGGTGGCCTGCGACGGCGGCGTGTTCCGCTCCGACAAGCCCGGCACCGCGGTGAGCTTCTATGCCGTCAACAACGGCCTCGCGGTGATCGAGTCGAACTACATCGCCTGCCATCCGACCTGCGAGGGCTTCATCGTCGCGGGCCTGCAGGACAACGGCGTCATCACCCGCCGATCGAGCTCGCATTGGCGGCACGATGGCGATGGCGACGGCGGCGGCGTGGCGCTCGACCCGCTGAACCCGGGCCGCTACTTCCGCCAGTACTTCCGCGGCAGCTGGGAGACCGTGCCCGCGCCGGGCGCGCTGCCGGTGACGAAGGCCGAGAGCGACAAGGCGGCCTTCTACTCCGAGGCGGCGACCATCGCCGCCCAGCGCGGTGCGGCGAACTTCAGCCAGCTGATCGTCGGCACGCGACGAGTCTGGTACTCCGAGGATTTCGGCGGGACCTGGTTCACCCTGCCCTCGGGCTCGACGAGCGCGGTGGCCAAGGCCACCATCGGCCTGGACAGCTTCGGCCAGGTGATCCGGGTTTGCCGATGGCAGACGCCCGACGTCGCCTGGGTGCTGGGCGAGACCAAGCTCATGCGCTACGCCCGCACCGCCAACGCCAGTGCCCCGGGCACCTGGACCGCCGCGGAGGTCCGGCCGGTCGACGTGATCCCGGGTGGCAAGGAGAAGAAGCGCCCGCCGGTGCCGCCCTCGATGAACGACGCGCCGATGTGGACCGACGTCGGCGTCAACCTCGACGGACCCGGGGTGGTGCGCGGGACCCTGGGCGCGATCTATCTCGGCACGACCGGCCACGAGACCAAGCCCGAGGTCGACACCTTGTGGTGGTTCGACGGCACCGACAAGTGGTTCCCGACCAAGCTGCGCACCGACCCGAAAGGCGTGCCGGCCCCGGTGATCGCGATCGCCTGCCATCCCGACTTCCCGCTGGACGTGTGGGTGGGCACGACCGTGGGCGTGTGGCACGGCGTGCGTACCGACCACGGCGCTGACGCGCCCACCTGGGCCTGGAACGGCCGCGTCAACGGCCTGCCCGAGGCGGCGGTGGAGGACCTGCAGATCTTCAAGGACGGCACTCTGGTGCTGCTGCGCGCCGGCATCGCCGCCCGCGGCATCTGGGAGCTTCGGCTGGACCAGCCGGCGCTCGTGCCGAAGACCTTCGTGCGGGCCCACGACGACGACCTGCGCCACCGCGACCGGGCCGTCGAGAAGAAGCGCGACCTGCTGACCGACCGCTCCTGGCACGGCAGCCCCGACGTGCGGCCGCGCCGCGCGCGCGAGGCGCTCGCCAACCCCGCCACGCAGCCCGGGTACCGCGGCTCGCCCGCCGTCGATGAAGAGATGCTCAGGCGCTTCCAGAGCGCGCTGCGGGCCAGCCGCAACGATCCGCGCGTGCAGCCCACCGGCCGCTGGGACGCCTACTTCAACGAGGTGTTGCGTGACCTGGGCGCGCCCATCGCGCCGCCTCCCGCTCCGCCGCCTGCCCCACAGGTGCCTCCGGCCGGTGCGGTGCTGATCGACAACGCCCTGTGGAGCGGGGCGATGAACGTGCCGGCGAACGCCACCGCCGAGCCCTGGGGGACCGGCCTTCCTTCCGAGGCCGACCTCGCCGACTACGCGCTGAAGCTGGAGGAGGGCGATGCCAACCAGGCTTCGTGCCACCTCGCCCGCACCCAGCACAAGGTCGACGTCGTCGTGCACCACCGTGGCGGCTTCACGGTGGGTGGCGCGACGGTGCGCGTCACGCTGCTGAAGTGGGTCGACCCGGCCGCCACCAACGTGGCGCAGTGGAACGACGCCTCGACCTGGTTCTCGGCCGACCTGCCCTGGCTCGATGCGGTCAACCAGGTCCTCAACTCGGCCGACGGCAAGACCGCGACCGCCTTGACCGCCGGCTGGAGCTTCGTGCTGGGCGGCGCCGGCGATCCGCACCGCGTGGACCTGACCGGCCAGATGCTGAACAACGTCCAGCCCGGCATCGCCAGCTTCGACCTCGATCTGTCGAGCGCGACGCCAGACAGCGTGATGCTCCTGGTGGCGGTCATCCGCGTGGGCAGCGACATCGCGTTGGGCGGCAGCATCAAGTTGAAGGACCTGGCCTTGACGAGCCCGAACGTCGCCGTACGCTCAGTGCATGTGAAGTTCTAGCGCGACCCTGGTCGGGGCGCCGTCAGGAGTCCGGAGATGGCCCGCACGATCAAGATCCAGCTCACCGGCCGCGAGGAAGCGCCGGCCCTGCCGCCCTTGCTGGCGCGCGCCAGCCGCTCGGCCGACGGCCAACCCGACCCGTTCCTGCCGGCCGGCTACCTGCGGCCGACCTCCACCTTCGACGTCGGCACCAGCGCCCGCAGCGCAGCCGCGGCCACGTCGGTGCAGCGCGAGGTCCGCGACGACGAGCTCATCGTGCTGGAGCTGGCCGACGGCGGCACGCTCGTCACCAGCGCCGCGCAACTGCGCGAGACGCTGCAGCGCACGCACCCCGACTGGCTCGAAGGCGACGGAGGCCTGCCGCTCGAGAGGCTGCGCGCGCTCGGCGCCGCGCCGGGCCGCGGCCTGGGCGAGGCGCTGGGCGGCCTGGTCAGCAAGGTCTACACCCTGGTGGCCGGCGAGGCGCAGGACGCGATCATCGATGCCGCCCTCGAGGTGCTGAGGAAGAGGGGCCTGAAGGCGGCGGACCTGGGCGTCTCCTGGGCCGGCACCCAGGCCCTGATGTGGGCCGTGGAGTCGAAGCTGGTGGACCAGCCGGGCCTCTACCACTGGGTCGGCGGCGCCGGGCGCGAGGACCGCTTCGAGAAGCCCAGGCCCGAGGAGTTGGCGGATGCCGCGTCCCGGGGCGAGCCCATGCTCGTCTTCGTCCACGGCACCGGCTCCAGCTCGCCCGGCAGCTTCGGTGACCTGCGCGTGGGCGACCGCGACCTGTGGAATGCGCTGGAGCGCCATTTCACCGGCGGCCTCTACGGCTTCGAGCACCACACCCTCTCGGCCAGCCCGATCGACAACGCGCTGATGCTGGCCCGGGCCCTGCCGGCGGGCGCGCGCGTGAGCCTGGTCTCGCATTCGCGCGGCGGCCTGGTGGCGGACCTGGTGTGCCTGGACGATTTCGATTCACTGATCGAGGCCTACGGACGCCCGAAGAACATGCCGGGCCTGGGCGATCTCGACCCGGCGAGCGCGGAGTCACTGGCCATCGTCGCCCAGCTGGACGATGCCTACGCCGAGCAGCGCAAGACGCTGCACCTGCTTGCGGCCGAGTTGCGCGCCAAGCGCCTCGTGATCGAGCGCTACGTCCGCACCGCCTCGCCGGCCAACGGCACCAAGCTCGCGAGCGGCAACTTCGATGTCTTCCTCTCGGGCCTGCTCACGCTGATCGGCCAGGTGCCCTTCTTCTTCGGCAGCCCCTTCTACGCGGCCTTCAAGCGGGTGGTGATCGAGATCGCCAGGAACCGCACCAATCCGCACCTGGTGCCCGGCATCGAGGCCATGCTGCCCGATTCGCCGATGGCGCGGCTGCTGCGCGATGCGCCTGCGAGGGCCGGCATCGCGATGTCGGTCATCGCAGGCGACATCGAGGGCGGCAACCTGCTCAAGCGCCTGGGCGTGCTGCTGACCGACACGCTGATCTTCGACCGCGAGGACAACGACCTGGTGGTCAACACGACCGCCATGCTGGCGGGCATCGCGCCGCGGGTCGGGGCGCGGGTGATGTTCGACCGCGGCGCGGATGTCTCGCACTTCCGCTACTTCAGCAACACCGGCACGCGCATCGCGCTGCGGGACTGGCTCGTCCACAAGGAGCCGGCCTCGCTGGAGTCCTTCCGCCCGCTGCCGAACCCGGCGGACTACGCGGCCGCGCTCGCCGCAGCCAGCCGCGAGGCGCTCGCCACCGACAAGCCGGTCGTCGTGGTGCTGCCCGGCGTGATGGGCTCTCACCTGCGCGCCGGCAAGAGCGACCGGGTGTGGTTCGATCCGCTCGACATCGCCGCCGGCGGGCTCGCCAAGATCGCCTGGGGCCGGGCCGACGTCGAGGCCGACGACCTGTTCGAGATGTTCTACGGCGAGCTGTGCAAGTCTCTCGCCGACAGCCACCGCGTCGAGCGCTTCGCCTACGACTGGCGCCAGCCGCTCGATGTGCTGGGCGAGCGCTTCGGCGAGTTCATCGACCGGCTGATGAAGCAGACGCAGCAGCCGATCCGCCTGCTGGCCCACAGCATGGGCGGGCTGGTGGTGCGCGCCTGCATCCACAAGCGACGGCCGGTGATGGATGCGCTGATGGCGCGAGATGGTGCGCGGCTGGTGATGCTCGGCACGCCGCACCAGGGCGCGCATTCGATGGTCGAGAACCTGCTGGGCAAGGGAGACACACTGCGCATGCTGGTGCGGCTCGATCTCTCGCACAGCATGCAGGAGGTGCTGGACATCGTCGCCGGCTTCCGCGGGGCGCTGCAGCTGCTGCCCAAGCCCGGCTTCAAGGACATGTTCCAGGGCCAGAGCGACGGCGGCGAGTTCCACGACTACCAGCAGGCCGCGACCTGGGAGGCCTTCGTGCCCCAGGTGAAGGACTTCTGGTTCGGCAACGGCCAGGTCGGCCGGCCGAAGCAGGACGTGCTGGACGCGGCCGCGTGGCTCTGGCGCCAGGATGGCCCTTCGCGTCCCGCGCTGCCCGCCGACTACGAGAAGCTCTCGATCTACGTCTTCGGCGTGGCCCGCAACACGCCTTGCGGCGTGCGCGAGGAGGGCGGCCGGCTGAAGATGGTCGGCACTTCGCACGGCGACGGCACGGTCACCTGGGAATCCGGCCGCATCGGCGGCGTGGGGCAGTTCTTCTACATGCCGGCCGAGCACGGCGACCTGCCGGCCACCAGGGAGTACTTCCCGGCCCTCAAGCAGCTGCTCATCACCGGTACGAGCAACCTGCTGTCGACCACGCCGCCGGCGGTGCGCGCCATCGAGCAGCCGCAGCCGGTGGCCTACGACGCGGGCCCGCCGAGCGTCGACGATCCCGAGGTCATGGGCCGCATGCTGCTCGGCGGCTCGCCGCGCAACCGCGTGCCGCCGCGCAGCAAGCGCCGGCTGGAGGTGCGGGTGCGGGCGATGGACCTGCACTTCCTCTCGCAGCCCATCATGGTCGGCCACTACGAGCGCGACCCGATCGCCGGGCCGCAGGCGCTGATCGACCGCGAGCTGTTGAGCGGCGACCTCACCGAGCGCAAGAACCTGGGCCTGTACGCCGGCCCCCTCGGCACCGCGACGGTGGTGCTGCGCGTGCCCAACGAGGCCGAGCGCCTGCGCGGCAGCATGCGCGGCGCGGTGGTCACCGGGCTCGGACCCTTCGACGGCTCGCTCGGCATCGCGCAGCTCACGGAAGCCGTGGTGGCCGGCACCTTGCGCTACCTGCTGCAGGTGATCGACGTGCTGGGCAAGGCCGAGCGCGAGGTGCCGCTGGCGACCGTCCTGCTGGGCTTCAACTCCTCGGCCAACCTCACCGTCGAGGCCTCGATGGAGGCGTTGGTGCGCGGCGTGATGGAGGGTAACGCGCGCTTCTACGAGACCACGCGGCTGAACATCCGCGTCGCCCGGCTCGACATCGTCGAGCTCTACATCGACACCGCCATCACGGCCGTCTACGCGCTGCGCCACCTCCAGGCGCGCCTGGTGGCGGCCGCCGAGCAGCGCCAGACCGAGCTGGTCTGCCAGCGCCAGCTCGAGCGCGGCGAGGGCATGCGCCAGCGCCTGTTCGACGGCGGGCGCACCAGCTACTGGCCGCGTCTCATGGTCACCGGGGCGATCGGCGAGCAGGCCTACGAGGCGGCGGTGCCGGAATCCGCGACGGGCGCGCCGGCGACGGTGGTGGCCGACACCCTGCGCTTCGTCTACGTCGGGCAGCGCGCGCGGGCCGAGGCCAAGCTGCACCAGCGCCAGCCCGGCCTGGTCGAGGAGCTGGTGCGCGAGCAGATCCACGACAAGGTGTGGAGCGAGGACTTCGGCCGCACGCTGTTCCAGCTGATGGTGCCCCACGACTTCAAGGGCGCCGCCCGCCAGCTGGACCGGGTGGTGCTGGTGGTCGACCGTGCCACGGCGAACCTGCCGTGGGAGCTGATGCTCGCCGACGATCCGACGAGGACCGACGACGACAAGCGCCCGCTTTCGTTGCGGACCGCGGTCGTCCGCCAGCTCGTCTCCACCGAGTTCCGCCGGCAGGTGCGGCAGAGCTTCGAACGCACGGCGCTGGTGATCGGCAATCCGTCGGTCAAGGGCTTCGCGAAGGCCTTGTCGCTGCCGGGCGCGCCCATCGCCGGCGATCCGCCCGACCTCCCCGGCGCGCAGGCCGAGGCCGAGGCGGTGGTGCGCCTGCTCGGCGCGATGGGCTACACCGTGCGGCCGCTCATCGGCGGCGAGGCGGCCAACGCGATCCTGCCGGCGCTCTATCACCAGCCCTGGCGCATCCTGCACATCTCCGCGCACGGCGTCTTCGGCATGCGGCACCCCGATGGCGGCTGGCGCAGCGGGGTGGTGCTGTCGGACGGCCTGTTCATCACCGCGGCCGAGATCGACGCGATGGAGGTCGTGCCCGACGTGGTCTTCCTCAACTGCTGCCATCTCGGGACGGTCGACGTGGGCCGGGCCGGCAACAAGCTCGCGGCGAGCATCGCCCGGCAGCTGATCGAGATCGGCGTTCGCTGCGTGGTGGTGGCCGGCTGGGCGGTCGACGACGGAGGCGCGCGCCGGTTCGGCGAGACCTTCTACGAGTGCCTGCTGCGCCGCCGCCAGCCCTTCGGCGAGGCGGTGCTGGAGGCGCGCAAGGCGGTCTACGAGGCCGATGCCCGGGACATCACCTGGGGCGCCTTCCAGGCCTATGGCGACCCGGCCTGGCGCGCCGAGCCGCAGGCCGAGGGCGGCGACCACGGCGACGACGATCACTTCGCCTCGCCCGAGGAACTGCTGGACGCACTGGCCGGCATCCGCGCCACGCTGGCCCGCCGCAGCAGCCGACTGAGCGATCGCGATTCGCGCGCGCAGGTGGCCGCGCTCGAAGCGATGCTGAGCGAACGCTGCCAGGCCGGCTGGCTGGAGGTGCCGACGGTGCAATCGGCGCTCGGCCTCACCTGGTTCGACCTCGGCGAGTTCGAACGCGCGCGCGAGGCGCTGACCAGGGCGGTGCAGGCCGAGGATGCCGAAGGCAAGGTGCCCATCCACGACATCGAGAAGCTGGCCAACGTCGAGGCCCGGCTGGCCGAGCGCATCGCCTGGAACGAGGTGCGCGCGATCTTCGAGCCGCCGGCGCCCGGCGCGGTTGCCCAGGCCGCGCCGGCCGAGTCGGCCGAGAGCCTCATCGATGGCGCGATCGAGCGCCTGCAGACGCTGGACAAGCTCGTGGCCAGCGGCGATCGCCCGCCGTTCAACCCCGAGCGCAGTGCACTGCTGGGCAGCGCCTACAAGCGGCAGGCCAACCTGTATGCGCTGCGCCTGCTGGCGCAGGAGAGGATGCAGCGCGAGCCGGGCGCCACGTCGGCGCAGAAGGTGGCGGTGTTCAAGCTCGCCGAAGGCGCCGCCCAGGGCCTGCGCCGCTCGCTGCAGGCCAGCATCGCCGCCTATCGCCGCGACGAGTGTCGTGCCGGCAGCCGCGAGTTCTCGGCCTACCTGGCGCTCAACCGCCTGGCCCTCGACGCGCTCACGCCGTGGGAAAGCGAGGCGCAGAAGCAGGCCGCGATCGACCTGGCGCACGAGTGCCGGCGCTACGCGGCCGAGAGCTTCGGCCACAGCGCCAGCCCGTGGGACGCGATGATGCAACCCGAGGCCCTGCTGGTGGAGCGCCTGGTCGACGGCAGCCTGGCCGTCGACGGCGAGGGCGCCCGCGCCGTGCTGGAGGAGCTGGCGGCGGCCTACGCCGAAGCGCTGGCCAACGTGACCGTCAAGCCTTCGCAGCTCGACTCGATGCTTTCGCAGATGGAGCTGCTGTCGCGCTTCTTCGACGCCGTCGGCGTGGCCGATGCGAACCCCGCGCTGTGCGGTGTGGCGAGTCGCCTGCTGGAGCTGCTGCAGCGCATCCGCCCCGGCCGCGCGCCGCGCAACGACCGGCCGCAGGTGCGGCCATCGGCCGAGGCGCCAGCGTCATCCGCTTCCCGGCCGGCCGCCGGGCGAGCGCCCCGCAAGTCGGCGGCCCGCCCGCGCAAGCGCTAGCGTGACTTGGCTACGGCTTGTCGGCCCGCACGCGGATGCGGGCCATCATGCCGTCGTCGGTGTGCTCCCCGATGTGGCAGTGGTAGCTGAAATCGCCCGCCACGGTGAAGGGAATCTCCAGCTCCACCGGGTGCGCGACGCACTTGCCGGCGCGCCACTCGTCGACCGAGCGGCACAGGCCGTCGGCATGCGGCACCGGCACGTTGTCGTGCAGCACGCCGCCGCGATGCTCCACCACGCGGCCGCCGACCACGTCGCGCGAGAGCAGGCTGAACTTGGTCTGGTGCATGTGGAAGTTGTGGTCCTCCTGCACGATGTTGACGATCTGCCAGCGCTCGACGGCGGGCGTGTTGCCGGGGCCGAGCGGCACGCAGACGGTGGGCGTGTCGGGGTTGAAGGGCGCGATGCCCAGGAAGGTGCCCGGCACCGGCACGCCGTTCTCGTCGAGCTCCTCGTAGCCCAGGCCGAACTCGACGAAGCCGCCGGGCAGGAAGCCCATGAAGATGCGCCGCTTGTGGCCCGGCGCCAGGGGCTGGCAATCGGCCTCGGGCCTGAACAGCGCGTTGCCGGCCTTGAGCTCGCTGCTGAGGCGCCGCGGGTCTCGCAGGGCGGCATTGGCATCGCCCGTCACCGAAAGCATCTGCGGCGCGTTCGCGGCGGCAGTACCGCGGAAGCTGACGCGGGCGAGGTCCACGTCCGGCCAGTGGTCGCCGGCCGGGCCGGTCTTCACGTGGGCGGTGTACAGCGTGGCGCCCGCGTTGTCGCCGGCCGGCGAGAGGCGGCCCGCGGCGTCGCGGTGGGCCACCCAGAGCTCCACCCGCGAACTGGGCATCAGGCGCACGCGGCTGGCGCACAACGGCTTGTGGGCGAGCCTGCCCGGCACGTCCGCGGGGCAGGGCACGGCCTGGATGCGCGTGCCGCTCATGGTGCGCAGCTCGGCGGTCGTCGCGTTCGCATCGGGCTCGACGGCCACGCCGTCGACCGCGAGCACCTGCATCAGCAGGTCCTGGCCCGTCGCGTCGTCACGCAGGCCCAGGTCGTAGCTGACCGTCGCCGAGCCGGTGGTGATGCGCCAGATCTCGCCGTTGCCCGAGGCGACGGGGATGTGCGGGTAGACCTGCCCGTTGACGCTGAAGAACCAGCGTCCGCCGCCGCTGGGCTCGCCGTGCATGCCGGGGCAGGAGCCCTGGCGGGTGTCGCCGTCCTTCACCGGCTCGGGCTTGCAGAACATGGGCACGGCCTGGGTGAGGATGCGGTTCTCCTTGAGCACCTGTGCGTCCTTCAGCAGGAGGTGGCGCACCGGCAGGGTCTGGAGGAAGGCGCTGCAGTCGGCGTCCTTGCACAGGTAGTCCGAGGGCTGGCCGATGGTGATCACGCCCGAAAGGCCGGCATTGAGCTGGTTCAGCGTGAGCCCGTGGGTATGCGCGTGGATCCAGAACAGGCCCGAGGGGTGGCTCTTGGGAATCCGGATCTCGTAGTCGGTCGAGCCGAAGCGGACGTCGCCGTGCAGGATGTCGTCGCCGTCCGGCGGCGGGTTGTCGGGGTTCAGCGTCAGCACGAAGACGTTGTCGCCGTAGGTGGGCGACTTGCGCGTCGGCCAGTGCGGCGAGACCAGCATGCCGTGGGTGTGCAGGTTGGTCGGGTTGGAGCCGAGGTAGTGGAAGCCTCGCTCGCGCGCATGCTCCGAGTCGGGCACGACGGGCAGCTTGTTGACCAGGTGCATCTTCAGCGTGTCGCCCGGCTGCAGCTGAAGCCGCGTGCCACCGTAGAGGTTGGTGCCGGGCGGCTTGGCGGGGCACACCTCGCTGCCGTCGAGCGGCCGCGGGCAGATGTCGTAGACCCAGCCTTCGGGCTGGAAGGCCGGGAAGGTGGTGATCGGCTCGGCCCGCGCGACGACGAGCAGGTCCAGCACGCCGTCCTCGCTTTGCAGCACCGGCAGTTCGGCCAGCGGGGCCGCCCCGGCCGGCAGCGCCGCCGCGAGCCATGAACAGAGGACGGCGGACAGGCAGGCACGAACGCGCAAGGACATCGGACTTCTCCGGCGGCGGCTGGGGACGGGCCATTCGAGCACAGCGCCTGCACCCGGCCAACCGTGCGAGCTTGGGGGAGCGCGTGCGTGCAAGCCGGCGGGCTGCCCGCCGCGGGCCGTTCTTTGAAGTTTGTTGACGATTGGGGCGGTGGGCGCTCTCGGGCACCCGCGGCCGTCAGCGGTAGGTCGGATGAGCCGCCGCGATTTCTCGAACGCGGCCGCGGACCCGCTCCTCGGCTGCCGCGTTGTCTTCCGGATGGTGGCGCAGGGCTTCGAGGACCTCGGCGACCAGGTCGCCTATCTTCTCGAACGCCGCTTCGTCCAGGCCGCGCGTGGTCGCGCCCGAGACGCCGAACCTCAGCCCCGACATGACCTTCAGGTCGGCCGCGTCGGAGGGGATGGGGTTCATGTTGGCGATGAGGCCGGCCCTCTCCAGGCTGCGGGCCGCCGGTGCGCCGGTGAGCCCTTTCGAACGCAGGTCGACCAGCATCAGCGGCGTGTCCGTGCCTCCTCCGACGAGGTCGAAGCCATGGCCCTGCAGGCGGCCGGCGAGCGTGCGCGCATGCCTCAGCACCGCCTGGGCGTAGGCCGCGAATTCAGGCCGCAGCGCCTCCCCCAGCGCCACCGCCTTGGCCGCGACGATGTGGAGAAAGGGCGTGCCCTGCAGGCCGGGGAAAACGGCGTTGTTGAGGGGCTTGCGCAGCGCCTCGTCGTTCCAGAGGATGAGCGCGCCGCGGGGGCCGCGCAGCGACTTGTAGGTCGTCGTGGTGACGATGTCGGCGTGGGGGAAGGGATGCGGGTGCGCCCCGCCCGCCACCAGCCCGGCGAAGTGCGCCATGTCGACCAGCAGCTTCGCGCCCGCCGCATCGGCGGCGCGCCGGAAGGCGGCGAAATCCAGCGCGCGCGGGTAGGCCGAGCCCCCGGCGATCACGAGCTTGGGCCGGTGGGTGCGCGCGAGGTCGACGACCCGGTCGTAGTCGATCAGGCCGCTGTCGGGCTGGACGCCGTAATGGACGATCCTGAACCACCGGCTGCTCGCATTCGCCGAGGCGCCGTGGCTCAGGTGACCGCCCGCATTGAGGTCCATCGACAGGATGGTGTCGCCGGGCGCGGCCACCGCATGCAGCACGGCGTGATTGGCCTGGCTGCCCGAGTGGGGCTGGACGTTCGCGAAGCGGCAGCCGAAGAGCCGGCAGGCCCGTTCGATGGCCGTGCTCTCGACCACGTCGACGTTCACCGCGCCCGCGTGGTAGCGCTTGCCCGGGTAGCCCTCGACGGTCTTGTTCGTCAGCACCGAGCCCTGCACGTCGAGCACCGCGCGGCTGACGATGTTCTCCGAGGCGATGAGCTCGATCACGTCCCGTGTTCGCACCTTCTCGCGGCCGATCGCGTCGGCTATCAATGGATCGGTCTCGTCGACGCCGGCGGTGAAGTAGCCGGGCGGCAGCAGCGGGTCCTGGGGCATGTCGGGGCGTCCTGAGCCTGAACATCGGCGATCATGACACCGCAGGCATCCCCGCCGGATCCATCCAGAAGGCGCCCCACAGGTGCCCGTCGGGGTCGGCGAGGTCGCGGCTGTACATGAAGCCCAGCTCCTGCACCGGGTTCACGTCGGCCTGCCCTCCGTGCGCGGCCGCGGCCTGGTTCATCGCGTCGACCGCCTCCCGGCTGTCCAGGGCCAGCGAGAGCATCACCGCGCTGGTGCCCGGAGGCGGCAGGGGCCGGTCGGTGAAGGTGCGCCACTTCGCATGGGTGAGCAGCATCGCGTAGATCGCTTCGCTCCAGACCATGCAGGCGGAGCTGTCGTCGCTGAACTGCGGGTTCTTCTCGAAGCCGAGCGCCTGGTAGAAGGCGATGGAAGATGGCAGGTCGGTGACGGGGAGGCTGGCGAAGATCATCCTGGTCATGGGGCTTCCTTGGCGTGCTGGCGTCCCGGGATGGGACGTTTCAATCAGGACGACGAACGGCCAAGGCGCCGATCGACAAGCGGCACAACAAACGAAACAGATCGCCCGCGCCACCTGAAGCACGCGTGAAACGCCGGCGCCCGAAGCTGGCGGCCTCACAGGAGAGACCGCCATGAACGCCGCCCAAGTCCGACTCGTCCGCGAAAGCTTCGCGCTCGTCCAGCCCATCGCCGGCCAGGCCGCCGCGCTTTTCTATGACAACCTGTTCGACAGCGACCCCTCGCTGCGCGGCATGTTCCGCGGCGACATGGCGGCCCAGGGCGAGCGCCTGATGACGATGATCGGCGCGGCCGTGCACCTGCTGGACCGGCCCGACGCGCTGGTGCCGGTGCTGCGCAACCTCGGGGGCCGGCACGTGGGCTACGGTGTTCGCGACCACCACTACGCCGTTGTCGGCGCGGCGCTGATCGAGACGCTGGAGCAGGGCCTGGGCGATGCCTTCACGGCCGAGGTGCGCGAGGCCTGGGTCACGCTTTACGGCGTGGTCAGCCGCACGATGATGGAAGGCGCGCTGGAGACCGCCGACGCGATCTAGCCGAACAAGGCCGCCACCTTCGCGAGCAGGTCGGTCCGCGAGAAGGGCTTGTCCAGCGAATCGCAGTGGGCGCTGCGCAGGAAGGCGCGGGCGTCGGGCGAGAGCGTGTCGCCGGTGACGAACAGCATCGCGCGCGCGAGGCGAGGCTGGCGCGCCGAGACCTCGCGCCACAGCGCCGCGCCGTCCATGTCCGGCATGCGAAGGTCCGAGACGATGGCGTCGAAGCGGGCCAGCGCGAGCATCTCCAGGGCGACGGCGCCGGACTCGGCGGTGGCCACTTCGTAGCCGGCGCCCTCCAGCATCTCGCGCATCAGGGCGGCCAGCTCGGGCTCGTCGTCGACCACGAGCACCCGCGCCTGTACGGCTTCACCCGGCGCGGCATGGAGCTCGCCGGGCGTCGTGTCGGGCGCCGCCACGCCGCTGATCGGCAGGCTCAGCCGGAAGCACGCGCCGCCGAGCGCCGAGTTCGCCTCCAGCACCAGCTCGCCGCCGTGCGAACGCGCCAGCGAGCGTGAAACGGCCAGCCCGAGGCCGGTGCCTATGCCCTCGGGCTTGGTCGTGAAGTACGCGTCGAACACGTGGGCCCGAAGGTCGACCGGCACCCCCGGCCCGTTGTCGTCCACCCGCAGCCAGACGCGCGGCTCCCGGGTCTCGCGCCTGGGCTCCAGCCCCGACTGCACCCGAACGCGGCGCGGGCCTTCGCGGCCTGCGAGGGCCTGCTGGGCGTTGACGAGCAGGTTCATCACCACCTGGCCGATCTCGTCGGTGTCGGCGATGACCGGCGGCAGGGCCTCGCCCAACGCCAGCTCCAGCTCGATGCCGTGCGTGCGGTAGCCGTACTGCAGCATGTCGCTGGCGGCCCGCACCATCTCGTTCAATGCCACGGGTGCGCGCTGGCTGGGGCGGCTGCGGGCCATGTTGAGGAAGGTCCGCACTATGCGCCCGCAGCGCTCGGCCGCCTCGCGGATGCGCTGCGCGTCGGCCCTCAGCTGGGGCTGGTCCTCGCAGCGCTCCTCCAGCAGGCTGGCACGGCCCATCACGATGGCCAGCGGGTTGTTCAGCTCGTGGGCGACGCCCGCCAGCAGGCTGCCCATCGCGGTGAGCTTCTCGCTCTGGCGCAGGGCCTCGCGCTGGCGCTCGATCTCGCGGTTGGCCTGCTGCACCTCGGTCATGTCCATCAGCGAGGCGGTGAAGCGCACGGCGCCTTGCACATCGGTGCGCCACAGCACCATCTCGATGGGGAACTCGCTGCCGTCGGCGCGCAGGCCGTGCAGCTGCACGCGCCTGCCCAGCAGCCGCGGCACGCCGCCGGCCTGCACCCGGGCCATGCCCTCCTCGTGCATCTCGCGGTAGCGCTCGGGCATCACCACGTCGCTCACGCGCCGGCCCAGCACGTCGGCGCGATGGCGCTGGAACATGGCCTCGGCGGAGGGATTGAACTCGACGATGCGGCCGTTGCCGTCGGTGGAGATCAGGGCCGCCAGGGCGTGGTCGAAGATGGCCGACTTCAGGGCCTCGCTGGCCTGCAGCTCCTGCAGCTTGCCGGCGAGCTCGAGCTCGCGCAGCTTGAGATCGGTGATGTCGCGGCCGAAGGCGATCACGGCCCGCACCGCGCCGCCTTCGGGCGCGTAGGGCATCAGGTGCTGCTGCAGGTAGTGCCGGCCCTGCTTCGGGTAGTCGACCCAGCCCTCCCATCGCAGCGGCTCGCCGCCGAACAGCTTCTCGGCCACCGGCTCGAAGGTGCGGTCGATCTCCTCGCCCAGCACCTCGGCCACGTGGCGGCCCACGGCCTCTTCCTCGCGCAGGCCGAAGAAATCGAGGAACTCGCGGTTGACGTAGAGGTAGCGCCGGTCCGGCCCGAGGACGATGACGCGGCCCGGGATGTGGTCGAGCAATGGCCGCAGGCCGGCCATGTCGGGCGGCAGGCCGCTGATCATGGCTTGGCAGGTTCGGCCGGCACGAAGACGTAGCCCACGTTGCGCACCGTCTTGATCAGCTCGGGCTTGTCGGGGTTGCGCTCGATCTTGCGGCGCAGGCGCATCACGCGCAGGTCGATCGACCGGTCGAAGACGTCCCAGCCGCGGTGGTGCGCCTGCTCCATGATCTGGTCGCGGTTCAGCGGCCGGTTGGGGTTGCGGGCGAACAGTGCGAGCAGGTCGAACTCGGCCGCGCTGATCTCGATGTCGGTGTTGTCGGCGGCCAGCAGGCGGCGTTCGTCCAGGTCGAGCTGGCAGTGGCCGAAGGCGACGCGGCGGCTGGCTGGTGCGGCGGGGGCAGGAGAGGGGGCGGGCGCCGCCGCGATGCCGGCGGAGGTCTGCATCCGGCGCAGCACCGAACGCACCCGGGCCAGCAGCTCGCGCAGGTCGAAGGGCTTGGGCAGGTAGTCGTCGGCGCCGAGCTCCAGGCCGACGATGCGGTCGACCGACTCGCCGGCCGTGGTGAGCATCACCAGGCCGACGCCGGGGTGGGCGTCGCGCATCCAGCGGGCGAGCGACAGGCCGTTCTCGCCGGGCATGTTGATGTCGAGGATGGCCAGCGCGGGCAACTCGGCAGCGACCGCCCGGCGAGCAGCGGCCGCGTCGGACGCGACCCGCACCGCGAAGCCGTGGCGGCCGAAATACTCGGCGAGCAGGGCTCGCAGTTCCGGTTCGTCGTCGACGACGAGCAGCGTCGGTGGACTGGGGCTTTCGGTACCGGGCATGACGGCCTCCCGCCGCGTCATCGCGGTGGGGCCGGAGTTTATCGGCCCGGGACGGCGCCGCCGCGCTCGTCCCCTAGAAGAAGCGCACCCCCGGCCTGAGGACGAGCTGGAAGAGCAGGAGCAGCAGGAGGACGGCCAGGGCCGGCCCGCGGGCTGACCAGCGTGCCGGCGCGCCGGAGGGCGCAGCGCCCTTGGCAAGCCACGCCAACGCCTGCAGCCACGGCACGCCCGCCACCGTGACTGCCGCAGGCACGAGCAGTACCTCGATCCAGCCGCGCGGGACCCGGAAGGCGACGATGAGCGGGAGCGCGGCCAGTGCGGGCAGGGTTGCCGTCCGGAACACGAAGCGCGCACGGCCACGAGCGCTCTGCAAGTGGTCTTCCGCTTGCGCGAGCTCCAGCAGCGGGCGCACCAGCCAGAGCGCCGCCAAGGGAAGGGCCGCCAGGGCTACGAGGGCCGCGGCGGTGCGGGCGCCCGGGGTGAGCTGCAGGTAGCCCATCGCCATGCCGAGGTCGCTCAGCGGGCTCAAGGCGCCCACGACGACCTGCGGCAGCGCCATGTACACGCCGCAGTAGGCCATCCAGAAGGCGAACAGGCGCAGGGTGCCGGACCTGCCTCGGCGGCCGCGCAGCCACAGGGCCCACGCCAGGCCGGTGACGAGTGTCGCCAGGGCCCCGGTGCCCTGGAACAGCGCCGCCAGCGGGTGCTCGCCCTCCCAGCTGTGGTTGTTGTGCAACAGCGTCGGCCTGAGGCACGGCGTGAGGGCCTTGGGCAGCACCAGGAACAGCTCCTGGATGAGGAACGTGAGGCTGAAGGCCAGCGTGTAGAGCAGCGCCGAGACGATGGCGGGGCGCCAGGGCCCGTGTAGAGGGAGGTCAGAGGCGGCGCGCCGCCCGTTCGCCCATCCCGCCAGCCCCAGGATGAGAGGGCCGACGAGGATCACCAGTGCCGAAGCGAGCGCGATGCCGATGCCCATGCCCTGAGGTTTCGCCGGCTCGGGCGAGAGCACCCGACAGCAGCGGCCTGGCGCCCCCGGCAGGAATCGAACCTGCATCTGAGACTTAGGAGGTCCCCGTTCTATCCATTGAACTACGGCGGCGAGGGGAGGGATTGTAGGCGGTGACGGTGGACCCTCGGACGGACCGGGCGCCGCGTGGCCGCGGTGTCGCCCGGCTGCCGGGCGGAATGCGGTTTGCCCCCGAGGCGCATGAGCAGCCCAGGGAGAGCCGCCATGCCACCCACTGAAGTCGTCTACCGGGACCGCCGACACGCCGGGCGGGTGCTGGCGCAATCGTTGACCGGGTACGCCGACCGGCCCGACGTCGTCGTGCTGGCCCTGCCGCGCGGCGGGGTGCCGGTGGGCTACGAGGTCGCCAGGGCCCTGAAGGTGCCGCTGGATGTCTTCCTCGTGCGCAAGCTCGGCGTGCCGGGGCACGAGGAGCTGGCGATGGGCGCGCTGGCCAGCGGGGGCGTGCGGGTGCTGAACCCGAACGTCGTCCACATGCTCGGCATCGAGGAGTCGGCGATCGAGGCCGAGACCCGCGCCGAGCAGGCCGAGCTGGACCGGCGAGAGCAGCTGTACCGCGACCGCCGGCCGCCGCCGGAGGTGACGAGCCGCAGCGTGATCCTGGTCGACGATGGCCTGGCTACCGGCGCCACCATGATGGCGGCCGTCAAGGCACTCAAGGCCCTGCAGCCGGCCCGCCTGGTGGTGGCGGTGCCCACCGCCTCGAAGGAGGTCTGCGAGCAGCTGCGCGGCGAGGTGGACGAGGTCGTCTGCGCCTCCACGCCCGAGCCGCTGCGCTCGGTCGGCCGCTGGTACGAGGATTTCTCGCAGACCGGCGACGACGAGGTGCGCGCCCTGCTCGCCGAGGCGCGGCAGTTCTCGTCCGACCTTCCGCTCCCGGGAGGCGCTCGATGACGGCAGCCCCAGACAACCGCGCGGCCGATCCCCTGCGCCAGGTGCTGCACCCGCTGTCGGGCGGCGAGCGAGACCACGACGCGCTGCTCTCGCTCATCGGCGACGCCCGCTTCGTGCTGATCGGCGAGGCCTCTCACGGCACGCACGAGTTCTACCGGGAGCGGGCGCTGATCACCCAGCGGCTCATCGCCGAGAAGGGCTTCCGCGCGGTGGCGGTGGAGGGCGACTGGCCCGACAGCTATCGCGTCGACCGCTACGTCCGCGCAATGAGCGACGACGCCTCGGCCGAGGACGCCCTGGCCGGCTTCAAGCGCTTCCCGACCTGGATGTGGCGCAATACCGCCGTCACGGAGTTCGTCGACTGGCTGCGCGACTTCAACGACACGCGCGGCGCCGACGAGCGGGCCGGCTTCTACGGCCTGGACCTGTACAGCCTGCACGGCTCGATGAGCGCGGTGCTGCAATACCTGCACAACATCGACCCGGCCGCGGCTCGCCGCGCGCGGGAGCGCTATGCCTGCTTCGACCTGTTCGGCAACGACAGCCCGGTGTACGGCCTCATGACGGGGCTGGGCGCCAGCAAGAACTGCGAGCGCGAGGTGATCGCGATGCTGGTCGACCTGCGTCGCCAGCGCGCGGCCCTTTCCACGACGGCCGGGCGGATGGCCGGCGAGGAGGCTTTCGACGCCGAGCAGAACGCCCGCCTGGTGATGAACGCGGAGGCCTACTACCGCTCGATGTACCTGAGCGACGTGTCGAGCTGGAACCTGCGCGATCGCCACATGATGGAAACCCTCAACGAACTCGAACACCACCTGGGCCGGCAGGGCGGCGCCAAGCCGAAGATCGTGCTGTGGGCCCACAACTCCCACCTGGGAGATGCCCGTGCCACCGAGATGGGCCGGCGCGGCGAGCTGAACCTGGGCCAGCTGGTGCGCGAGCGGCACGGCGCCGACTCGGTGCTGGTGGGCTTCTCGACGCACGCGGGCAGCGTCACGGCCGCCAGCGATTGGGACGGCCCGGCCGAACGCAAGCTGGTGCTGCCCTCCCGCCGCGACAGCTACGAAGGCCTGATGCACGAGGTCGGCCTGCAGCGCTTCATGCTGCCGTTGCGAGGGGCGGGCGCAGTGCAAGGCCTGGCCGAGGTGCTGAGCGCGCCGCGGTTGCAGCGCGCCATCGGGGTCATCTACCGGCCGGACACCGAGCGGCAGAGCCATTACTTCTTCGCCCGGCTGCTGCGGCAGTTCGACGCCCTGATCCACATCGACCAAAGCCGCGCCGTCGAACCGCTGGAGCCCGACGCCGAGTGGAGCGCCGAAGTGCCTGAAACCTATCCCGCCGGGCTTTGAGGGTGCGGCGCTGCGCGCCGCACCCGTTGGGTTACCACCTCTCGTGGTAGCGGGCCTTGGCGGAGGCCACGCAGACGTCCTTGCGTTCGCCCGCCAGGGTGTCGCAGCGCTCGACGGCGAGCTTGTAGTCGGCCTTCATCTTCGCGACGGCGGCGTCGTCCTGCGCTTCCATGATCTTCTGGTTCGCCTTGGTGTCGGCCTTGGCCTTGTCGCGCGCCGTCTTGGCTTCGCGCTGGCAGACGTCCTTCTGTTCGCCGGCCAGATCGTCGCAGCGTTCCTTGGCGACTTCGTAGCGCGACTCGTAGATGGCCTCGTTCAGCTTGGCCTGGTCGGAGGTGGAGCCGCTGTAGTTGTAGTCGAGCCAGGCCAGGGCGATCTTCTCGTGGCCCTTGGCTTCCTCGACGCAGACGTCCTTGGCATTGCCGGCGAGCTTGCCGCAGCTGTCGCGCTCGGCCTTGTAGGTGGCCTTGATGTCGTCGCGGGCGCCGTTGAGGACCGACTTCGAGTAGTTGTAGGCCTGTGCGGCGCCGCCACCGGCGGCCAGCGCGACGGCCAGCAGGACATGGGCAGGATGAATGCGCGTCATGGTGTTCTCCTTGAAGCGATAGACACGGATGCAGTGGGCCGCCAGCGGGGAAGCGCCCCATGCACGGCAGGCTGGTCACGATGGTGCGCAGCGGTGATGCACGCGACCAGCAGACCCCGCCGCGCCTCCCTGTAGGTCGAGCCCTACGGCCCTCCGCGCATGCGCGCTTCAGCCCTTGCTGAAGCGCGGCAGCGCTTCAGCCCCGGCGCGCGCAGCGCCGCCCCCCTACCAGGGCGTGCGCGGATCCGGCTCTGCCGGTCCGCTGCGCGAGCCCCCCTGGGGGGCAGCCCCCTGGCAAGGGGGCGTGGGGGCCCATCAACCCCAGCGCCAGGACCAGATGAGGTCGACCGCGCTGTCCTCGCCGGATTGGGCCCGCACGGTGAAACGTTGCGCGATGCGGTAGATGAGCTGCCACGTGCCGGCGGTCGCATTGATGCTGCGCTCGTAGCCCACGTACCAACGCCGCGACAGCTGCTTTCCGAGCGAGACGGTGGTCGTCTGCTCGGTGCCTTCACCCGTCTGGCGCACGCCGAAGTCCGACAGGCCGATGGACGAGAGGAAGGTGTCGGTGGGCGACTCGCCTTCGCCCGCCAGCAGGGCCAGGGCTGCGCGCTGCAGCAGGGCCGTGTCGGCGCGGCCCAGGCCGTCGGAGGCGCGGCCGAGCATGAGCCAGCTCAGCTTGTCGGTGTCGCTCATGTCCTGGTCGCTGTAGAGCTTCACCCGCGGGTTGAGAGCCGTGCCGCTCACCGCCACGCCGACCTGGACGTCGAGGTTGGGGCGCACCGCCAGGATGTCCAGCCGCGGGTCCTCGACCGGCCCGGCGAACGACAGCACGCCGCGCTCGATCTCGAGCTTCTGGCCGTAGGCCTTGTAGGTGCCGCGCTCGGCCCGCACGTCGCCGCGAACGGTGAACTGCTTGCCGGGGTTGGTGACTTGCAGCGTCCCGCGCAGGAAGGTGTCGAGTCCACGGCCCTTCACGCGCAGCGAGGGGCCGAGGTCGAGGGCGATGTCGAGCCGGGTGGCGAAGTCGCGTTGCTCCGCCGTGGCGGGCGGTATCGCGCCATTGCCAGCCGGCTCCGTCGCATTGGCGACGGGCGCCGGCCCGACGACGCGCACGTCCTCGTCCAGCGTCGGCGCGCCGCCGCGGCTGAAATCGATCAGTCCTTCGTCGACGCGCAGGCGCCCGGTGAGCTCGGCCGTCTTCGGCCTCAACGCGAGCGTGGCCTCGCCCGAGGCGATGAGTCGCCGGTCCAGCCGGCCCAGCACGCGCAGCTTGTCGGCCTGCAGCTTCAGGTCGGCCTGCGGCTCGCGGCCCAGGGTGGCTTCGCCGGTGACGGTCAGCGTGCCCTCGCCGCCGCGCCAGGCGAAGCGCTCGATGCGGGCGTGTTCACCGCTCAGGCTCACGTCGACCATGCCTTCGCTCAGCTGCACGCCCTGCAGGCCGTTGCGGACCTCCAGCTGCCGGCCGGCCAGGCGCCCGCTGAACTCCGGCGCGCCCCAGCGCCCGCCCAGCGTGGCGGCGCTCTGCAGGTCGCCCCCGAGCCGCCAGCCGGGCGGCACCCACGCGCCCCAGGCACCCAGCTGGGCCACGTGCAGCTGGAAGGTGCCGTCCAGCGGCGCCTCCGGCCCGGGCCAGCGGGCCTGCGGCGTGGTGCGGACGCTCGCCACGCCGGCCATCTCGCCGAGCCGGCTGCCGGCCAGGCCGGCGGTGAAGTGCCAGGTGCCCTCGTGGGCGGACAGCGCGACACGCAGGTCGCTCAAGCCCAGCGCGCGCCTGGGCGTGGTGGCATCGCGCACGTCGTCGGCCACGCTGAGGTCGCCTCGCTGGCGCTGGAAGACGACGTCGGCATCGAAGCGCTCGCCCGCGACGACGTTGATGTCGGCGCCGAGGACCAGGTCGCCCTTCCAGCCGAGCTCGGGCTGGGCGCGGGCCAGCAGGGGCGCGATCTCGAAAGCCTCCAGCTGCGCCTTCAAGGCCAGCTGGCCGGGGCCCGCGCCGGCGCGCCAGCGCGCCTCGCTCCAGCGCAAGGCGGTGCCGGGCAGCTCCAGCCGGCCGGGCTCGGCCTGCGCCTCGGTGGGCCGGAGTGCATCGTCCCAGGCCAGGGCGAAGGCGAGGTCCTGGCCGGCCAGCCAGGGTTGGCCGGAACCATCGCCGGCCCGACCCTGGACCTGCTGCAGGCGGCCCTGCCAGCGGCCCGCTGCGAGCGGGCTGCCACCGGCCACTGCCGGCTGCCAGCGGCCGGTGGCCGAGAGCTGCAGGCGCGTGCCGGCATCACCGCGCGCGCCCAGCACCTGCTGCGCCCACGCCGGCGGCCGGGCCGGGCTGAGCAGCGTCAGGTCGAACCGGTGCTCAGCCAGGCTGCCCTGCAGCTCAGCCCGCAGGCTGTCGACCGTGCCGACCTGGTATCCCAGGCCCTCGCCCGAGACGGTGGCGTGCAGCGGCGTGCTGCCCAGGCCGACGCCATCGGCCCGGGCTTCCAGCCTTCGCGCCTGCCAGGCCGGATGGTTCAGCGCGGTGGCATGCAGCCGGCCCTGCCATTGCGGCGCCGCGGCCGGGTCGGCCCAGCGTGCGCTGGCATCCGCCTGCAGCGCTCCGCTGCGCGGCAGCCAGGCCAGGGGATCGCCCTCGGGCAGCCCGGCCAGCCAGGGGGCCAGGGCGGCGAGCGCGGGCGCCTCCATGCGCAAGCCCACCTCGCGGGCACGGCCGGCGCTCTCCCGCGCGCTCGCGTCGATGCGGTTGCCCGCCATCTCCAGCTGGCCTTGCAGGCTGGCGGTGCCGGCGGCCTCGCGCCGGGCGTCCAACTGGCCCTGCAGCGGCAGGCCGGCCCACTGGCTCGGCTGGATGGCGGCCTCCAGGTGGCCGACCAATCCCGTCCAGGCGGGGGCCGCGCCAGCCACCGCACGCCAGCTGCCTTCGCTGGCCAGTCTTGCGTTGAGGGCGTTGGCCCCGCGGCGCGCGGTGGCCGGCGCGGCGGGCCACCAGACGAGCGGGTCGAAGGCCTTCAGCTCGCCCTGCGCCTGCCACGACCAGGGCCGGTCGCCGCCGGCGAAGCCCACGCGCCCCTCCAGGCGGGCGCTGGCCTCGCCGGCGCGGGCGAGGGCCTGGGTCACCTTGGCCTCGCGGGCGTCCACCGAGGCCTGCAGCGCCAGCTGCACGACGGGCAGCGTGGCGGCCCTCGGCGATGGCGCGGACTTCTTCTTCGTGCCGGCGCCCGGCGCGGCCAGGGCCTCGACGCGACCGTCCAGCCGGGCTTCGATGCGGGCGCGCCAGCGCTCCATCGGGTCTGGGGCGGATGCCGCCGAAGCGGCCGGAGCCGCCGCCGCGGCCGCCCCGAATGCCGGCAGGCCGCTCACTTCGAGCGCTACGGGGCCGCCCAGGGACAGGGCCGGCAGGCGCTTGTCGAGCGCCGCCGGGCGCAGGCCGGCCAGGTTGAGCTGGAGCTTGATCTCCTCGCCCGGCTCGCCGGGGGAGGGGTTCAACGCGCCGGATCCGCTCAGCTGGCCGCCGGGCGCATCGCCGCCCAGTTCGAGCAGGAAAGCCTTGAGGGTCAGCCGCCCCAGTGATTGCGGCTCGCCCCGCACGGCGAGCTGCAGCTGGCGCAGGGGCAGGCGCCCTTCGTCCCAGCGGCCGGGCGCGTCGTTGAACAAGGTGGCCTCGGCGTCGGCCGGCTCCTTCATCCCGCTGGTGCGGATGCGGGCCTGGCCGCGCAAACGGGTCTGGGGGGCGCCGGCCTGGAGGGCGGCCAGGTCGAGGGCCTGGGTGCGCAGGTTGAGCTCCGGCAGGGGCCAGGGCGCGAACGGGGCCAGCGTGGCGTCGGCGTCCAGCGCCGGCCCGCCGGCATCCCGGCCGGCCAGGTGCGCGCGCGCCTGCAGGCGGGCGAGGGGGCCGTCGAGCTGCAGCGTGGCCTGCCACGGCGTGCTGGCTTCGCCTTCGCTCCTGACCTGTGCGTGCAGGCCGAGCGTCAGCGGCGCGTCGGTGGCGAGTTCTGCTCGGGCCTGGGCCTGCCAGCGATCGCTGCGGACGCTCAGGGACTCCACGCGGTGCCGGGCGCCGCGGCCCTCGCCGAGCGCGAGGCGCTCGAGCTGCAGGTCCGTCAACGGCGGGCCGTCGTCCACCTGCAGCCGGCCGACGCGGGCGCGCGCCACCGTGAGGGAGAGCGGCAGCCTCAGGTCGGTCGGCGCGACGGCCGGCTTGCCGCTCGGCGGCCCGGACCGCCAGCGCGCATCCTCGGCACTCAGCGCGTCCAGCGCCAAGTGCAGCCAGGGTTCGCCCGGCAGCGGACGGGTGGTCCAGTCGCCCCGCAAGCCTTCGAGCTCGACCCTGCGCAACTCGAGCACGCTGCCACCCGTCTCGTAGCTCAGGCGTTCGGCCGACAGGCGGTTGCCCAGCAGCGAGCCCTTCAGCCCCTCGACCTTGAGCCCGGGGACCTGGGCCAGCAGCCAGGTGCTGCCGGCTTCGCTGCGAGCGAGCCAGGCGCCACCCCCGATGAGCGCGGCGACCAGCACGAGCACCAGCACGCCGACGGCGATGCCCATCGCGCGCCAGGGGCGGCGGCGGGGCGGCAGCGGGGCGTCGGCGGGCGTTTGCATCGGGACCGTCAGAAGGCGACACCCACGCTCAGGTGCACGCGCCACTGGGCAAGTTCCTGGCCGTAGGCGAGATCGAGCTTGAGCGGCCCCACGGGGCTGCGCCAGCGCACGCCGACGCCATAGCCGACGGCGGGCTCGCGCAGGCCGGGCAGGGTGCGCTGGCCCTCCGGATCGCTGGGGTCCTTGGTGCGGCCCATGCTGTCGGCGGCGCGGCCGGCATCGACGAAGGCGGCCCACCAGACGCTCGGCAGGCTGCGCGAGATCGGGTGCGCCACCTCGGCGCTGGCGGTGAACAGCAGCTTGCCGCCGGTGATGCCCCCCTCGGGGGTGGTCGGCGCCAGCGTGCGGTAGTCGTAGCCGCGCACGGAGTCGTCGCCGCCGGCGCGAAAGCGCTGCGAGTCCGGCACGATGACGTCGTTCTTCGACAGCACGCCGCCCAGCTCCACCCGGGCCTCGCTGAAGAAGCCGCGCGGCAGCGGCCAGTAGCCCGTGAGGCGGCCGTACACCCGCGCATACGGGCCCGGCGCGGGCTGCTCGGCCGGCGTCCGCGCCGGCGCGAGGCCCGTGGCCCAGCCGCTGCCGAGCTGGAGGTTGAGCGTGTAGCCGCGGGTGGGCAGCAGTTCGTTGTCCAGCTGGCGCCAGGTGTTGTGCAGGTTGGCCGACAAGGCCTTGAGCGTCAGCGGGTCGACGCAGGCGCTGTCGACGTAGGTGCACTCGTTGCTGCGCTCGAGCTGGACGAAGGCCAGGCGCTCGTGCCGGGGCAGGTCCTCCGAGCGGCCCAGGCGGATGCGCTGCGAGATGGTGCGGTCCTCGTCCGTCTTGAGCAGCTCGTAGGTGCCGCCGGCGAGGTATCGCTGCATCTTCTCGTTGGGATGCAGCGAGACCTCGCCGTCCCAGGCCTGCTTGTCGCGGCCGTACTCGATCTTGTTGCGAGCCGTGGCGGCGAAACCGAAGACGCGCCGGTGGATGTGCTCGGCGCTGATCCGCGGGCCGGTGTTGGTGCCGTAGCCCACGCCCAGCGTGGCGTTCTGCAGCGGCGCCTCCTTCACCTGCACGAGCACCCGCGACTCGCCCGCGGCGGCCGCATCCGTGTCGAGGCTGACCACCGCCTGGTCGAACAGGCCGGTGCGCAGCAGGCGCTCCTGGTAATCGAGCAGGCGGACCTCGGTCAAGGGCGTGCCGGGGCCGAAGCCGGCCAGCGCCCGCACGCGCTCGGCGTCGTGCACCGCCAGGCCCTGCACCGCGATCGTCTCCGGCCCGCCGGCGAGGAACAGCGGGCCCGAGTCGGCCACCGCGAAGATTCTCACCTTGGGCGGCTCGCTGCCGTCGCCGGGGCTGATCACCTCGGCGCTGGTGCCGCTCCAGCTGGCGGTGGCATAGCCCTCGGCGTGCAGGCGGCCGATGACCGCGTTCTTGGCGCTGGACCAGTCGGATTGCCGGAAGGGCGCGCCCACCGGCAGGCCCCAGTCCTCCAGCAGGTCGGTGTGCAAGGCGCGGGCGGCTCGATCCTTGCGTTCCAGCGCATCGCCCAGCTCGCCCTGGATGTCGATCACCAGCTTGTCCACGCGGGCCACCGGCCCGGGATCGAGCGTCAGCACCACGCGCTGGCCCTGGCGCTCGACCTGGGCCTGGGCGGCGAAGTAGCCCTCGGTCTGCACCAGCTGCCGCGCCTGCGCGGGCGCCGCGGCGATCAGGCGCGACCACTCGGCCTCGTTGATCTCGATCGCGGAATCGGGAGCGCTGGCGGCGGAGGCGGCGGGTGCGGCTGCCGCGGGGCGATTGACCTGCCGGGCCGCGAGCTGGTCGGCGATGGCGCGGGAGAGATCGAGGTTGCGCTCCAGCAGCTTGCGCAGGTCGCCCGGGGCGACGACCTGCAGCTGGGGCACGGGGCCTTCATCGGCCGTCGTTGCCGGCGGGTTGGCCTCTTCTTGCGCGCGCGCCGGTGCCACCGCACAAAGCCAGGCGGCAAGGGCGAGTAGAGGCAAGCACCGTGCCGCGCTCAGCCGGGCGAGACTCATTTGCTGAGCAGGCGCATCGCTCCTTCGAGCCCGGCAAGGGTGAGCGGGAACATGCGCTGGTGCATCAGCTGCTGCATGATCGCGATGCTCTGCCGGTACTGCCAGACGCCTTGCGGCTCGGGGTTGATCCAGGCGTATTTCGGGAAGGCATGCGTGAGCCGCTGCAGCCATTCGGCACCGGGCTCCTCGTTGTTGTATTCGACGCTGCCGCCGGGCTGCAGGATCTCGTAGGGGCTCATCGTGGCATCGCCCACGAGGATCAGCCGCCAGTCCTTGTTGTACTTGCGGATGACGTCCCAGGTGGGCGTCTTCTCGGCGAAGCGGCGGCGGTTGTTCTTCCACATGAAGTCGTAGACGCAGTTGTGGAAGTAGAAGAACTCCAGGTGCTTGAACTCGCTCTTGGCGGCCGAGAACAGCTCCTCGACGCGGTGGATGTGCTCGTCCATCGTGCCGCCGACGTCCATCAGCAGCAGCACCTTGACCTTGTTGTGCCGTTCGGGCACGAGCTTGATGTCCAGCAGGCCGGCATTGGCGGCGGTGGCGTGGATGGTGTCGTCGAGGTCGAGTTCGAGTTCGGAGCCCTCGCGCGCGAAGCGGCGCAGCCGCCGCAGGGCGACCTTGATGTTGCGGGTGCCCAGCTCGCGTGAATCGTCGTAATCCGCGTAGGAGCGCTGGTCCCAGACCTTGACCGCGCTGCGGTTGCGGCCCGGGCCGCCGATGCGCACGCCCTGAGGGTTGTAGCCGCCGTGGCCGAAGGGGCTGGTGCCGCCCGTGCCTATCCACTTGCTGCCGCCCTCGTGGCGCTCCTTCTGCTCCTCGAGCCGCTTCTTGAGCGTCTCCATCAATTCGTCCCAGCCCATCTTCTCGATGGCGGCCTTCTCCTCGGGGCTGAGCTCCTTCTCGAGGATCTTCTGCAGCCACTCCAGCGGGATTTCCTTGCCGAAGTCGGTCAGCATCTCCACGCCCTTGAAGTAGGCCGAGAAGGCGCGGTCGAACTTGTCGAACAAGGCCTCGTCCTTGACCAGCGTGGTGCGCGCGAGGAAGTAGAAGTCGTCGATCGAGGGGCCGATCACGCCCTCCTTCAGGGCCTCGAGCAGGGTCAGGTACTCCTTGACGGAGACCGGCAGCCTGGCGGCGCGGAGGGTGAAGAAGAAGTCGGTCAGCATGGCGCGGGAGTGTCGGCCGATGGTGCCACAGTCATGGCTTGGCCGTGGCCTTGCGAGGGCCCGGGTCGTGGGCCGCCAGCCAGCCGAAGAACTCCTCGTGCCAGAGCCTGGAGTTGCGCGGCTTGAGGATCCAGTGGTTCTCGTCCGGGAACCACAGCAGGCGCGCCTCCACGCCGCGGGCCTTGAGCGTGTTGTAGTAGGCCAGGCCCTGCTGGTCGGGCACGCGGTAGTCGAGCGCGCCGTGGATCACCAGCGTCGGCGTCTTCATCGCGGCAGCGAAGGCGTGCGGGCTCTGCGAGTTCACCTTGGCCAGGTCCTCCCAGTACCAGGCGCCGAGCTCCTTCGCATGCCAGGCGTAGGCGTCGTCCGCGAACATGGCCGTCCAGTCGAAGCAGCCGGCGTGGCAGATGTAGGCGGCGTAGCGGCCGGGCTTCAGGTGGCCGTTCATCCAGGCGACCATGAAGCCGCCGTAGCTGCCGCCGGTGGCGAAGATGCGCCGGCGGTCGGCCCAGGGCTGCTTGAGCGCCCAGTCGGTGCCGGCCTCGATGTCCTGCATCTCCAGCTCGCCCCAGCGGTGGGTGATGGAGTCGAGGAAGACGTGGCCGAATCCGGACGAGCCGTGGTAGTTGACGTTCAGCACCACGTAGCCCTGCGAAGCGAAGAGCTTGTAGTTCCAGCGGTAGTGCCAGTGGTCGCCCGGGCCGGTGTGCGGGCCGCCGTGGATGGTGTGCATCACCGGGTACTTCTTCTTCGGGTCGAAGCCCGGGGGATAGAAGACCCACATCTGCACCTTGTCGCCCTGGGCGCCGGTGATCCAGCGCTCCTCGTGCTTGCCCAGGGGGTAGCCGGCGAGCAGGGCATCGTTGAAGGATTCGATGCGGCGCGGCGCCTCGCCGGGCAGGTGGACGCTCAGGCGGGCCGGGTGGTCGGCCGTGTCGGCCAGCGTGACCAGCGTGCCGGCCGCCTTGTCGAAGCCGCCCAGCGTACCGCCCTCGGCGACGATCTCGGCCCGGCGGTCGGCCAGGTCGAAGCGCCAGAGGTGCGTGCGGCCGCGCTGCTCGGCCAGGAACAGCACGGCCAGGCCGTCCTCCTCCCAGCGCAACGGTGGATTCACCTCGTGGTCCCATTCGGCGCTCACCGCCTCCCAGCGGAGCTGCCAGCGCCCGCCCTCTCGCTCGATCAGCGCGAGCTGGCGAGGCATGGTGTGCTTGCGTCCCAGGTTGGCCGCCAGGAAGGCGATGCGCTCGCCATCGGGGCTGTAGCGGGGGGCGGTCAGGTCCCAGCCCGGGTCTTTCGCCAGCTCGGTGACGCGGCGGCTGCGAACCTCCATCTCGGCGATCGCGTAGCGGGCGTCCACCGGGTGCAGCGGCGAGGGGTCGTGGGAGAAGACGATGCGCCGGCCGTCGGGCGAGATGTCGAAGCACTCCGCATCCGGCTCGGCGCGGGTGAGCTCGAGGCTGGTGCCCTCGAACAGGTCGACGACCTTGCCGGTCTCGACCTCGATCACCAGCAGGTGCGGCACCCGGCCCATGGGGATGAAGTGATCCCAGTGGCGGTAGGTGGCCTCGCTGGTTGCATAGCCGGTCTCCTTGCGGTCCTTCCAGGCCTTCCAGGCCTTGGCCTGGGCGGCGGCACCCCGCAGCCCGGGCCAGACGAAGGACACGATGGCGATGCGCTTGCCGTCGGGGAACCACTTGAAGGCTTCGACGCCGGTGGCCACGCGCCCGACGCGCCGGGCCTCGCCGCCGTCGGGCGGGATGACGTAGAGCTGCGGCTCCTCGTCCTTGTGGCCCTCCTGCTCGCGCTTGGCGACGAAGGCGATCAGGTCGCCGCGCGGAGAGAAGCGCGGGTGGCCGTCCTTCTCGCCCGCATGGGTGAGCCGGCGCGGCCGGCCGCCGAGCGTGGACAGCAGCCAGAGCGAGGCGTGGGCCTTGTTCTCGCCCATGTCGTGGCGGGTGACCGACACGGCGACCTGGGCGCCGTCGGGGCAGAGGCTGGGCACGCCCAGGCGCTCCACCTTCCACAACGCTTCGATGTCGAACTTCTTCCTGGCCATCGCGGATTTCTTGGTTGGGGACGAACCGGCGAGCGAGCCCGAGAGTATGCCGCTCGGCGACAATGGCGGACCCGCCCGGCGCGGGGGTCTTCCGGGTGAGCCGATGTCTTCTTACGCTTCTTTACCAGCCTCGCCTTCCAGGCGGCGCCTGCTGGCCGGTGCCGCCGGCGCGACGGCTTCGCTGCTGCCCTCGCTTCCGGTCTCGGCGGGGCCGGCGCCGCTGGTGGTCGGCGGCCTGCCCGTGACCTGCAACCTGACGCTGCCCGTGGCCTGCATGGCACGCAAGGCCGCCAACGCCAAGGGCACGGCCCCCGCCTTCGAGTTCGAGTACAGCAAGTACAACGGCTGGCCGGAGGTGAAGGAGTCGCTGATGACCGGCAGCATCCAGGCGGCCTACATGCTGGCGCCGCTGGTGATGGACCTCGCCGACAAGAAGATCCCGGTCAAGATCGTCTCGCTCGGCCACCGCTCGGGCGCGGTGATCATGGTGCGCACCGACTCGCCCTACAAGAAATTCAAGGACCTCACCGGCAAGCGCATCGCCATCCCCAGCCGCTTCGCGGTGGACTTCCTCTTCCTGCGCAAGATGCTGGCGCGCGAGGGCATGACGCCCAGGGACATCCAGATCATCGAGATGCCGCCGCCGGACATGCCGGCGGCGCTCTACGCCAAGGCGGTGGATGCCTACTGCACCGGCGAGCCCTTCGGCGCGTCCGCGCAGAAGGCCGGCTACGCGATCCCGCTGCGGATGACGCGTGACGAGTGGCGAAACTACATCTGCTGCGTGTTGACGGTGCGTGAAGAGCTGATCCGCGAGAACCGTCCGATGGTGCAGAGCCTGGTCGACCACATCCTGGGCGCGGGCCAGTGGCTGGACCAGGCCCCGGTCAACCGCGACAAGGCCGTGGCCATCGCCGCCGGCCGCAAGTTCTTCAACCAGGACCCGAACATCCTGAAGTTCGTGATGCAGAACCCGGCCGACCGCGTGACCTACGGCGACCTGCGGATGATCCGCGCCGAGTTCGACGAACTGATGCAGCTGTCGATGGAAGCCGGCACGCTGAAGGCGCCGGTGCCCTACGAGAAGTACGTCGACGAGAGCTTCGCCAAGGTCGCGAAGCCGGCCCCGATCGCGCTGTGAATCCTCGCGCAGTCCTGCTCGTGCTGGCGATGACGGTGGCGTCGGCTGCGCAGGCGGCCAGCCCCCCGGCGCTGAAGGCCGGCGTGTTCGAGCCGCCCCAACCGGCGCCCGAGCTCTCGGCCTTGAAGGCCACCGACGGCGGCGCGCTGGCGCTCTCGCGCTATCGCGGCAAGGTGGTGGCGCTGGTCTTCGGCTACACCCAATGCCCGGCCGTGTGTCCCACGACGCTCGCCACGCTGGCCGAGGCGCGCAAGGGCCTGGGCGCGCAGGCGCCGGGCGTGCAGGTCGTGTACGTCACCGTGGACCCGGAGCGAGACGCCTTGCCGACGATGAGCGCCTACCTGAACGCGTTCGACAAGACCTTCGTGGGCGGCACCGGCACCCCGGCGGCACTGGCCGAGGTCTACAAGCGCTATGGCGTCACCGCGGTGAAGGTGCCGATGGCCGGGGGCGGATACGGCATGAACCACTCCAGCTCGATCTACCTGATCGACCGGGCAGGGCGGCTGCGCGCATTGATGCCCTACGGGCACGAGGCCAGGGACTTCATGCACGACCTCCGGCAGCTGCTGGCCGCGCAGTGAGCAAGGCACGTGTCCTCGGATGGGCCGCGGGGCTCGTCGTGCCGGCGCTGCTGGCCGGCGTGGCCTGGGCGGCATTCGCGCCGATCCGCGTGGACACGCGCGATGCGCTCTTCGCCATTCCCAAGGGCACCTGGGCGCGGCGCATGGCCGGCAACAAGGTCGAGATCCTGCCCGATCGCATCGACCTGACGCTGGGCTTGAACGACACCCTGCTGCTGCGCAACGACGACGAGGTGCCGCAGCAGTTCGGGCCGGTGGTCATCATGCCGGGGCAGAGCTTCCGCCTGCCTTTCGAGGTGGCATCGACCTACAGCTTCGCCTGCAGCGCCCATGCGAGCGGGCAGATGAGCGTCGTGGTGGCTCCCACGCCGGCGCCAGGATGGGCGCGGCTGCAATGGCGCTGGCGGCAATGGACGGGCAAGGCATGAATCTTCGATCGACAAGGAGGGCGCGTTGAGCGCGAATGCAAGAAGCGAGGCCCGCGGCTGGGCACCCAGGGTGCTGCCGCCGCTGGCGGTGCTGGTGGTGCTGATCGCCGTCTGGTGGGCGGTGGTGGTGAAGACCGAGAGCGCGATCTTCCCGACGCCCTGGCAGGTGGTGACCGGGGCGATGGAACTGGTCGAGGACGGAACGCTGTGGGAGCACATCCGTGCCTCGCTGTTCCGCGTCGGCGTGGGCTTCGGCCTGGCCGTGCTGGTCGGCATCCCGCTGGGGCTGTGGATGGGCTGGGTGGGCGGCGCCTACCGCACCTTCAACCCGATCTTCCAGATGCTGCGGCCGATCTCGCCGATCGCGTGGATCCCGGTGGCGATCCTGTGGTTCGGCGTGGGCGAGGTCTCGCCCATCTTCCTGATCTTCATCTCCTCGGTGTTCCCGCTGATCGTGCAGACGACCTCGGGCGTGCACACCATCGACAGGCGTTACCTGCGCGCCGCCGCGAACTTCGGCGTGCCGCGCTCGGTGCTGTTCCGCCAGGTCGTGATCCCCGCGGTGCTGCCCGAGATCATCGTCGGCATGCGCATCGGAATCGGCGTGGCCTGGCTGGTGGTGGTCGCGGCCGAGATGATCGCCCTGCGCTCCGGCCTGGGCTACCTGATCATGGACTCGCGCAACGCCGGCAACCGCTACGACCTGGTGATCGCCGCCATGATCATCATCGGCACGATCGGCCTGATGCTGGACGGCATCACGCGATTGCTCGAACGACTCAAGACCGTGCGGTGGCGCTATGTCAGATAAGAAGAAGATTGTCGTCGACGGCGTGCGCAAGCAGTTCGGCGCGCTGCCGGTCATCGGCGGCGTGAACTTCGGCGTGGCCGACGGCGAGTTCGTCGCCATCGTCGGCCCTTCGGGCTGCGGCAAGTCGACCCTGATGAACACCATCGCCGGCTTCGAGAAGCCCGACAGCGGCGAGGTGAGGATAGACGGCGCGCCGATGGCCGGGCCGAGTCCCAAGGGCATCGTGATCTCGCAGCACGGCTCGGTCTTCCCCTGGCTCACGGTGCAGCAGAACCTGATGTTCGGCCTGAACGGCACGCGCCACGAAACGAGTGCTGGCGAGCGCGTGAAACTCGCCGACCACTACGCCGCGATGGTCGGCCTGAAAGGCTTCGAGGCGCACTACCCGCACGAGCTGTCGGGCGGCATGCTCAAGCGTGTGGAGTTGGCGCGGGCCTTCATCGTCAAGCCCGAGATCCTCTACCTCGACGAGCCCTTCTCGGCGCTGGATGCGTTGATGAACCTGCGCATGCGCAACGAGCTGCTGCGCATCCTGGAGGAAGAGCGCCACACGGTGCTGCTCATCACGCACGACGTGGACGAGGCCATCTACATGGCCGACCGCATCCTCGTGCTCTCGCCGCGGCCGACGACCATCCAGGCGAGCTTCGACGTGAAGCTGCCGCATCCGCGCCGCCTGGCCAGTCCCGAGGCGGAGGCGCTGCGCGAAGCCTTGCTGAAGGAGCTTGGCCTTTGATCAGCCCCGCGGCCGGGCCAGCTGCCACTCGAGGTGCGCCCGCACCTCGGGCCATTCGCCGGCGGTGAGGCTGTACATCACCGTGTCGCGCACCGTGCCGTCGCGGCGCAGCGCGTGGTGGCGCAGCACGCCGTCCTTCTTCGCTCCCAGGCGCTCGATGGCGCGCTGCGAGGCGAAGTTGTAGTTGTCGGTGCGCCAGCCCACGAGCTTCGCGCCCAGCGTGTCGAAGGCGTGGGCGAGCAGCAGCAGCTTGGCGGTCGTGTTGACGGCGGTGCGCTGCACCCGCTTCGCATACCAGGTCCAGCCGATCTCCAGGCGATCGATGGCCGGCACGATGTCGTGGTAGCTGGTGCAGCCCAGCACTTCGCCCGTCGCCGATTCGATGACGACGAACGGGAACCGGTGGCCGGCCTCGCGGTGAGACAGCGCTGCCTCGATGTACGCCCGCGTGTTCGCCGGCTCCGGCACCGACGTGACGCGCAGGTTCCACAGCTCGCCGTCGGCCGCGGCGCGCTTCAAGCCCTCTTCATGCGCCAGGCCCAGCGGCTCGAGCCGGACAGGGGCGCGTTCGAGAACGACCGGCTGGACCTGGATCATCGGTTATGTCTTTGCATGAAGACGAGCTTCTCGAACAGCGTCACATCCTGCTCGTTCTTCAGCAGCGCGCCCACCAGCGGCGGCAGCGTGACCTTGTCGTCCTGGCTGCGCAGCGCCTCGGCCGGGATGTCCTCGGCCACCAGCAGCTTGAGCCAGTCCAGCAGTTCGGACGTCGACGGCTTCTTCTTCAGTCCGGGCAGGTTGCGCACGTCGTAGAAGCTCTTGAGCGCCGCGGCCAGCAGCTCCTTCTTCAGGTTCGGGAAGTGCACGTCGACGATCCTGCCCATCGTTTCGGCGTCCGGGAACTTGATGTAGTGGAAGAAGCAGCGGCGAAGGAAGGCGTCGGGCAGCTCCTTCTCGTTGTTCGAGGTGATGAAGACCAGCGGCCGGTGCTTCGCGCGGATGGTTTGCCGCGTCTCGTAGACATGGAACTCCATCCGGTCGATCTCGCGCAGCAGGTCGTTCGGAAACTCGATGTCGGCCTTGTCGATCTCGTCGATCAGCAGCGCGACCGGTTCATCCGATTCGAAGGCCTGCCAGAGCACGCCCTGGACGATGTAGTTGTGGATGTCCTTGACCCTCTCGTCGCCGAGCTGGCTGTCGCGCAGGCGGCTCACCGCGTCGTACTCGTACAGGCCCTGGTGCGCCTTGGTGGTGCTCTTGATGTGCCACTCCAGCAGGCGCAGGCCGAGCGCCGAGGCCGCTTCCTCCGCCAGCATCGTCTTGCCGGTGCCGGGCTCGCCCTTGACCAGCAGCGGGCGCTTGAGGGTGATCGCGGCGTTGACCGCGAGCATCAGGTCCGGGGTGGCGACGTACTTCTCGGTGCCTTCGAATTTCATCGGGACAGTATAGGGCGCCCCCTATAATCCTTGATCGACCGCAAAGGCGGCCCCCTTTGTCAACACCGCTCGAACGAGAGCTCGAACGAGAACGAACCGGCGATGAAGAACATGAAGGCACTTACCCTCGGCCTGGCCCTCGCTTTCCTGAGCGGCGCGGCGGCCACCGCGCAGGCCCAGGCGGTCACGGGCGACGCCAAGGCGGGCGAGAAGAAGAACGCCATGTGCATCGGGTGCCACAACATCGTGGGTTACCAGGCCAGCTTCCCGGTCATCTACAAGGTGCCCAAGATCTCCGGCCAGAACGGCAAGTACATCGCCGCCGCCCTGGATGCCTACCGCAAGGGCGACCGCAAGCACCCCTCCATGCGGGGCATCGGCGGCTCGCTGACCGACCAGGACATCGCCGACCTGGCCGCCTACTACGAGGCCAGCGGCAAGGACGAGGCGGTTGCCGTGCCCGCCACCGCGCCCGAGGCGCCGGCGGCCATCAAGGACAAGCTCGCCGTCTGCGTTGCCTGCCACGGCGCCAACTTCAACAACACGACCGACCCGGCCAATCCGCGCCTGGCCGGCCAGTACGCCGACTACATCACGGTCGCGCTGCGCTCCTACCAGACCGAAGGCAACCACATCTTCGGCCGCACCAACGCGACGATGGGCGCGATGGCCAAGCCGCTGAAGGAAGACGAGATCAAGCAGATCGCGAGCTACATCTCCAGCCTGCCGGGCGAGCTCAAGACCGTGCCGCACGCCAAGTTCCGCTGACCTTTTCGCGGCGCGGTGGCCGCCAAGGTGCCGCTTTGGAATCCACGGGTGCAACTTCGGTCACGTCAGGGCCGGCGGCGATGTTGGCGGCGCCGCGCCGCTGAATGTCGATGAAGAATCCCACCGAATCCATCGAGAAGCGTCTCGCCCAGTTCAAGGGGACGCTGCCGAGCGGCATCAAGACTCTTGACGTTCCCCGAGCCGCAGAGGCCGGAATAGTGCTGCACAAGTCATGCCTTGGCAGCGTGCTTTGCGAGCCGAACGCCATGTGCTCGAGCTTGCACCTGGCCAAGGGAATGTTCGCGTTCATCGGCCGGCATTCCTACGTCAACCAAGGCGGCTATCTTCGCCGCGGCGTGTTCATCGGGCGCTACTGTTCCATCGGCCAACGCGTGTCTCTGGGTGCCGCAATGCACGCAATGCACGGTGTCTCCACGTCGCCGTCCCTGGGCGGAGGTGGCTCCCAACCCTATACGGAAGAGCAGCAGATCCGTCTTTTCGGCCGCGTGCGCCAGGGCCGCCGGGCGACCACCATCATCGAGAACGATGTCTGGATCGGCGACGGTGCCACCGTGTTGACGGGGGTCCGCATTGCCACCGGAGCCGTTGTCGCGGCGAACGCGGTGGTGGTGAAGGATGTCGGTCCCTACGAGATCGTGCGGGGCAGCCCGGCCACGGTGGTTCGCACCCGCTTCCCGCAGGACGTCTGCACCGGCCTGCTGGCATCGGAGTGGTGGAACCGGCCGCATACCCAGCTCAAGGCCCTGCCGCTGGGCAACGTATTGGCCTTCCTGGATGCGTTGGCCTGCCAGCAGCCGGTCGCCGGGGACGATCCGGTTCGCCTCGTCGCCGCCCAGGCACGAAGCTGAGCGTCAGGGACTTGCCTCGAAGGCCTCGGATCGAGTCACTCCCTCGCGATCACCGTTCGACAGGCGAAGTGACCTTCAGTTGGCATCGGGACTGCCGATAGCGTGGCATGGACCGGCCTCCTTCCGCACGGGCCTCACCGTCTGCCCGCTAGGCCAATGCTCAAGAAGATTGCGGTTACCCAGGTTCGCATCGGCATGCATCTGCATGCCCTGGACGGCCCCTGGCTGGACCACCCTTTCTGGAGGACCCGCTTCGTCCTGCGCGACCAGGCGGACGTCGACAAGCTGCGCGCCAGCGGCCTCGGCGGCGTCTGGATCGACGTAAGCAAGGGTCTGGACGTCGAAGCGGCTTCGCCGACGCCCGCTCGCCCGGCCGCCACGCCTGCTCCGCCTGCGGCGCCCGCCATCCCTGCGCCGGCCGCCTCGGCCTCGATGCAGGAAGAACTCAGGCGGGCGGCCGCTCTGTACCGCCAGGGCCACGAGAAGGTCCGCTCGATGTTCGGCGAGGCGCGGCTGGGCCGGGCGGTCGACGCCGAGCAATGCCTGCCGCTGGTCAACGACATCGCGGACTCGGTCTTCCGCAACCCCGGCGCACTGGTCAGCCTGGCCCGCCTCAAGAGCCAGGACGATTACACCTACCTGCATTCCGTGGCGGTCTGTGCGCTGATGGTGGCGCTTGGCCGTGAGCTGGGCCTCGCTTCCGAGGCCTGCCGCGAGGCCGGCCTGGCCGGGCTGATGCACGACCTCGGCAAGGCGGCGATGCCGCTCGAGGTGCTCAACAAGCCGGGCAAGCTCACGCCCGAGGAGTACGCGGTGATGCAGCAGCATCCGCTGCGCGGCCACGAGATGCTGGTCGAGGGGCGGGGCGCCGGCGAGGCCGTGCTTGACGTGTGCCTGAACCACCACGAGCGCGTCGATGGCACCGGCTATCCGCACGGGCTGCCGCACGAGCGCATCAGCCAGCTGGCCAGGATGGGCGCGGTCTGCGACGTCTACGACGCGATCACC
>CAMLGG010000008.1 GCA_946479475.1 uncultured Ideonella sp. | reverse complement strand
CAGCGAGCGCAGGCGCTTGAGCTGGCTGCTCACCTGCGGCTGGGTGCTGCCCAGCCGCATGGCGGCACGCGAGACGCTGCGCTCGGAGATCACGGTGGACAAGACCCTCACCAAATGGAGGTCGATGTTCGTCAAAGGCGGGGAAGTCGACATAAGGCACACCATATGCAAGCCATGCGCCTGCAAGCATGCCGCACCCGAGGTTTGGGCGTACGTTCGGGCGAACCCGCTTGGCCCGGAGCGCCCGGCGTGGCAGTGTCCTTGCGCTCCCCTGCCCTTTCGCGCCGATGACCGAACACCCCATCCGCTTCGTCTTTCGTGGCCGGCCCGTCGAAGTGGCCGCCCGCGACGCCACCCGCAGCGTGCTGCAGTGGCTGCGCGAAGACGCACGGGCCTGCGGCAGCAAGGAGGGATGTGCCGAGGGCGATTGCGGTGCCTGCACGGTGATCGTGGCCGAGCTCGACGAGGACGTGCCCGAGCCCAGCCGGGCCGTGCGGGCCGAAGGTCTGGCCCTGCGGCCGGTGAACGCCTGCATCCGCTTCCTGCCCACGCTGCACGGCAAGGCGCTGCTGACGGTGGAGGACCTGGCGGCGGGCGATGAACTCCATCCTGCCCAGCGCGCGCTCGTCGAGCACCATGGCTCGCAGTGCGGCTTCTGCACGCCGGGCTTCGCCGTCTCGCTGGCCGTCTGCCACGAGCGGCATGCGGTGGCCGGCACCGCGCCCACCCGCGACGAGCTCGCCGACGAGCTGGCGGGCAACCTGTGCCGCTGCACCGGCTACCGGCCCATCCTGGAGGCCGGCCTCGCGATGAACACCCTGCCCGGTCCGCGGCTGCCGCTGGCCGGCATCGCCGATCAACTGCGCGCCTTGCGCGAGTCGCCGCCGGCAACGGTCGAAGGCTTTGCCGCACCGCGCAGGCTGGACGAGCTGGCGGCGCGCCGCGCAGCGCATCCCGAAGCCACCCTGCTGGCCGGCGCCACCGACATCGGCCTGTGGGTCAGCAAGCAGTTCCGCCGCCTGCCGCAGCTGATCTACCTCGGCGACGTCAAGGAGCTGCGCGGCCTCGCGGAGGCCGACGGCCGGCTTCGCATCGGCGCCGCCGTGACGCTGGACGACGGCTGGGCCGCCCTCGTCCGGCGCTGGCCGGCGCTGGACGAGATGCACCGCCGCTTCGCGGGGCCGCCGGTCCGCCACGCCGGCACGCTGGTGGGCAACCTGGCCAACGGCTCGCCCATCGGCGACACGGCGCCGGTGCTGATCGCCCTCGGTGCCAGCCTTTCGCTCAGGCGCGGCGAGGCCTCGCGAGAGATGGCGCTGGAAGAGTTCTACGTCGACTACATGAAGAACCGCCTGCAGCCCGGCGAGTTCATCGAGGCGGTTTCGGTGCCCCTGCCGGACGATGCCCCGAGGCGCGGGCCGACAGCCCGCCCCGCCCCCCGAGGGGGGTCGAGCAGCCCGGCAGAGCCGGCTCTGCTCGGCACCTGGCACGTGCAGGCGCACAAGCTCTCGAAGCGCTTCGACTGCGACATCTCCGCCGTCAGCGCCGGCTTCGCCTTGCGGCTCGATGGCGAAAAGGTGGCCGAAGCGCGGCTGGCCTTCGGCGGCATGGCGGCCATCGTCAAGCGCGCGGCGGCCGCAGAGGCCGCGATCGTCGGCCAGCCCTGGACCGAAGCCGCGCTGCGCCAGGCACAGGCGGCCCTGGCCGCTGACTTCACCCCGCTGAGTGACCTGAGGGCGAGCGCTGCGTACCGTCGGCAGGCCGCCGCGGCCCTGCTGGAGCGCTTGTGGCTGTCCACCCGGACGCAGCACCCGCTGCCCCTGCACGAGCTGCGCGTGTTCGCCTGAAAGGCCGCGAGGAACAGCGATGGAAATGACCCCGCCCCGCCCGGCCGGCCCTGTCGTCGGCGCCGCGCTGCCACACGAATCCGCCGCATTGCACGTGAGCGGCCGCGCCGCCTACGTCGACGACCTTCCCGAGCTCGCCGGCACGCTGCACGCGGCCCTCGGGCTTTCGCCGGTCGCGTGCGGGCGATTGCTTTCGATAGACACCGAGGCTCTGCGGCGCGAGCCGGGCGTCGTGGCGGTGTTCACCGCGGCCGACATCCCGGGCCCCAACGACTGCGGCCCGATCGTGCACGACGACCCCATCCTCGCGGACGGCGAGCTGCGCCACCTCGGCCAGCCGGTGTTCGCGGTGATCGCCGAGACGCGCGAGGCCGCCCGGCGCGCCGCGGCCCAGGCCAGGCAGGTGCTGCGAGTCGAGGAGCGGCCCGCGGTGCTCTCGGTGCGCGAGGCCCACGCGAAGGGCGACTACGTCGTCCCGCCCATGCACCTCGCGCGCAGCCAGTCCGGCGATGGCGAGGCCGGCGTGAAGCGCGCCATCGCCGCCGCGCCGCACCGGCTGTCGGGCAGCTTCAGCGTGGGCGGCCAGGAGCAGTTCTACCTCGAAGGCCAGATCTCGTATGTCCTGCCGCAGGACGATGGCGGGCTGAAGATCCACTGCTCCACCCAGCACCCGAGCGAGATGCAGGCGGTGGTCGCGCACGCGCTGGGACTGGCCGCGCATCAGGTACTCGTCGAATGCCGCCGCATGGGCGGCGGGTTCGGCGGCAAGGAGTCGCAGTCGGCCCTCTTCGCCTGCGTGGCCGCGCTGGCGGCGAAGCGCCTGAACCGCCCCGTCAAGCTGCGGCCCGACCGCGACGACGACTTCATGATCACGGGCCGCAGGCACGGCTTCGAGTACGACTGGGAGGTCGGCTTCGACGACGAAGGCCGCGTGCTCGGCTACGAGGTCACGCTGCTCGGCCATGCCGGCCATTCGGCCGACCTCTCGCCGCCGGTGATGACGCGCGCCATCTGCCACGTCGACAACGCCTACTGGCTGCCCGAGGTCGCCATCCACGGCTACCTGCCGCGCACCAACACGCAGAGCAACACCGCCTTCCGCGGCTTCGGCGGCCCGCAGGGCGGGCTGGTGACCGAGGTGGTGCTGGATTCGATCGCGCGGCATCTGGGCCGCGACCCGTTCGAGGTGCGGCGCGCGAACTGGTACGGCACCGAAGAGCGCAACGTCACGCCCTACCTGCAGACGGTGCAGGACAACGTGATCGCGCCGCTGGCCGGGGAGCTCGTCAGGACTGCCGACTACGCGGCCCGCCGCCGCGAAGCCGAGCTGTTCAACGCCGCGAGCCCCGTGCTGAAGAAGGGCCTGGCGCTCACGCCGGTGAAGTTCGGCATCTCGTTCAATGTCAACCACTTCAACCAGGCGGGCGCGCTGGTCCACGTCTACCTCGACGGCTCGGTGCTGGTGAACCACGGCGGCACCGAGATGGGCCAGGGCCTGAACACCAAGGTGGCGCAGGTCGTCGCGCATGAACTCGGCCTGCCGCTGGCGCGCGTGCGCTGCACCGCGACCGACACCAGCAAGGTCGCGAACACCTCGGCCACTGCCGCGTCGACCGGGTCGGACCTCAACGGCAAGGCCGCGCAGGATGCGGCCCGGCAGATCCGCGAGCGCCTGGCCGCGTTCGCTTCGCCGCGCATGGGCGCGGAGCCGGACGAGTTGCGCTTCGAAGGCGGCCAGGTGCGCGCGCCCGACGGCCTGGCCATGGCCTTCGACGAGCTGGTGACCTTGGCCTACCAGGCGCGGGTCCAGCTCTGGTCCGACGGCTTCTATGCCACGCCCGGCCTGCACTGGGACCGCGCGACGCTGACCGGCCGTCCCTTCTACTACTTCGCCTACGGCGCCGCGGCGAGCGAGGTGCTGCTGGACACGCTCACCGGCGAGTGGAAGCTGCTGCGCGCGGACCTGCTGCACGACGTCGGCGCCTCCCTCAACCCGGCCATCGACATCGGCCAGATCGAAGGTGGCTTCGTGCAGGGCATGGGCTGGCTGACCAGCGAGGAGCTCGTCTGGCACCCGAAGACGGGCGCCCTGCTCACCCATGCTCCGTCGACCTACAAGATCCCGACCGCCAACGACGTGCCCGAGGCCTTCCACGTCAAGCTGTATGCGAACCGCAATGCCGAGGACAGCATCCATCGCAGCAAGGCCGTCGGCGAGCCGCCCCTGCTGCTGGCCTTCTCGGTCTTCCTGGCCTTGCGCGAGGCAGTGGCCGCGGCCGGCACGCCGGGTTGCCAGCCGGCGTTGACCGCCCCTGCGACGCCCGAGGCGCTGCTGCGCGCCATCGAATCGGTGCGCACGAGCGCTGACGATGCGTGACCCCGATCGCGCCCTCGCCGCGGCCTGGCTGGCCGCCGGGCGCCGCGCGATGCTGGTCGAGGTGGTGCAGGCCAAGGGCTCGGTGCCCCGCGAGGCCGGTACGCGGATGCTGGTCGCGGCCGACGAGGTGGCCGGCACCATTGGCGGCGGCCACCTCGAGTGGCAGGCCATCGCCCGCGCGCGCGAGCGCCTGGCGGCGGGCGAATCGGGATCGCTGGACTGGCCGGTGGCGCTCGGCCCCTCGCTGGGCCAGTGCTGCGGCGGCGCGCTCACGCTGCGCTTCGTCGCCCTCGACGAAGCCGTGGCGGCGCAGTGGCCCGAGCCCTCACCGCGCTTCACGCTGCACCTGTTCGGGGCGGGCCACGTCGGCCGGGCGATCGTGCGCGTGCTGGCCGAAGTGCCGTGCCGCATCGTCTGGGTCGACGAGCGCGAGGAGGAGTTCCCTGCCGGACCGCTGCCGGCGAATGTGGAGCGGATCTGCGTCGAGCCGGTGGAGGCCGAGGTCGCCAACGGCCGGCCCGGGGACTTCTACCTCGTCCTCACCCACAGCCACGCGCTCGACCTGGCGCTGGCAGGCGCCATCCTCGGCCGCGGCGACTTCGGCTGGTTCGGACTCGTCGGCTCGGCCACCAAGCGCGCCCGCTTCGAGCACCGCTTGCGTGATCGAGGCATCGACGAGGCGCTGCTGTCGCGCATGGTCTGCCCCATCGGCTTGCCCGGGGTGGAGGGCAAGCAGCCGGGCGTGATCGCCGTGGCGGTGGCCGCGCAGTTGCTGACGGCGCGCATATAGCAAAAGCGAGGATCCATACCTGTTTCCCGCATAACCGCGCAAGCAGAATCGCCCGGCGCATGAGAGGGCGGCGCCGCTGACCCGTGCTTGCGTGAGAACTGGGAGCAGCGCGTGGAAATCGATGGAATGCGAGCGGTGGCGGGCCTGCTGGTCGGCACGGTGGTCGGCATCACGGGGGTCGGTGGCGGCGCATTGATGACGCCGTTGCTGGTCCTGATGTTCGGCGTCGCGCCGCAGACGGCAGTGGGCACGGACCTGCTCTACGCCTCGATCACCAAGATGTTCGGCGTGGCCGTGCACCACAACCACGGCACGGTGGACTGGGGCGTCGTCCGGCGCCTCGCGATGGGCAGCCTGCCCGCCGCCGCCGCCACGCTGGCCTGGATGCACTTCAGCGACTCACACCAGGTCAAGAGCGGCTTCATCATCTCGGCCGTCGCGATCGCCCTGGTCATCACTGCGCTCGGCATGGTGCTGAAAGATTGGCTGCACCGCGTCGGCCGCAGCCTGCGCGTGACGGACGAAAGCTACTTCAAGCACCTGCAGCAGCCCGTCACCGTGCTGGCCGGCGTGGTGCTCGGCGTGCTCGTCACCCTCACCTCGATCGGCGCCGGCGCCCTGGGCACGGTGATGCTGGTCTACCTCTACCCGATCCGGCTGACCCCGAGCAAGCTGGTCGGCACCGACCTCGCCCACGCGATCCCGCTGGCCCTCATCGCGGGCCTCGGCCACCTGACCCTGGGCAACGTGGACTACGCGCTGCTCGGCAACCTGCTGCTGGGCTCCATCCCCGGCGTGCTGATCGGCTCGCTCATCAGCACCCGCGCGCCGCTGGGCTTCATCCGCTACGCGATCGCGATCGTGCTGGGCGCGGTGGCGCTGAAGATGTTCACGGTCTAGGCCGACTCCAGGCGAGCGCTCTCGTGTGGCGGAAGGGGCTGCCTTTGCGCACATCGCTCTCTGGCCATGCACGAGGCGGCCGACAGGCGGCCCGGCCCTTCAAATCTGCCGGTACACCGCGCCTCGTCCTGCTGGCTGCGCCAGTTCGGGCGCTTCGTCGAAGCGCTTCTGCGATTCCGCGATGATCGGCTTGTTCTTCTCGGCCCAGGCCACCAGCGCCATCACCGGCTCCAGCAGTGTCTCTCCCAGCTCGGTGAGTTCGTAGTCCACGCGCGGAGGGATGGTCGGGAACATCGTCCGGGTGATCAGGCCATCGCGCTCGAGTCCACGCAATGTCAGCGTCAGCATGCGCTGGGAGATGCCGTCGATCTCGCGGCGCAGCTCATTGAACCGTCGTGTTCCGCTGCGCAAGGTCGCGATGATGTACAGGCTCCACTTGTCGCCGATGCGATCGAGGATCTCGCGCGTCGTCTCGCATGCGCGCTCTGAAGGCTTCGGAATCTCGGAGAGGTCGATGTGACTTGGTGACATTCGTGTGCCTTCTTGCGGAGCCCCTTTAGGAACCATACCATCCTTCGTATCGGTAGGTAATCAAGTTCTTTCTGATTATCTGGTTCTCATTTTAGCCTGCCAGCGAAGCTCATGAGCCACATCCTTCTCGTCACTTCCAGCCCGCGAGGATCCGAGGGCCTGTCCACTCGATACGCCAGCCAGTTGGCGAAGCGGCTTGCAGCGCAGCGCCCTGGCACCACGCTCACCGTCCGCGACCTGGCAGCAGCCCCGCTGAACCACATCGGCGAGGCCTACGTAGTGGGCCGCGCTACGCCGCCAGATACGCGAACCGCGCCGCAGGCCGAGGCCGTCCAGCTGGCCGAAAGCCTGGTTGCCGAACTGGCTGCCGCGGACACCGTGGTGATCGGCTCGGCCATGATCAACTTCGGACCGCCCACGCCCTTGAAGGCCTGGTTCGACTACGTGACCTGGCCCGGCGTCACCTTCCGCTACGCCGGCAACTCGGTCGAAGGCCTGCTCAAGGGCAAGAAGGTCTACCTGGTCACCGCCGCCGGAGGCAACTTCTCCGAAGGGCCGCTGGCCGCCTGGGACTACCAGTCCGGCTACCTCAAGCACCTGCTCAGCTTCATCGGACTGACCGATATCGAGCACCTGCGCGTCGAGGGCGTGGCACACGGGCCGGAAGCGGTCCAGGCCGCAGTCGAGTCGGCGGACGAGGCCCTGCAATCCCTTCTGAAGCAGGCCGCTTGATCCGGAACGTCCCATTGCCGAACGCTCGATCGATCAGCCCGTGCAACGCGTGTCACCTCCCCTCGACGACTTCATGCCCGAAACGAATACGAACGCGACCCTTGGCATCTGCGCCCAACGCGTCTGCCCATTGACCGCACATCCCGACAGCGTGGAGGCGACGCGATGAGGATCGCGCTGTTTGGAGCAACCGGGCCCACCGGCAGATTCGTGATCGAGGAAGCGCTGCGACAGGGGCACAGCCTGTCGGTCTACACGCGCGACGCCACGAAGCTTCAGGCGTTCAACCGGCAGATCGACATCGTCGTGGGCAATCTGCAAGACAAGAGTGCGATCGCCAAGTGCCTGCACGGCAGCGACGCCGTCATCAGCGCGCTGGGTCCCAACAGCCTCAGGGTGCAGGGCGACAGGCCCGTGATGCATGGCCTGTCCAACATCATCGCGGCCATGAAGCAGTCGAACGTCCGCCGCCTGATCCAGATCTCCACCGCAGCCTATCGCGACCCGAAGGACGGCTTCGCCTTCAACGTGCGCGCCTTCGCACTGCTGTTCAAGGTCATCGCCCGCAAGGGCTTCGAGGACATCAGAGCCACCGCCGAATTGATCGCCAAATCGGACCTCGAGTGGACGCTGGTGCGGATTCCGAACCTCAAGGATGGCCACGCGGCGGGCGTGATCGACACGGGGTGGTACGGCAAGACCAGGCTCGGCATGAAGTTGTCGCGCGGCAACCTGGCCAAGTTTCTGGTCGAGCAGGTCGACGACTCCAGGTTCGTTCGAGCGGCCCCGGGCATCGCGGATCACTGAGCAGGAAAGGCAATCGTGCTTCCCGCGCGCCTCTGGCTTCGCCCTCGATCTCGGTCGAAAGCTGCGGACATATCCGACCCAGCCGGCTCACGCGCTCATCCTTGCCGCGGGTGAGCGCGGGACCCAGCATCAACTCGCGATCGCCATCTCCGACGCCTACTTCCTTGACGCCCGCAACATCGGGGGCGCTGATGTCCTTGCGGACGTCGCCGTCCACCATGGATTCGATCGCCCGGAAGCCCGCGCCATCGCGCTCGATCCGGCGGCGCGCCATGAGGTCGAAGAGGAATCCGCCAGATCTGCCGCTGCGGGCATTCGATCGGTTCCTCACTTCCAGTTCGGCTCCGAGCTGCCATCAGCGGCGGCCGCAGCGAAGTCGAGATGGCGTCGGCAATTCGCGAAGCCATTCGTCGGCACGGCTGAGAAGGGATCGGCCCAAGTCAGCGGAGCGATTGGTCAGCTGCTTACGGGAAGAACTCGATGTCCCCGACGAGCGGTATCGCGCCGTTGGCCAGCGTCGCCATGATGGTCAACTCGTCAGGGGTAATCGCGGCGTCGTTACCGCTGGACTGGAAGTAGGCCACCCAGGTTTCGCTGCCATTGCCGGCCACCAGGACCGCCGTCTGACCCTCTGCATAGGCTTGGTCGGCATTTCCGAAAGCGGCGGCGAAGGCATCGATGGTGAGCGAGCCGACGATCTCCTGCACATTGATGACCAGTTCGGCACTTGCATCGAAGCCACCGGGCGCGTGGATGACTGTGGCGCCTTCGACTTCGTCATCGCCATCGCCGACCGGAAGGGATTGCTGTCGGATGGCCAGCCGATCCTCGTCGAGGACGAAGTCGATCACTCGGTATCCCGCGGCAGACCATGGATGGGATTCGCCGAGCAAGAACGTGTCCTTGTCGCCGCCCCCCGTGATATCCCCGTGTGAGGCAACGAGAGTGTCCTTGCCCTCGCCGCCGGAAAGCTGCAAGTCGCTCTTGCCCGAGCCGGTTTGGATCTCCAGCCAATCGTTGCCGTTGCCGCCGTCGATGGTGCCATCGGCCTTGCCGGTGGCATGGACCTGATCGTTGCCGTCACCGCCTTGGACTCTGTAGCCGTCGTCGTTGATCGAGAGATCGATCACGTCGTCGCCCACCCCGCCATCGACAGAAACGCCGCTGTCGCCGTCGATCGAAAGAATGTCTGCGCCAGCGCCGCCGGACACCGTCATCCCTGCGATGCCCCATGCATGCATCTGGACGACATCGTCGCCATCCCCTGCGACGACCGTGATCCAGGAGGCCGTGGCGGTGCCCCTGATCGTGTCGTTCCCGCTACCGCCGTCGGCCATGTGCGCAAGGTCGACCTCCAGCAGGTCGTTGTCCTCGCCGCCGTACATTTCCGCCCCGGACCTCAAGGTGTCATTGCCCGAACCTCCATCCAACTCAGTGACCGAGGTACGGTACCCGTCGCCGATGCCGCTGATCAACAGATCGTCGCCGGCCTGGCCGAACGCATGGCCGTCGGCCAAGACCTGGAGCGTGTCATTGCCCAGGCCGCCGTCCAGCGTATCTGTGGACAGGCGACCGCCTCCCGTGATGGAGTCGTCGCCGTCGCGGCCGAACAGCCGGTCCGCCGAGAAAGCAGAATCGTTGGAGACTCCCACGATGGTGTCGTTGCCCGCACCACCATCGATGATGTTTTGCCTGGTGGTACCTTGGATGTAGTTCGCGAGGGAGTTGCCAAAGCCCTTGGTGTCCTCGACGTCGTTCGTCAGGATCAGGTTCTCGGTGTCGCTGCCAAGGTTCCACGAGACGTTGCTCTTGACCGTGTCGATGCCGCCCCCCGTCTGCTCGACGATGACATCCGACAGGCTGTCGACCAAATAGCTGTCGTTTCCTGTGCCGCCGACCATGTGATCGACGCCCTCTCCGCCGTCAAGCTGGTCGTCGCCGTCTCCCCCATCGAGCTGGTCGTCGCCAGTGCTGCCATCGAGTTGGTCGTCGCCCGTGCCCCCGTTCAGCGAATCGTTCCCCTTGTGCCCCACCAGTGTGTCTCGGCCAAGACCGCCTTCGAGAAGGTTGGCGCCGTCGTTCCCATCAATGCGGTTGTCGAGTTCGTTGCCTCGACCGGTCAAGCCGCTGGAGCCCAGCAGGACCAGGTTCTCGGCACCCGCGGCCAAGGTGTAGGACACTGAGGCGCGAACCGTGTCAGTGCCCGCGCCCGCGCCCTCGATCACCTCGTCGCTCTTGTTATCGACGAGGAACATATCGTCGCCAAATCCGCCAAGCATCGTGTCGGCACCTCTGCCGCCATTGAGGAAGTCGTCGCCAATGCCACCGTCCAGGGCATCGGCCCCGGCGCCGCCGTAAAGGCTGTCGTCACCGCGATGGCCGGACAACGTGTCGTTGCCAGCCGCTCCGTCGAGACGGTTGGAGCCCTTGTTGCCGACCACGAGGTTGTCGAGTTCGTTGCCGGTGCCGTTCAGGTCGCCCGACCCCGTGAGGATCAGGTGCTCTACTGCGGCGGCCAGCGTGTAACTGACCCGCGCCTCGACGCTGTCAACGCCTTCGCCGGCAAGCTCGCGGACGACGTCGCCGATGTTGTCGACGATGTACAAGTCATTGCCCGCACCACCGACCATGGTGTCGGCGCCCTTGCGACCATCGATGCGATCGTCTCCTTCGGAACCCGTCAGGCTGTCATCACCGGGTGTACCGATGATGTCCGAGAGCCATGCATGCTCGAAGCCCAACGCTGGCCAGCGAGGCTCCGGGCCCGGCCACGCCATCCAATGGGCAAGTCGGCCAGGGTCCATCCGCATGCTGCCAGCTCCTTGAAGTGCGGCCGCCGAACCCGCAATCCCGTGCCACGGCCTTCTTGCGACGTTCCTCGATGCACCGTCGGGCGCGGCGTTACTCTACGCCGTCGAGGCGGCCGGCGGCGCTGCTCCCCCTAACCGCACGGGCCTGGCCCGTCGGGTCCCGTGGAATCGTGGCAGTTCGCTTTGGCCATGGTCCAGGCGGGGAGCGCGAGCCCTCGCTCAGGGCACGTCAGTTCCCCGCGAGTCGTGCCAGCGCGGCGCGGTCGAGCACGTGGACCGTGTAGCCGGCGACGGCGATCACGCCCTGGGCGGAGAAGCTGCGCATGAGCCGCGAAAGGGTCTCCGGCGTGATGGCGAGTTGCGAAGCGATGTCGCGCTTGCGTAGCGGCAGTTGCACCACGCCGCGCTCGTCCGCGCCGGGCACGGGCTGGCAGTGGGCGAGCAGCCAGGCGGCCCAGCGGGCCGGGGCGTCCTGGTGCATCAGGGATTGGGTGCTGCGAGCCAGCAGCTGGGCCTCGCCGGCCAGGGCGCGCAGCAGCAGCCGGGCCAGCGCTGGCTGGCCTTCGATCTCCGCGGCCAGTGCCGCGCAATCGAGGTGCACCACCACCGCGGGGGCCAGCACGCGCGCCTCGTGGGCGTGCGCATCGCCGAGCCACGCGGCGCTCGCATCGAGCCAGGCCGGCCCCTGCAGGTGGCGCTCGGTGCGGAAGTGCCCGTGGGCATCCGGCCCGCCGAGGGCGGCATCGCCCAGCGCGAGCACGACGAGCGCCGAGGCCTTCTCGCCGCGGCGGAACACGGTGTCGCCCGGTGCGAAGCGCCGCGCCTGCCCGATGCGTGCGAGCGCCTGCACCACCGCCGGGGGCAGAGTGGCCTCGCCGAGCAGGCGTCCCCAGGCCTTGGCATCCGGCATGGGCGCGCGCTGCGTCTCGGGCGAGGCGGTCGCGACGCGGTCGGGCGCGCGCGCCTGGCCGCCACCGGCCATCAGCGGCGGGACGACGGGGGCCGTGGTGCGAGGGCGGAGGGAGGGCATGTTCACGATTCGTCCTGGGCAGCGATCGCACTGTCGTGCAGACGGCCATGCGCCGGCTTGAGCCACGTCAATCGACGGGCGCTGGACAATCGTCCGATGCCTTCCCTGCTCAACACGCCGCCCGCCGCGGGATTCGACCAGCCCTTCGAGTTGCTGGCCGCGTGCCACGATCGCGTGCGCCGGTCGCTGGATCTCCTGCAACGCCTGATCGCCCATGCGCGCCGGCATGGCGCCGACGAGCAGGCCGCCTCGGCCGCGCGCGACGTGCTGCGCTACTTCGGCATCGCCGCGCCGCTGCACCACCAGGACGAGGAGCGCCACCTGCTGCCGCTCCTGCGCGCCAGCGGCGAAGCGACGTTGCAGGAGGCCGCCGGGCGCATGGCCGCCGACCACGCCGAGTTCGCTGCCCTGTGGCCGCCGCTGGCGGCGTTGCTCCAGCAGGTGGCAGGCGGCCAGGCGCCCGATCTGGACGCGCTGCAGGCCGCCGCCGATGGCTTCTGCCGCCTGCACGACAGCCATCTCGCCCTGGAGGACGGGCTCGCGTTCCCGGCGTCGGCGGCCCGCGCCGGCGAGGCGGAGCGTGCGGCGATGTCGGCCGACATGGCCGCTCGCCGCGGCGTGAAGCAGTAGCGCCGCCGCGGGCGCCCTCCGGAGCCGCCCGGTTGTCGTCACAAATCGCCGATGCTGTAATCGGCCGATGGCCGCGCTGTACGGCGTCCTCCTGAGCCATGCCGCGCTGGCCGCCGGCATTGCCGCGGTGCTGGCCCTGCTCGGGCTGCTGTGGGCGATCTCCATGCGGCGCGTCGTGGCCCGGCGCACGCGCGAGGCCGTGGACGAGCGGCAGCGCCTGCTGACCCTGGTCGGCACCCTGCCCGACCTGGTCTGGGTCAAGGACCTGCAAGGCATCTACACCTTCTGCAACCCGGCCCTGGCGCGCCTGTTCGGCCGGTCCGAGTCCGAGATCCTCGGCCACCGCGACAGGGATCTCACGACGCCGGCGCTGGCCGAGGCCTTCCGCAGCAACGACGCCGCCACGCTGGAGGCCGACGGGCCGGTGCGCCTGGAGCAGCCCATGCCCGGGACGGGTGGCCGTGAAAGCGTTCTGTACGAGGTCATCAAGACGCCGTTGCGCGACTCGACCAGCCGGGTCGTGGGCGTGCTGGGCGTGGCGCGCGACATGAGCGTGCAGCGCAGCACCGAACGCCGGCTGCTGCGCCTGAACCGGCTGTACCAGGTGCTCACCGAGGTCAACGGCCTGATCGCCGCCCTGCCCGGCCGCTCCCAGCTCTTCCAGCAGGTTTGCGAGGTGGTCGTCAAGGTCAGCGGACTGCCCCTGGCCTGGATAGGCGAGCCCGACCTGCGCACCCGCCGGCTGCGGCCCGTGGCCTCGGCGGGTGACGCCGTGGCATACACGGACGAAGCCTGGATCTCCATCGACCAGGACCCGCACGGCCGCGGCCCCGGCGGGCGCGCCTGGCGCGAAGGCAGGCCCCAGGTGACGCGCGACTTCGTCCACGAACCCGGCGTGGCACCCTGGCGCGAGATCGCCCGGCGCTTCGGCCTGATGGCCCTGGGCGCCTTTCCGATCGAGGTCGCCGGCGAGACGCGGGCCGTGCTGCTGGTCTACTCGCGCCAGGCCGACTTCTTCGACGACGAGCAGGTCGCCCTGCTCGCGCGCCTGGGCAGCCAGCTCGGCCTGGCCTGGAGCGCGGCCGAGGCAGAGGCCACGAGGGAGCAGGCCATGCAGGCCCTGCGCCAGAGCGAGTCGCGCTTCTCGGTGCTGTTCCAGACCAGCCCGATCGGCATGGCCCTGGGCCTGATGAGCGACCAGCGCTTCGCGGACGTCAACCGCGCCTGGCTGCTGATGTTCGGCTTCGACCGCGAGCAGGTCCTCGGCCGCAGCGGCGTGGACCTCGGCCTGTGGTGCGACCACGGCTTGCGCGTGCAGACCCTGCAGCGCTTGCAGGAGACGGGGCATGTCGAAGGCGTGGAGTCGAGCTTCCGCCTGCACGACGGCGGCATTCGCGAGATGGCCTTCTCCGCCGTGCGGGTGAACATAGGCGGCGAGGACTGCATGCTGTGCAGCTTCATCGACATCACGCCGCAGCGGCGGGCGGCGCGCCTGCTGGCCGAGCAGGCCCAGCACCTGGAGCAGGAGGTCTCGCGGCGCAATGCCGAACTCAACAGTGTCTTCCAGGCCCTGCCCGACCTGTACTTCCGCCTCGCGGCCGACGGCACCATCCTCGACCATCGCGCCAGCCGGCCGGAGGACCTGCCGGTACCGCCCGAAGCCCTTGCCGGCCGACGCATGCCGGAGCTGCTGCCGGCCGAAGCCGGGGCGGCCTTCGCCGGAGCGCTGCAACGGGTGGCCGAGGGCGCGGCGATGTGCGCGGTCGAGTACGCGATGCCCTGGGAAGGCGCGGTCCGGCACTTCGAGGCCCGCCTGCTGCCCACGCGCGACGGCGAGGTCGTGGCCGTCGTGCGCAACATCTCCGAGCGGCGTGCGCTCGAACAGGTCAGGGAGGCGGCCCGCCTGCAGGCCGAGCGCGTGGCGCAACAACGCAGCGAGTTCCTCGCGACCATGAGCCACGAGATCCGCACCCCGCTGAACGGCATCCTGGGCTTCGCGCAGCTTGGCTTCGACCAGGCCGCCGGGACGCCCGCCCAGGCCGGCTACGCCCGCATCCTCGAATCCGGCCGCATGCTGCTGGGCGTCGTCAACGACGTGCTCGACTACTCGAAGATCGAGGCGCAGAGGCTGGACATCGAGTCGATCCCGGTGGACCCGGTGGCCGCGACCGACGGCGCGGTCGCCCTGGTGCGCGAAAGCGCGGCAGCCAAGGGGCTGAGGCTCGAGGTCGCCCACGGGGCCGGCCTCCCGCCCGCCTGCCTGGCCGATCCGCTGAGGCTGCACCAGATCCTCGCCAACCTGCTGTCCAACGCCGTCAAGTTCACCAGCCACGGCAGCATCCGCACCTGGGTCGGGCGGGACGGCGACGCCCTGGTCTTCCGCGTCAGCGACACCGGCATCGGCATGAGCGAGGAGCAGCAGGCCCAGCTGTTCGAGGCCTTCCGGCAGGCCGATTCGTCGACCACCCGCCGTTATGGCGGCACCGGCCTCGGCCTGGCGATCAGCCGCCGGCTGGCCCAGCTGATGGGCGGGCAGCTCGCCGTGCGCTCGGACCTTGGCCGCGGCAGCGAGTTCGAGCTGAGGCTGCCGCTTCGACAGACGCGGGCGCCGGCGCCGCAGGCACGCACCGGACTGGCCGTGGGCGACCATCCGCTGGCCGGCCTGCGCCTGCTCGTGGCAGAGGACAACCCGGTGAACCAGCTGGTCATCGAGCAGCTGCTGCGGCGCGCGGGGGCGCAGGTCCGGCTGGTCGCGGACGGCGGCGCGGCCGTGCACGAGGTGGGGGCGGATCCGGAGGGCTTCGACGCCGTCCTGATGGACGTGCAGATGCCCGTCATGGATGGCTTCGAGGCGACGCGCCGCATCCTGGCGATGGCGCCCGGCCTGCCGGTGGTCGGCCAGACGGCGCACGCGATGCCCGAGGAGCGGGCCCGCTGCCTGGCCTGCGGAATGGTGGCCCACGTGGCCAAGCCGATCGAGATCGACCGGCTGGTGGCCACGCTGCGAGCGGTCACCTCGCCTTCGCGCGCCGCCGGGCAGGCGGAGGAATGAGCGCGCTCAGTCGACGAACAGCCGCTCCGCCGGGATGGGCGCGTAGGTCGTGTTGCCGGGCGGCTTCCAGCGCAGGCGGATCTCGGCGGCGCCGGTGCCGTCGTAGTACTCCAGGGTCAACGCCACTCGCTGGCCGGCGACGAGCGCCACCTTCTTCGAGGTGTTGGTGGCGGAGCTGTGTGCCTTCCAGTTGCCGATCACGCGGGCGCCGTTGACGTAGAGGCGCACGCCCTCGTCCGACACGGTCTGGAAGAAGTAGTTGCCGGTCGCGGGCGCCTCCACCAGGCCGGTCCAGCGGGCCGAGAAGTTGTCGGCGCGGACGCCTGCTCCGGGCGCGCCGGTGCCCCAGTCGAAATCGACCGCCTCGGTGCGCTGCAGCACCGGCGTGCCGGTGAGCTTCTTGTTGTTGAAGTAGCTGCCCGCCAGGCCGGTGCCAGGCATAGGCGCGGCCGTCTCCTCGCTGCCGATCTCGCGCAGGTAGGCGACCAGGTTGGCCAGGTCGGTGCCGTTGAAGCTCACGCCGCGGTGGGCCAGCACCGCGGCGTCGAGGGTGGACGCCGAGCCGTCGTGCAGGTAGGGCGCGCTGCCCCAGGCGTCGCGCAGTGTGGGGATGTCGATGCCGGTGAGCGGGCCGCCCAGGCGCTGGCCGCTGGTCGGCTTGATCGTGCCGATGTCCTGCGGGCCCAGCGTGGCGGACAGCGTGAACGCGGTCCCGCCATGGCAGGCGCCGCAGCGCGCGGACTGGAAGACCGACCTGCCTGCCGTTGCCGCGGCGCTGAGCTGCCCGCCGGCCGGCCGCCAGGGGCTGGGCTCGAAGCCGGCCAGCGAGGAGACGTAGGCCGCCAGCGCATCGAGCTCGGGGCTGAGGCCGGCCTTGGGATCGCCCAGGGGCTGGCTGCGGGTGCCGGCGAGGAAGGCGGCGTCGCTCATCAGGCCGGTGCCGCCGTTCAGGCGCCGGATCTGGCCTTCGAAATCCTGCACCTCGTCGAAGTTCGCGCTCCAGTGCAGGGGGCCGTGGCCCATGCCGGCGCGGCCGCGCAGGTTGATCGTGTTGCGCAGGCCTTCGCCCGCGTCGGTCATGTCCCAGACCCGGCCGTCGCCACCGCCATCGCGGTGGCAGGAAGCGCAGCTGAGGTAGCCGTCGCGGGCGATGCGGGGGTCGCGGGCGTCGTAGAAGATCTGCTTGCCCAGCCGCACCGCCGGCGTGAGCGGCTCGGCGGCGACGGTGTTGAGCGCCGACAGCGGCGGGATGCTGAGCAGGCCCTGCTGGATGAGCGGCTTGAGGTCGAAGGCGCTGACCGTGCGGTCCATGAAGTTGGAGACGAACAGCGTCAGGCCGTCGGGCGAGAGCGACAGGCCCTGCGGCGCGCGGCCCACGTCCAGCCGCAGCAGCTGCTGCCGCGCGTGGGCGTCCAGCACCGCCACCTCGCGGCTGGTCTCGAGCGCGACGAACAGCAGCACGCCGGTCTGGTCGAAGAGGGCGGCGCTGGCGAGGCCGGCGTTGTCGTGGTCGATCCGGGCCGCGAGGTCTTCCTGCTGCGAAGCCACGAGGATGCGCGAGCTGATGGCCCGCACGGTGTTCTGGAAGTTCAGCGCCTGGCCGTCGCGCTGCTGGCCGCGCTTGACGTTGTCCTGCTTGCTCGGCACGAACGCCTGGCTGCCGTCCGGACTGAGCGCCGGCGCGCCGAGGTAGTTGGGGATGCCGCGGCCCTGGTTCTCGAAATCCTGCTGCTCGCTGTGCTGCAGGACGATGGTGCGCTGCAGGCTCATCGCGGCGGCGTCCACCATCCAGACCTCGCCGCCGGTCGACGGCGTGGTCGTGATGGTCGCCGTCTCCTCGCCCGGCAGGCGGGCGGTGACGAAGCGCGAAACGTACAGCCGCGCACCGTCTCCGCTGATGGCCATCCCGCCGGGCTGGGGGCCGGGCAGCGCCAGGGCGCCGGTCTGCGCGAAGGTGGCGGTGTCCAGGCGCAGCAGCTGCCCGGTCGCGGCCAGCGTGACGTAGGCTTGCGCACCCGAGGGTGACATCACGATGCCCTGCGGCTGCGAGGCGCGCGGCATCTGGATGGTCGCGGCCACGCTGAAGCCGGCCGGGTCGATCACCGTGAGGCTCGCGCCGCGGCTGTTCGTGACCCAGATGCGGCCGTCGCCCGCCCGGGCCAGCGTGCTCGGGGCCGCGCCCACGGCCACTTCCGCCAGCTTGGCGCGCGTCAACGCATCGAACACGCTCACGCTGTTGCTGTCCGGGTTGACGACCCACAGGCGCGCGTTGCCGCCGCCCGCCGGCAACTCGGCCAGCAGCGAGGTGGACTGGCCCGGCAGCGGCCCGCCGGTCGGCAGCTGCACGCGCTGCACCCAACCCTGCACGACCTGCTGCCCGTAGCCGTCGCGCACCGTCACGGTGACGTTGAACAGGCCGGCCTTCGCGTAGACATGGCTGGCATGGCCGTCGGACGACCAGGCGGTGTCGCCCGTGCCATCGCCGAAATTCCACTTGAACTGCACCTGGTAGCCGCTCGCGGTGGCGCTCACGTCGAGCTGGTTGCCGGCGATGTTGCCGCTGGGCGGCGGCAGCGGGTCGAGGTCGAGCGGCAGGCTGCCGCTGATCGTCCAGGTGATGGGCACGCTGGCGTTGTTGTAGCCGTCGGTGACGGCGAGCACGACGTTGTAGCTGCCGTTGGTGGTCGGGGTGCCGGTGACGTGGCCGGTGTTCGCGTTCATCGACAGGCCGGGCGGCAGGCCGGCGGCGCTGAAGATCAGCGCGTCGCCGTTGGGGTCGCTCGCACTCACGGCGAGGTCCACGTTCGCGCCGATGGGCGTGTCCTGGTTGCCCGGCGAGGTGATGGTCGGCGTGACGAGGGCATCCTGGGCCGGCGCCACGCCCAGGTTGAGGATCTTCGCCCTGGAGGGCACGCCGGCGGCATCGAGCACGAACAGCATGTAGTAGCCCGGCGGTGCATCGGGTGCGTGCGTCGGCGCCTGCGCATAAAGCCGGTTGCCCTCGGTGCGGAACGGCAGCTCGACGAAGCGCTGGTCCATGTTGAAGCCGTGCGTGACCGAGCCGGTCTTGACCAGAACGACGCGGGCTATGGTGCTGCCGGGTGCCACGTCGATGGGCAGCGTCTTGCCGATCTGCAGGTAGTCGGGCGTGCCGGCGATCACCGGGCGCGGCGCTTCCTGGCCGTCGGCGGTGAAGAGGTAGGGCGGGTAGTAGATCTCGGCATTGAGGTTGGTCAGCGGCCCGGGCGCGCCGCCGCCGGCCACCAGCACGGTCGCGTCCGGCAGCATCAGCGCGGTGGAGTGATAAAGCCGCGCTACGGCGCCGGCGGCCCCGACCGTCCAGTTGCCGCTCTGCGGGTTCCAGATCTCGGCGTTGAGCGCCGCGCCGGTGAGGTCGTTCCACACCGGGCTGCCGCCGGTGGCCAGCACCTGGCCATCGGCCAGGATCGTGGCCGTGGCCAGCCGCCGCTGGGAGGACATGGTGCGCATGCCCGACATCACGGGGGCGCCGCCGGTGATGTCGATCACGATCGACTTGTCGGAAAAGCCGCCGAACTGCAGGATGCGCCCCGGCCGGAACATCGCGCTGCTGGCGTCCTGGCCGATGATGGCGTCGCCGATCTGGCCGACGATGCTCAACGCGCCCGTGGCCGGGTTGACGTAGTAGAGCTTGCCGTTGGTGTCGAAGCCGAAGACGCGGCCGTCGGGCGCGACGTAGTTCCGCGGGTAGTAGAAGTCCAGGCCGCTGGTGTCGGTCGAGAGCAGCCGGTAGCGGCCGTCCGAGCCGCGGATCTCGGGATGGTCGGTGCCGTCCCAGCCGCCCTGGATGTAGACCTCGCCGTTGACCAGCACGGTGGCGGACGCGTACCAGCGCGCCCGGTTCAGGTCCTGCCCCCGCACCAGGGTGTTGGTGGCCGGGTCGAAGACGGTGCTGTTGGGGTTGCCGGTGTTGGTGGTGCCGCTGCCGACCCAGTTGTCGCCGTTGGAGATCACCAGTCGCGGCTGGCTGCGGTTGCCGTTGAGCGGCACCAGCACCTGCGAGCTGCAGAAGAGGTCGACGGCCGTGTTGTTCGGCAGCGTCTGGTGGCCGGCGTCGGGCGCCTGGCTGCTGTCCCAGACGTCGTAGATGAAGAATCCCGTCTGCTGGCCGTCGGCCTTGGTCCCGTAGCTCATCACCCGGCCGTCGGGCAGGAGCGCGGCGTGGATGGCGATCAACGGCCAGTTGTAGAGCGGCGAGAACATGCCCTTCTGGCCCGCGTCCGGCGGAATGGCCAGGCCGGCCGGCACCGTGAGCGCGCGGCGGCGCTCGGAAACCCGGACCACCTGGCCCGTACCGGCATCGCGCTCGCGCGCCTGGGCAGGGCTGCCCGGCTCTTCGCCCCCGCCGCAGGAGCCCAGCAGCAGGGCCGCGCCGGCCGCCAGGGCCCACGCCAGCCAGTCGCGAAGAGCGGTTCGGCCAACGCGTGCCTTCGCCGGCCCTGGCCTGTCGACCATGTTCTTTCCCTCCACCGCGCCAGCCTCGTCACTGGCAACGGATCGTCAAGAGAGGGATGGTCCACCTTTGGCCACGACGGCGTCACCCCCTGAATGCGGGAGAGGTCGGGCGGGAATATCCCCTGATCGAACCAGGCGGCGGCAGGCACGCACCGCGTTGGATCAGTTCACGGGGCACCGGCCTCGAACCAGCGCCGGATCAGGGCACGCTCGTCATCCGTGATGCCGGTGGCGTTGTTCAGCGGCATCTGCCTGAGCAGCACGGCCTGCTGGTAGATGGCCTGGGCGTGCTGGCGCACCAGGGCCTCCGTGTGCAGGGCCACGCCCTTGTTCTGCAGCTGCGCGTTGTGGCACATCACGCAGCGCTGGGTGACCACCGATTGCACCTGGGCGATGGCGGGCACGGCGACGGCCGCTTCACCGTGCTTCGACGGCGCCGGTGCCAGCCAGGCCATCAACGCGACGAGCAGCACGCAGCCGGCCAGGGCGGCGCCCCACGGCGGCCGGCGGCCCAGGCGCAGGGCCGCGTGGCGCGCGACGAAGAAGTGGCGGATCAGCGCACCGGCCAGCATCAGCACCACCAGCACCGGCCAGTTGTTCTCGCCCTGCGTGAGCCAGCCGTAGTGGTTGGACAGCATCGCGGCCAGCACCGGCAGCGTGAAGTAGGTGTTGTGCACGCTGCGCTGCTTGCCGCGCCGGCCGTGCACCGGATCGACCGGCTGGCCGGCCCGCATCTGCGCCACCACCTTGCGCTGGCCGGGGATGATCCAGAAGAAGACGTTGGCGCTCATCGCGGTGGCGATGGCGGCGCCGGTCAGCAGGAAGGCCGCGCGGCCGGCGAACCATCGGCAGGCCAGCCAGGCGGTGAGGACGACCAGCAGAAGGCTGCCCGCGGCCACGATGCGATCGCCACCGGGCCGCTCGCCGAAGGCGCGGCACAGGCCGTCGTACACCAGCCAGAAACCGGCCAGGAAGCAGACCGCCACCAGCACCGCCGTGGCCGGCGCCCACTCGTGCACCGACTTGTCGACGAGGAAGCTGCCGGCGTTGAACAGGTACAGCACCGTGAACAGGCCGAAGCCCGTCAGCCAGGTGCTGTAGCTCTCCCAGTAGAACCAGTGCAGGTGCGCCGGCAGCGCCTTCGGGGCCAGGAGGTACTTCTGCGGGTGGTAGAAGCCGCCGCCGTGCACCGCCCACAGCTCGCCGTCGACGCCCTTGGCGAGCAGCTCCGGATCGCTCGGCTTCGTGAGGCTGGCGTCGAGGAAGACGAAGTAGAAGGACGAGCCGACCCAGGCGATCGCGGTGATCACGTGGGCCCAGCGCAGCAGCAGGTTGGCCCAGTCGAGCAGGTAGCCTTCCATCAGCTGCCGCGGTAGGTGGAGTAGGACCAGGGGCTGGCAAGCAGCGGCACGTGGTAGTGGCCCGCCTCGTCGGCGATGCCGAAGGCCAGCACCACCTCGTCGAGGAAGGGCGGCTCGGGCAGGTCGACGCCCTGGCCCCGGAAGTAGTCCGCCACGCCGAAGTGGAGCCGGTAGCGGCCGGGCCGGAACTCATCGCCGGAGAGCAGCGGGCCGTCGGCGCGGCCATCGGTGTTCAACGCCAGCGTGCGCAGCGGCATGGCTTCTCCCTCGCGCCAGAGGGTAACGGCCATGCCGGCGGCGGGGCGGCCGTGCATGGTGTCGAGCACATGGGTGGTGAGCTGGCCCATCGATGGAAGCCCTGCGGAGTGGAGGTTGTGGCGACGCCGGCAAAGTGTATACACTTCTGAATACAGTGCCAACCTACAGTGCCGACCGCGAGCCCATGGCCTCCCGCAGCCCGAGCCTGAAAGTGATCCGCCCGACGCGGCCGGGCGCCGCGCGCGGCAGCATCGCGGCCGATGCCCAGACCACCACCCAGCGCATCGTCGATGCGGTGAGCGCGGCCATCGTCGAGCGCCGCCTGATGCCCGGCACCAAGCTGGCCGAGCAGCGCATCGCCGACATCTTCAAGGTCTCTCGCACCGTCGTGCGGCAGGCGCTGAACCAGCTCTCGCGCGACAGGCTCATCGTGCTCGAGCCCGGTCGCGGCGCCTTCGTGCGCCAGCCGAGCGAGGAGGAGGCGCGCCAGGTCTTCGAGGCGCGCGCGCTGGTCGAGGCCGGCATGGTGCGCGCGCTGTGCGGCCGCCTCACCGAGGTCCAGCTGGCCCGGCTGCGCGCCCATCTGGCCGCCGAGGCATCGGCCATCGCACGCACCGACGTGCCGGGCCGCACGCGCCTGCTGGCCGACTTCCACGTCCTGCTGGCCGAGGCGCTGGGCAACGCGGTGCTCGCCGAGGTCATGGGCGACCTGCTGTCGCGCTCTTCGCTGGTCTCGCTGATGATGCAGTCATCGCATTCGGCGGAGGAGTCGCACGCCGAGCACGTCGCCATCGTCGAGGCGCTGGCGCGGCGTGACACGCGTGCCGCGACGAGGCTGATGGCCGCGCATCTCGGCAGCGTCGAGCGCAACCTCCGGCAGCACCCGCGCGTCGGCAACCTGGAGCAGGCCCTGCAATCCGCCAGGGCGAATCGAGCATGAGCTATCCGAGAGACCTGTTGGGCTACGGCAGGCAGCCGCCCGATCCGCACTGGCCCGGCAACGCCCGGGTCGCGCTGCAGTTCGTCCTCAACTACGAGGAGGGCGGCGAGAACTCGGTGCTGCACGGCGACGCCGGCAGCGAGCAGTTCCTCTCCGAGATGTTCAACCCCGCGAGCTACCCGGCGCGGCACCTGAGCATGGAGGGCATCTACGAGTACGGCTCGCGCGTGGGCGTCTGGCGCCTGCTGCGGGAGTTCGAGCGCCGGGAGTGGCCGCTGACGGTCTTCGGCGTCTCGATGGCGCTCGAGCGCTGCCCGGAGGTCACGGCCGCCTTCGTCGAGCTCGGCCACGAGATCGCCTGCCACGGCTGGCGCTGGATCCACTACCAGAACGTCGAGGAAGAGATCGAGCGCCAGCACCTGGAGCGCGGCGTCTCGATCATCGAGCGGCTGACCGGCGCGAAGCCGCTGGGCTGGTACACCGGGCGCGACAGCCCCAACACCCGCCGCCTGGTGGTCGAGCACGGCGGCTTCGAGTACGACAGCGACTACTACGGCGACGACCTGCCCTTCTGGCTGCAGGTGAAGAAGGGCGACGGCGCGCTCGCGCCGCACCTCGTCGTGCCCTACACGCTCGACTGCAACGACATGAGATTCGCGTTGCCGCAAGGCTTCAGCCACGGCGAAGAGTTCTTCTCCTACCTGCGCGATGCCTTCGACGTGATGTGGGCCGAAGGCGCCGAGAGGCCCGCGATGATGAGCATAGGCATGCACTGCCGCCTGCTAGGCCGGCCGGGGCGCTTCGCCGCGCTGCAGCGCTTCCTCGATCACGTGGCCGGGCACGACCGCGTGTGGATCACGCGCCGCATCGACATCGCGCGCCACTGGAAGGCCACCCATCCCTTCGATGCCGGCACCGCCTTCGTCTGGGAATGAGATGACCGAGCTGCTCGACCGCCTCAACGCCAGCCTGACCCCGGGCGAGTTCGCCGCCCTGCTCGAGGGCATCTACGAGCACTCGCCGTGGGTGGCCGAGGCCGCGTGGCCGGCGCGTCCCTTCCGCACCCTGGCGGCCCTCAAGCATGCGCTGGCACGGGTCGTGAGACAGGCCCCGCCCGAGGCCCAGCTCGCGCTCATCCGCGCCCACCCCGAGCTGGCCGGCAAGGCCATGGTGGCACGCACGCTCACCGCCGAGTCGACATCCGAGCAAGGCGCGGCGGGCCTCGCGCATTGCAGCCCCGAGGAGTTCGAGGCACTGCAACGCCTGAACGCAGCCTACGGCGAGAAGTTCGGCTTCCCCTTCATCCTCGCCGTGCGCGGGCCGCGCAGCACCGGCCTGACGCGGCAGGAGATCATCGAGACCTTCGCCAGGCGGCTGGACAACACCGCCGCCTTCGAGCGCGCCGAGTGCCTGCGTCAGATCCACCGCATCGCCGAGATCCGCTTGAACGAGCGCTTCGGCCACGAGCCCGTGCAGGGCCGCCAGGCCTGGGACTGTGCCGAGCTGCTGGCCCGCCACAGCGATGTCGGCGATGGCGTCCTGACGGTCACCTACCTGACCCAGGCGCACCGCGCCTGCCAGGTGCAGCTGCTGCGCTGGATGAAGGACTGCGGCTTCGACGAGGCGCGCATCGACGCGGTGGGCAACGTGGTCGGCATCTACCACGGCACCGACCGCGGGGCGAAGCGCCTGTTGACCGGCTCCCACTACGACACCGTGCGAAACGCCGGCAAGTACGACGGCCGGCTCGGCATCTTCGTGCCGATGATCGCGGTGCGCGAGCTGCACCGCGCCGGCCGCCGCCTGCCCTTCGGCATCGAGGTGGTGGGCTTCGCGGAGGAAGAAGGCCAGCGCTATGCCGCCACCTTCCTCGGCTCCAGCGCCCTGACCGGCGGCTTCGAGCCGGCCTGGCTGGACCAGGTCGACGCCCAAGGGATCGAGATGCGCGAGGCGATGCGTGCCGCAGGCTTGCCCGGCACGATGCAGGCCATCGAGGCCGAGCGCCGCGACCCGGCGTGCTACCTCGGCTTCGTCGAGGTCCACATCGAGCAGGGCCCGGTGCTGAACGAGACGGACCTGCCGCTGGGCGTCGTCACCTCCATCAACGGCAGCCGCCGCCTGCTCGGCGAGGTGATCGGGACGGCGAGCCACGCGGGCACCACGCCGATGGACCGGCGCCACGACGCCGCGCTGGCGGTGGCCGAGCTGGCGCTGGCGGTCGAGCGGGCGGCGAAGAGAGCGCCGGATCGGGTCGGCACCGTCGGCATCCTGGAGGTGCCGCAGGGCTCGATCAACGTGGTGCCCGGCCGCTGCCGCTTCAGCCTCGACCTGCGCGCCCCGACCGATGCCGCGCGCGACGCGCTGGCCGAAGAGGTGAGCACGCAACTTGCCAACATCGCCGAGCGGCGAGGCCTTCGCTACACGCTGCGTGAAAGCCTGCGGGCGTCCGCGGCGCCCAGCGCCGGCGATTGGCAGGCGCGCTGGGAGGCGGCCGTCGGCGCCCTCGGCCTGCCGGTCCACCGCCTGCCCAGCGGAGCCGGCCACGACGCGATGAAGCTGCACGAGGTCCTGCCGCAGGCGATGCTGTTCGTCCGCGGAGGGAATTCGGGCATCAGCCACAACCCGCTGGAGAGCGTGACCGACGACGATGCGCAGCTCGCGGTCGACGCCTTCCGGCACCTTCTGGAGCAGTTGGCATGAGTTCAGTGCACGACGGGCTCGACGCCTGGATAGCCGCCCACTTCGACGAGGAGGTGGCCTTCCTGCAGGCCCTGGTGCGCGTCCCCACCGACACGCCGCCGGGTGACAACGCACCGCACGCCGAAGCCACCGCGAAGCTGCTGGGAGCGATGGACCTGCAAGCCGAGCGGCATCCCGTGCCCACGGCCGAGGTGCAGGCGCAGGGCATGGCGTCGATCACCAACCTCATCGTGCGGCAACGTTTCGGAGAAGGCGGCCCGACCATCGCGCTCAACGCCCACGGCGACGTGGTGCCGCCGGGCGAAGGCTGGACGCACGACCCGTACGGCGGCGAGGTCGTCGAGGGCAAGCTCTATGGCCGCGCGTCGGCGGTCAGCAAGAGCGATTTCGCGACCTACACCTTCGCGCTGCGGGCGCTGGCCGCCGTGGCAAGGCCGGCGCGCGGCGCGGTCGAGCTGCACTTCACCTACGACGAGGAGTTCGGCGGCGAGCTCGGCCCGGGCTGGCTGCTGCGCCACGGCCTGACCCGGCCCGATCTTCTGGTCGCCGCCGGCTTCAGCCACCAGGTGGTGACCGCGCACAACGGCTGCCTGCAACTCGAGGTGACGCTGCACGGCCTCGCCTCCCATGCCGCCTATCCCGAAACGGGCATCGACGCCCTGCAGGCGGCCAACAAGCTGCTGACCGCGCTGTACGCCCACAACGCGGTGCTCGGCCAACGCCGGTCGGAGGTGCCGGGCATCACCCACCCCTACCTCAACGTCGGCCGGATAGAGGGCGGCAGCAACACCAATGTCGTGCCCGGCAAGGTGGTGCTGAAGCTGGACCGCCGCATGATCCCCGAGGAGGACGCGGCCGAGGTCGAGGCCGAGCTGCGCGCGCTGATCGAGACCGCCGTGGCGCAGAGCCCCGGCGTGAAGCTGGAGCTGCGCCGCCTGCTGCTTGCCCATTCGCTGCGGCCATTGCCCGGCCACGAGCGGCTCGCCGCCACCGTGCAGCGGCACGCCGAATCGGTGTTCGGCGAGCCGGTGCCGCTGGTCGGCACGCCGCTTTACACCGACGTGCGCCTGTACGGCGCGGCCGGCGTGCCGGCGGTCATCTACGGCGCCGGCCCCCGCACGGTGCTCGAATCGAACGCCAAGCGGGCCGACGAGCACCTGGCGCTCGAGGATCTGAAAGGCGCCACGCGCGTGATCGCGAGAACTTTGCACGACATGCTGGGCTGAACCTCGCCGCGAGGGCGCTGTCGAACCCGCGTATGCACGGGCGACGCGCCGCTCGGTGAAAATCGTTCCTGCGCCATGAACGCCCCCGCTCCCGCCGCCGAGACCCTCTTCCAGCGCTACCTCGCGCAATGCCAGGCCGACGCGGCCGCGGTGTTGACGCGGGTGTGCCGCGAGGCGGGCGTCGCCGAGGCCGGCGGCAGCCTGTGGGTTTCGCCGGCGCAGCGCCAGGCGCGCAGCCTGCTGCCAGGCCTGGCGCCCCGCTGGATCGAGTGGCTGGCCCGGCCGGTGGCGGATTCGCAGGTCGTGCAGAGCATGCCCCAGCCCTTCGTCACCGACGGCTTCGGCGTGCCCACCGGCCTGGCGCTGATGTCGGACGACGACGTCGACGAGGACATCGAGTCGACGCGCGTGGTGCAGGGCATCGAATCGGCCGCCGAGTGGTCCTTGCGCGATCTTCGCAGCCGCCTGGCCAGCGCTCCGCTCGCGCCGGGCGGGTCGCCCGAGGAGGTGCTGCCGCTGGCCCCCGCGCATGTGGTGGGCGCCTTGTGCGGAGCGCTGCACGAGCAGACGCCGGATGCGGCGACGCGCCTGGCCGCGCTGCGCTGCGTTGCCGCGCCCCTGGCCAGCGCACTGGCGAACCTGTACCAGCAGCACGCCGAACTGCTGTCGGCCTGGGGCCTGCAACCGGCCCGCTACACCATCCGGCGAGAACCCGAGACTCGCCGCGCCACGCCATCGCAGCCCGCGCCGCGCATCCACGAGCCCTCCTCCGTCGGCGTGGCCGCGAGCCAGGTTCCCGCCCTGCTCGCGCACGTCGCTGCCGAAGCCGGACTGAGCGCCGGCATGCAGGGCCTGATGGCCCGACTGGCCGGGCCGGTGGCCCGCAGCGTCGCCGCCGATCCCAAGCTTCTCGATTCGGTCGACAACCCGCTCTGGCGGCTGATCGACCGCCTGGCCGCGATCGGCCAGCTCGACACGCCCCCCGCCCCGGGCGCGTTCGAGCTGCCGCTGCACCTGCGGCTCGAGCCCATCATCGCCGCCCTGGAGGCCTCGCGGCAGCCCATGCCGCCGGAGCGCTACGCCCAGGCGATCGCCGAGGCCGAGGCGGAGGCCCGCGGCGTGGCCGACCACTCCACGCCGGCCCCGGCCCCTGAGCCCGCCCCCGTCCCCTTCCGCGTCGCCGGCCTGGCCGTCGAGTCGACACGGCCCGCGAACCTGGCCCCGTCGCCGCCGGCGTTGAACGAAGGCACGCCGGACCATGTCGAGCGGCGCCGGTCGCTGGAGCCGCTGGTGCGCGGCCAGATGGTGGCCCGCCTGAGGGATGCCCATGTGCTGCCGGCGGTCAAGCAGTTCCTGCTCGGGCCTTGGGCCGGCGCCATCGTGCAGGTCATCGCCGCGCATGGCGACGAGTCCGCCCCTGCGCAGCGCGCCTTGAGCGCGGTGGAGTCGTTCATCGAAGCGGGCAGCTATGCGCGACGCACCCCGCTCACGCCGGCCGAGCTGGACTGCCTCAGGCTCGAGGCTGCCGACGGCCTGGCCGCCACGCCGGGACTGCCTGCAGCGCATGCCAGGCAGCACGTGAACGACCTCGTCGCCGCGCTCGGCACCTGGCCCCGGCCGGCGCCCGACACCGAAACCTCGCCGGAAGAGCTGCTGCCGCCCGAGGAGGAGCCCTTCGATCAAGTCGCCTGGCCGTCGCACGACGAGCTCGCCACCGTGCCGATCGCCCTCGATGTCCACAATCCCGACGAGCGCTCGCTGCGCGCCTGCGAGGCCTGGCTCGACGGCCTGGCGGTCGGCGACATCTGCCGCATCCAGCGTCAGGGCCAGTGGGCGACGCTGCGGCTGAACTGGCGCAGCGACAACGGCGCCTACTACGCGTTCGGCAATTCCACCGGCCTGGCCTTCAGCGTGAGCCGCCGGGTGCTGGGCCGCATGCGGCTCGAGGGGCTGGCCACCACCATGGCGCGCGGCCAGTGGGTGCGGCGCGCCGCGGACACCCTGCCCATGCCCCTCGAATAATGGGATCCCCACCCCCCCTTCCGGGGGCTGCCCCCCGGGGGGGCTCGCGCAGCGGACCGGCAAAGCCGGATCCGCGCACGCCGCTTGAAGAGGCCGGCGCTCCGCGCGCCCCGAAAGAAGCCGGGTGGCAGGGCGAACTGGCGATCGATTACTGGCGCGAAGGCGACCGGACGCTGGCTCACGACCGGCACAACGGCCCCTTGCGGGTACTTCAAAGGCTCTATCCCGAAGGCCCGGCCATCTGCCACCACGTGCTGGTGCACCCGCCGGGCGGCCTGGTCGGCGGCGACACGCTGGACGTCTCGCTCACTCTGGGCGCCGGCAGCCACGCGCTGCTGACGACACCCGGCGCAGCGCGCTTCTACCGCAGCGCGGGGCCGTCGGCGACACAACAGGTGGCGGCACGCCTGGCCGAAGGCGCCCGGCTGGAATGGCTGCCGATGGAGACCATCGCCTACCGCGGCTGCCGCGCCCGCAATGCCTTGCGATTCGAACTGGCCGAAGGCGCCGAGATGATGGGCTGGGACATGCTGGCGCTCGGCCTGCCGGCGGCGGGCCAGGGCTTCGAAGGCTCCGGTGAAGTCCGGCAGCACCTCGAATGGCCCGGTGTCTGGCTCGAGCGCGGGCGCATCGCGGCCGACGATCAAGCGCTGCTGGACTCGCCGATCGGGTTCGATGGCTGCAGCGTCCTGGCGACGCTCTGGTGGGCCAGCGGGACGCCGATGCCGACGGATCGCCGGGACGCCCTGCTCGAATCGGCGCGCGCCTGCCTTTCAGAGCATCCGGCGCTGGCTTCACGCGCCGGCGTCACCGCGCCCGACGCGCGCCTGGTCGTCGCCCGCGTGCTCGCCCGGCGCGTCGAGCCCGTGTTCGCGCTCTGGCGCGCCGTGAGGGAGCGCTGGCGTGCGATCGGCTGGGAACTGCCCGCCGAGCCTCCGCGCCTGTGGCGAACCTGATGGTCCTTAATTGGTATTAATACCAACGGCGTTGTTTCCCTTCCATCCTGCGTATTGCGTGCCACCGAGGCCAGCCCGAGGTTGACTGGGCGTTCATCTGGTACTATAGTGGTATCAGACCAATTCAGCGAATGCTTCCATTCGCAGAACCCCAGTGACCCTGCGTTTCCTCATCGGCATCGACGGCGGCGGGACCGGCACCCGCGCACGGCTGTGCGCAGCGAAGGGTGCCCCGCTCGGCCTGGGCGAAGGGGGGCCCTCCAGCCTTTCGCACGGCGAAGCGGCCGCCTGGCAGCAGATCCTGCGAGCCACCGAGCGCGCCTTCGCCCAGGCCGGACTGGCCTGCCCGCCCTGGTCCGAATGCGCCCTGGCGGCCGGCCTGGCCGGGGCCAATGACCCGGCCCAGGCTGCGGCGTTCCGGGCCCTCAACCCCGGGTTCGAGCCGCTGCTGCTCGACACCGACAGCTTCACCGCCCTGGTGGGCGCGCACGGCGGTCGCCACGGCGTCGTCCTGATCGCCGGCACCGGCAGCGTCGCGGAGGCCTGGCGCCCCGACGGCACGCGCCGGATCGCCGGCGGCTGGGGCTTCCCCGTCGGCGACGAGGGCAGCGGCGCCTGGCTCGGCCTGCAGGCCGTCCGCCTCGCGCAGCAGTCCCTGGACGGCCGCGGGCCGCGGACGCCGTTCACCGAAGCCGTCTGCGCCGCCACGGGCCGCGACACCGACGCGATGCTGGCCTGGTGCGCCCAGGCCCGGCAGACCGCCTATGCCAGCGTCGCGCCGCTGGTCTTCGAGCACGAGGCGGCCGATCCCCGTGCCGCGGCGCTGCTGCAATCGGCGGTCGAGCAACTCGTGATGCTCGTCCAGGCGCTCGATCCGCACGGCGAGCTGCCGGTGGTCTGCAGCGGCAGCATCGCCCGCCGCCTGCAGCCCCGCCTGCCTGCCGGCCTGCGCGCGCGCTGCGCGGAGCCGGCCGGGGACGCCGCCGAAGGCGCCCTGCACCTGCTGCGCGCCCACCTCGCCGGGGCGCGCGCATGAAGGGCGAGCTGCCATTCGAGATCCATCCCGACGAGCGGAGCACCGTCCCCTTGTACGTGCAACTCGCGCAGAAGATCGCGCAGGCCATCCGCGCCGGCCGCTACCAGCCCGACGAGGCCCTGCCTTCGGAACGCATGCTGAGCGAGTCGCTGGGGCTGTCGCGGGTCACCGCGCGCAAGGCGATCGACCAGCTCGTGAGCCAGGGGATGGTCGTCCGGCGGCGTGGCTCGGGCAACTACATCGCGCCGAGGCTCGAACAGCCGCTTACCCGGCTGACCAGCTTCTCCGAGGAACTGCAGCAGCGCGGCTTCAAGCCCTCCTCGCGCTGGCTGCGGCGCGCCCTCACCGCCGTGACACCCGAGGAGCAGCTCGCCCTCGGCCTTTCCACCGGGGCGCGCGTGGCGCGGCTGGAGCGCCTGCGCCTGGCCGACGACGTGGTCATGGCGTACGAGGTCAGCGTGCTGCCCGAGCAGGTGCTGCCGGATCCGGCGAGCGTCGAGGCATCTCTGTATGCCCACCTCGAGCACGGTGGCAAGGCCCCCGTGCGAGCCTTGCAGCACCTGCGTGCGCTGAACGCCGACGCGGCGCTCGCCCAGCGCCTGAACGTCCCCAACGGCCAGGCCGTGCTCCACATCAGCCGCGTGGGCTACCTCGAGACGGGCCAGGCGGTGGAGTTGACGCAGTCCTACTGCCGCAGCGAGTACTACGGTTTCGTGGCAGAAATGCGAAGGGACCCCAGCGGCGGTTCCGCAGGAACGCCCCGTTAGGAACTTCATGAAGACATCTTTCCAGGGAGCCATCCTCACCCCCTTCGGCTGGCGGCTGGGCGAGCTGCAGCACGAAGGCGGCCGCATCGTGGCCACCAACGGACGCGCCGTCGACGAGGCCGAGGCGCGCGCCAGCGGGCAGCCGCTCGTGCTGCCCGGCTTCATCGACCTGCACGTCCACGGCGGCGGCGGCCACGACACCATGGAAGCCGGCGAGGCCGCCGCGCACATCGCGCGCACCCATGCGCGGCACGGCACGACCGCCATGCTCGCCACCACGATGACCGCGCCGGCCGAAGACATCCTGCGGGCCTTCGAGGCGCTGGGGCCGATCTGCCGCACCCGCCCGCCCAACGGCGCGCGCGTGATCGGCGTGCACCTCGAAGGTCCCTACATCAACCCGGGCAAGCTCGGCGCGCAGCCCGACTTCGCCCGCGAAGCCTCGCTCGACGAGGTGAGAGCCCTGCACGCGCTGGCGCCGATCCGCCTGATCACGGTGGCGCCGGAACTGCCTGGCCACATCGAGCTGATCGCCCAGCTGGTCAGGGAGGGCTGGCGCGTGCAGCTCGGCCACAGCGCCGGCTGCTACGAGGACGGCGTGGCCGCGCTCGCTGCAGGCGCGGCCGGCTTCACGCACCTCTTCAACGCCATGACGGGCTTCCACCACCGCGACCCCGGCATGGCCGGCGCCGCCCTCGCGCATGCCGAGTATTCCGAGATCATCCCGGACCTGCTGCACGTGCACCACGGCGCGCTCAAGGTCGCGCTGCGCGCCATCCCCAAGCTCTACGGCGTCACCGATTCGACCGCCGCCACCGGCATGCCCGACGGCGAGTACCGCCTGGGCCGGCACAAGGTCTTCAAGTGCCTGGGCGGCGTGCGGCTGGAGGACGGCACCCTCGCCGGCAGCGCCCTGACCATGGACCAGGCGCTGCGCAACTTCGTAGGCCTGGGCCTCACGGTCGCCGAGGCTTCGGCCCGCACCGCCACCCACGCCGCCGACTACCTGGGCCTGGCCGAGCACGGCCGCCTCGCCCCCGGCGCGGTCGCCGACGTCGTAGTGCTCGACCCGGCCCTCACCCTGACGAACGTGATCATCGAAGGAGAAGCGATTGAGCTCCAGGATGCTTGAGGAGAGCCGCGAGGCGCCCCAGGCCGTGGCCCGCCAGTTGGCGGCCGACGCCCAGGCCTACGCCGCCCTGACCTCGCAGTTGCGCGATATGCCGCCCCAGGGCGTGCTGACCGTCGCGCGCGGCAGCTCCGACCATGCCGCCCACTACATGGCCTACCTGGTGATGGCCAGGCTCGGCCGCCTGGTCACCTCGCTGCCGATGTCGCTGGTCACGCTGTACCAGTCGCAGCTGCAATGCGAGGGCCTCGTCTCCATGGCCTTCTCGCAGTCCGGCCAGAGCCCGGACCTGGTCTCGCCGACGCGCTTCTTCCGCCAGGGCGGCGCGCGCACCGTGGCCATCGTCAACCAGCCGGATTCGCCGCTCGCCGAGGCGGCCGAATGGGTGCTGCCGCTGCATGCCGGCCCCGAACGCAGCGTGGCCGCCACCAAGAGCTACATCGCCCAGCTCGTCGCCGGAGCGCGCCTGGTGGCCGGCTGGCGCGGCGATGCCGAGCTGCAGGCTGCGTTGCGGGCCCTGCCCTCCTCGCTGGGCCGCGCGCTCGATACGGACTGGAACAGCGCCGTCGAGGCGCTTCGCGGCGCGGACCGGCTGTTCGTGATCGGCCGCGGCACGGGCCTGGCGATCGCGATGGAGGCCGCGCTGAAGTTCAAGGAGACCTGCGGCATCCAGGCCGAGGCCTTCTCGGGCGCCGAGGTCAAGCACGGCCCGATGGCGCTGGTCGAGGAGGGCTACCCGCTGCTCGTCTTCGCCCCGCGCGGCCCGGCCCAGGCGGGCCTGGTCGCACTGGCCGCCGAGATGCGCGAACGCGGGGCGCGAGTCCTGCTCGCCGCCCCTGCCGGCACGCAGGGCGCCGAGCTGCCGCTGGTCAACGCGGCGCATGAAGACCTCGACCCGATCGCCGCGGTGCAGAGCTTCTACCCGATGGTCGAGGCCCTGGCCCGCTCGCGCGGGCTGGACCCGGATGCACCGCGACATCTGGCCAAGGTGACGCGGACGCACTGAGATGAGCCAGCATCCGATCCGCGCCGGCCAGCTCGTGATGGTCGACATCGAGGGCCGCACCCTGTCCTCGGACACGGCCAGCTTCCTGCGTGAACACCAGGTCCGCGGCGTGTGCCTGTTCCGCAAGAACCTCGGCACCGAGGAAGAGGCGAGGCGCCTGCTGGCCGAGCTGCGCGAGGTGCTCGGCCCTCGAGCGCTGATCGGCATAGACCAGGAAGGCGGCTCGGTCGCGCGGGCCACCTTCGTGCCGCAGGCGCCGGCCGCGATGGCCCTCGGCGCCATCGAGGACACGGCCGAGGCCGAGCGCGTAGCCGAGACCGTCGGCGCGGCCGTGGCGCGCGGCCTGAAGGGCCTCGGCATCAACTGGAACTTCGCACCGGTGCTGGACGTGAACAACAACCCGGCCAACCCGGTGATCGCCGAGCGCAGCTTCGGGGCCGATCCGCGCCGCGTCGCACGCCTGGCGCGCGCGTGGATGCGCGGCTCGCTGGCCGAAGGCGTCGCCTGCTGCGTCAAGCACTTCCCCGGCCACGGCGACACCCATGTCGACTCGCACCATGCGCTGCCGACGGTCGACAAGAGCCTGGCGGAGCTCGAGTCGCTGGAGCTGATCCCGTTTCGCGCCCTCTCGGCCGAGGCACCGGCCATGATGACGGCGCACATCGTCTATCCGCAGCTCGACCCCGAGCATCCGGCCACGCTCTCCCGCCGCATCCTCACCGGCCTGCTGCGCGAAGCCATCGGCTACCAGGGCGTGGTGATCAGCGACGCGCTGATGATGAAGGCCGTGCATGAACGATACGGCCACGCCCGCGCCGCGGTGATGACCCTGGCCGCGGGCGCGGACCTGGCGCTGGCCCAGGGCAGCCGCGAGGACCAGCTGGCCGCCCTGCGCGCCGTGGAAGATGCGCTCGCCGATGGCCGCCTGGACACAGCCGAGGTGCAGGCCGCGAGCGCCAGGCTGGACGCCCTGGCCGCGCGCTACCCCTCCGGCCCGGCGCCCTACGCTGCCGAGCGCCGCAGAGAGGACGAATCCCTCGTACGCAGCGCGTGGGCTCGCGGCCTCGCAGTCCTGGGCGGCGCAGCGCCACCGTCGCTGGCCACGCCCTTGCGCGTGGTGACGCAGGATCGGGTCGACACCGACGGCGTGAGCGAGGCCGGGCTGCCGGCGGACGGCGTCGTTGCGCTGTTCGCCAGCTTTGCCGACGTCGAGTTCCTGCGAGTCCCCGACCTGGCCACCTTCGACCCGGCGGGCCTGCCGCGCGACGGCCGCTTCACCATCCTGGCGTCCAACCACCGGCGGCGTTATGCCGCGCCGATGACCGGCTGGCACCCCGACCTCCACCTGGCGTTGTGGAACCCGTTCCAGCGGGCCGACATCGCCGCGCCGGCGGTCGTCACCTGGGGCTACGCCGAGGGTGCGCTGGCCGCGCTGCAGGCCTGGCTGGAGGGCCGCGCCGAGGGGCGCGGCGTGCCACCGGTCGATCTCGCCCCCCGTTCGCACTGACCCGCCCCCGCCGGAGCCGCCCGCCGTGACCCCCACCCGCTCGCCCATCACCTGGGTCCCCACGCTGTACTTCACGCAGGGCCTGCCCTTCTTCGTCGTGATGGCGGTCACCACCATCCTGTTCAAGGACCTGGGCGGCGACAACGCCGAGGTCACGAAGTGGGTGAGCCTGCTCGGCTCGGCCTGGGCGCTCAAGTGGCTGTGGAGTCCCTTCCTCGAAGCCGTGCCCAGCAAGAAGAAGCTGGTGGTGGTGTTCCAGTTCTTCGGCGCTGCCACGCTGGGCGTGGTGGCGGTGGCGCTGAACGCGTCGGCCCCCTTCGCGCTCGTCATCGCGGTGCTGGCCTTCACCGCCTTCGCCTCGGCCACGCACGACATTGCCGCCGACGGGCTGTACATCGCGAGCCTGAGTGCGCGGCGACAGGCCGAGTTCGCCGGCTGGCAAGGCGCCTTCTTCAACGCCGCACGCCTGTTCGCCCGCGGCGGCCTGCTGGTGATGGTGGGCGCCCTGGAGGTGCATTTCAGCGCGCAGCAATCGTGGGGGGCCGTCTTCCTCCTGCTGGCGGTGGTGATGGCCTGCCTCGCCGCGTATCACGCCTGGGCCCTGCCCGACACTCGCACAGGCGCCGATGAGCCGGCCCGCAGCGTGGCCGAGATCTGGCGCACGCTCGTGGAGGTGGTGTCCGACTTCTTCCGCAAGCCGGGCATCTGGTTCGCCATCCTTTTCATCGTGCTCTTCCGCGCCGGCGAGGGGCAGGTGCAATCGGTCGGGCCGCTGTTCCTCAAGGACGCCCGCGAGGCCGGCGGCCTGGGCCTGACGACCGACCAGATCGGCGTCGTCTACGGCACCGCCGGCACGATCGCCTTCGTGCTCGGCAGCGTGCTGGGCGGTTACTTCACTTCATGGCTGGGCCTGAAGCGGGCGATGGTCTGGCTGGTCCTGGCGATGAACCTGCCCAATCTCGCCTACTGGTGGCTGAGCATCGCGCGGCCCACCGACCTGGCCCTCATCAGCGGCGCCCTTTCGCTGGAGATGTTCGGCTACGGCTTCGGCTTCGTCGGCTGCATCCTGTTCATCATGCAGGTGGTGGCGCCCGGGCGCTTCACGACCGCCCACTACGCATTGGGCACCGGCGTGATGCAGCTGGGCTTCATCCTCTCGGGCACCTGGAGCGGCAGGATCCAGACGCTGATCGGCTACGAGCACTTCTTCCTCTGGGTCACGCTCTGCGCGTTGCCCGTGCTGCTGCTGTCGTTCTTCCTCCCGCACCGCGGCGAAGCCAAGCCGGCGTCCCAACCCAGCGAAGCCGCCGCATGAAGCCGCTGCGCTGGACGGCGCCGGCGCTGCTCGCGCTGGCCGGCTTCGCGCAGGGCGCGAGGGCCGAGCGCTTTTTCGACGACTTCGGCGCCTACGCCGATACCGCCGCCTTGCAGCGCGAAGGCGGCTGGACACTGCGCGAAGGCCGCGGCCACCCGGGCGTGGACGGGGCGCGCTGGAGCGCCGGGGCCATCACCCTGGTCGACGATCCGGCAGGCGCGGGCAACCGCCTGCTGCAGCTGGAAGCCCGCACCGACGGCACCGGCCCCGGCACGCTGCAGGCCCAGCTCTGCCACGCCCGCAAGTACCTGGCTGGCACCTACGCGGCCCGCGTCCGCTTCGCCGACGAGCCGGTCTCGGGCGCAGACGGCGACCCGGTCATCCAGACCTTCTACGCCGTCAGCCCCCTGCGGCACGACCTCGACCCCGACTTCAGCGAACTCGACTGGGAGTACCTGGCCAACGGCGGCTGGGGCGATGGCGGGACGCGGCTGTACTCGATCAACTGGCAGACCGTGCGCCTCGACCCCTGGCAGGCGTGGAACCAGCCGCATGAAGAGACCCGCAGCTTCGCCGGCTGGCACGTGCTGGCGATGCAGGTGGATGCCGCCGCGGGCCGCACACGCTGGTTCGTGGATGGCCGGCCAGTGGCCGAGCACGGCGGGCGCCACCAGCCGGTGCAGCCCATGGCCATCAGCTTCAACCTGTGGTTCTCGCCCGGCGGCTTGCTGCCCGCCAGCCGCGAGCCGCGCGTCTGGCGCGAGCAGGTCGACTGGGTCTTCCATGCGCGGGGCGAGTTGCTGTCCCCCGAAGAGGTCCAGTCGGCGGTCGAGGGATGGCGCCGCGCGGGCGTGCAACGGCATGATGACGTCGCGGCTGCCCGCCCTCCGCTGGCCAGCCCCTGCGACTTCTGACCGAACGGTCGGCGTTTCGGGATCGACGGAAATTCAAACAACGAGAGGGATACGCCATGGAGCAGCCGCCGCCTCCGGGCGCCGCCGCGCGCTTTGCCTCGGTCGACGCGATGCGAGGCATCACCGTCGGCGCGATGATCTTCGTCAACAACCCGGGCGACTGGTCGCACATCTGGGGCCCGTTCGGCCACGCCTGGTGGCACGGCTGCACGCCCACCGACCTGATCTTCCCGACCTTCCTGTTCATCGTCGGCGTCTCGCTGGCGCTGGCCGGCGGACCGAAGCTGGAAGGCGGTGGCGACATCGCGGCGCTGCAACGCGCGTGGTGGTGGCGGGCGCTGAGAATCCTCCTGCTGGGCTGGGTGCTGGCCGCCATCGCGGTGTTCGCCCTGCCCAACTCGCCGGACGACCCGGTGCCCTGGCGGCCGATGGGCGTGCTGCCTCGCATCGCCCTGTGCTTCGGCCTCGTGGGCTGGCTGTACCTGCATGCCAGCGGGCGAGTCCGCTGGGCGGTCTACGCCGTGCTGCTGGCCGGCTATGGCGCCCTGCTGGCCTGGTGGGGCGACCTGACGCGCGACCACAGCCTGCCCTCGCGCGTGGACGCCATCCTGCTCGGCCCGTTCGCCTACCACTACAACATGAAGACCGGACTGGGCTACGACCCGGAGGGATTCCTCTCGACCCTGGGCGCGCTGAGCAACACCCTCCTCGGCACGGCCTGCGGAGACTGGCTGCGGCGCCGGCGACCCGTGCCGATCCTCGTGGCCGGCGTCGCCTTCGTCCTGGCGGGCCTGGTGCTGCACCTGTTCTGGATGCCGATGAACAAGGCCCTGTGGACGCCCGCCTTCGCGCTGTTCAGCGGCGGCTTCTCGGCCGTGGCGCTCGTGCTCGTCTGCACGCTGGTGGAGGACTACCACTGGCCGCCCCTGGGCCGGCGCTTCGGCGTCAACGCGATCACCGCCTACGCGGGCAGCATCCTGATGGTCTGCCTGCTGGACGGCACGCCGCTGCACGCCTGGTTCTACGAGCACTTCCTCGGCAGCCTCATCCCCTCGCTGGGCGCGAAGGTCGTCTCGCACGTCTACGCGGCCGTGCAGGTCGTCTTCTGGTGGCTGGTGGTCTGGTGGATGGACCAGCGGCGCATCCGCCTGAGCATCTGAGCCGGACGACCGCTCAGCGCATCTCGAACAGCTCCTGGTGGAACCGCGCCCGCGGCAGGCCGTGGGCGAGCAGGTCGCGGCGCAGGGTGCTGCCGAAGCGCGGCGGGCCGCAGAACCACACGCTGGCTTCGCGCCAGTCCGGCACCGCGGCGCGCAAGCGCGCACCGTCGAGGCGGCCGTCGCGCTCGTCCACGAGCAGGTGCAGCCTGACGCCGGCGGCGTGCGCGTCCGCCTTCAGCTTGGCGATGGCCGCCTCCTCGTGGACCGCGGTGGGGTGGAAAAGATCGATCACGAAGCCATGACCGGGCGTGGCCGCGAGCTGCTTCATGCGCGCGACGAAAGGCGTGATGCCGATGCCGGCGCCGACCCACACCTGGCGGGCCAGTCCGTCGTCGAAGATGAAGCAGCCATAAGGGCCCTCCACGACCACCGGCAGGCCGACGCTCAAGGTCTCCTTGAGGGCGCTCGTGTGGTCGCCGAGCGCCTTGGTGATGAAGGTGATGCCGCCGTCGGCCGGGTCCCAGGCCGAGGCGATGGTGTAGGGATGGGCCCGCTCGCGCCTGCGCGAGGTGACGAAGGCGAACTGGCCCGCGGCGTGCCCCGGCCAGCCCGGGTCCAGCTTGATGCGGCTCTCCAACACGTCCAGCGCGGGATAGTGCTGCAGCGATTCGATGTGCCCCGCCACGCGGCGCCGGGCGCCGATCCGGCCTGCCAGCGCCAGTGCAGCCGCCACCGCGCCGCCGGCCAGGAGCAGGGCCACCACCCAGCCGACGGGCTGGCCCCAGTACGCCCACTTCAGCAGCACGACCGTGTGGTACGCCAGCACCAGGTACGCGGCGGCGAGAAGCGTGTGCGTCTTGACGAAGAGGTGGTAGGGGAAGCGCTTGACCAGCGCCAGGACGATCAGCACGAGCGCCGCGTAGAAGGCCCACTCGCCCAGGCCCTCGGCCAGCTCGCGCTGCGATCCGATCCAGCGCTCGATCGTGAGCACGGCCTCCGGGCTGGCTGGCGGCCGCGGCGGCCGCGCCGGCCGGGTGAGCCAGCCCCATCCCACCATCCACTTGGTGCCCTGCGCCATCCACCAGTGGGCGAGCGAGAGCACCAGGGCAGAGATGCCCAGCCACTTGTGCAGGCGGTACATCTTGTCCAGGCCGCCCAGCGGCCGCTCGATCGAGCGCAGGCGGGCAGCGAGCACCATGCAGGCACTCATCGCGCCTATGGCCAGCACCCCGCTCCACTGCATGAAGACGGTGCGGAAGGGGAAGTAGCCGAAGGGCTGGGGAAGGAAGCTGTCGGCAGCCAGCCACAAGGCGGTCAGGCCGGCAAACAGCAGGGCGAGGGCGAGCTGGATGGGCGTCATGAGAATGCGTCCGGCTCCGGGCGCTTCGATCACCCAGGCCGCGAGGCATGCTCGCACGGCGCCGGCGCGGGGCCTTGGCGCTCGATCAAGGATTCGTCGATCAGCCTTCGGCGACCGCCTCGTCGATCTTGTCCTTCACGCGCTGCATCGCGCGCATCAGCGTGCCCTGGTCCATCATGGCCTGCGGGGCGATCTTGCCGACCGCCTCGTCGAGGCGGCTCGGAGCGTGGATCAGCGTGTGGGCCAGCGCCGAGAGCACGCAGACGTAGCGGTGCGAGACCGGCGGCAGCCGCCAGGTGCCTTGCACGGCGACGTGGTGACGCACGCAGTTGACCGTGGCGGCCGGCAGGGCCCACTGCTCGCACAGGCGGGCGCCGATCTCGGCATGGTCTATGCCCCAGCTGCGGCGCTCGGCCTCGCACAAGGCGACGTCGCTGCCGGCGGCGGCCGCCAGCATCTCGGTGTAGGCCTCGGGCGAATAGGCGTAGAGCACGGCCTTGCCGCACTCCTCGAACAGGCCGGCCGTGTGAGGGCCCCAGGCCTCCATCGAAAGGGCCTGGGCGATACGGCCCATCAGCATCCCGCGCAGCCGGGCACGCTCCCAGATGGCCAGCAGCTCGGGCACCTGGGGGAAGGCGTCCCTCAGGGCCGCCTCGCAGACGATGGCCGAGATCTCGCGCAGGCCGAGGTAGGAGACCGCCTGCTGCACGCTCTCGACCCGGCCCCTCAGGCCATAGATGGGCGCATTGACCGACTGCATCACCGCCGCCGCGAGAGAAAGATCGGTCTCGATGAGCGCGCTCACCTCCACCAGGTTCACGTCCGGCTTGTTCATCAGGCCGGACAGCTCGACCAGCGTGCGCGGGTGGGCGGGAAGCTTCAATTCGATGTTCACGGACGAGCCCTCGGGACGATCCAGCGCGAGCGGGCGCTGAGGTGGTCGATGGTGGCCCGCCGGGGCGCCGCGCGATCGGCGGAAATGCTGCCGATTCGGGCGGGTTTTCTTCGCCGGCGCTCAGAAGCGGGCGGAAAGGCCCAGTGCCCACTGCAGGTCGGGCGCGTTCCGGTTCAGGCCGCGGGTGAACGAGGCGTCGAGCTGAAGGTCGTCCGTCAGGCCCCACGCGACTCCCGCATCGAAGGCGTAGACGTTGCCACCGTTGCGGCGCGAGGCGACCTGCTGGGCGGCCAGCTCGAAGATCGCGCTCACCCGGGGCGCCAGGTCCTTGCCGAGGGCCACGGCGAACAGGCCGTAGGCGAAGCGGTCGCCGGCCTCGTTCTTGTCCCACACCACGCCCGGCATCATCCCCAGCGAGAAATCGTGGGGCAGCTCCCACTCGGCCACATAGCGCAGCGAGGGCCGCCAGCCCCGCCCCCGGAAAGCGTCGCCGCCGGTAGGCAGGTCCACGTGGAAGAGCCAGGCCGTGCTCGGCAGGCCGGCCTCCTCGTCCGAATCCTGCGTATGCCACTTCATGCCGAGCGAAGTGTCCGCGGTGCCGGAGTGGCGGCTGCGCTGGCCGGTGGCCTGGTCACGGCGGTCTTCTCGCAAGGCGCCGTCCGTCTCCACCCGCAACTCGAACTGCTCGTCCAGGCCGATGCGCAGCAGCGTGGGCGTGCTGCGTCCGCGAAGGCGCACGCCGGCGCTGTCGTCCCGCTCGAACTCGACGCTGGTCTCGACCTGCACCCTCCGGGCGCCGACCACCTCGCTGGATTCGGCGAAGTCGGGGCGGTCGGTCACCATCGCGTCCGCCCAGGCGGCCGGGGCGGCCAGCGCCGCCCAGGAGGCGATCGACACAAGCGCGACCGAGGGACGCATGACGGGACGCGGGGCGGCAGGCACGGCCATGGGCTTTCTTCCTCGTTGACATGAGAAAGGCGCGGGCCGAGGCATCGGCGCGCGCCGTCGAATCAAGCTTAAGCCATGCGGCGCCGGCCGTGACCCGGCGCGCCTTCGGGCGAAGGACTACTTCCTGTCCTTGCCCTCGCCTTCCTCCTGCGGGGGCGTGTCGCGCCACTCCGGGTGGTCGCGAGGGAGGTCGCCGGGGGACTCCGGGCCGATCTGGCCCGTCTCGCCCAGGCGGTGGTCCTCGTCGTCGTGCTCCAGGCCTCCTTCGAGGCCGGGGGGAAAGTCCTGCTTCCTGGGTCCGCTCATGGCGCCTCCTTGAAACTCACGGCTTCACTGTAGACCTGCGCGCCCTTGCCCGCCACGCTTCAGGGATTTGGCTCCGGGAACAGGCGCCTGGCCTCCGCGAAGACCGGGACCATCCATTCGTCGTCCTCGTCGTCCAGCTGCATGGCCTTGACGACCTCGGCGAGCGCCTCCATCGCGCGGGCCGATCGGCGGCCGATGGACTCCAGGCTCGCGGCACTGCACCCGATGCCCAGCATCTCGGCATAACCCTTGTGAGCCTCGGACACGCTGGCACAAAGCAGCCGCACCACGCGGCATTGAAGGGCCACCTGCTTCGCCCTGGCTTGCGCTTCGGCGGACTGATCTGCCATCGTCATCCCACCACCTTCTGCCACAGGACGGGCCCGGCCAGCGCGAGCCACGCACCGGCCAGCGCCAGCACGGCGACGAACACCGCCGCGCTGCCGCAATCCTTGGCCTTCGCGGCGAGCGCGTTGTACTCGGGCGCCGCCATGTCGACCACGGCCTCGACGCCGGAGTTGATGAGCTCGGCCGCCAGCACCAGGGCCATCAGCACCAGCAGCAGGACCGTCTCGAGCCGCGGCAGCTGCAGCCACAGCGTCAACGGCGCGAGCAGCGAGATGAACAGCAGCTCCTGCCGGAAGGCCGCCTCGTCGCGCCAGGCGCTGCGCAAGCCCTGCTCGGAGTACTTTGCCGCCCGCATCACCCGCACGAAGCTGAAGGCGGTGGTGGATTTCATGCTGCTCATGGTCCTCGTTCCTGCACTGTCGGCGCCTGCAGCGCCCTGCTTCCCATCGTAGCGGCCGCCGGCCCGGGCGGCCTCGACGTGCATCAAGCCGATGCTCAGCCACACGGCGACGCTGAAGTACAGCGTCATCCACACGACCTCGCCCCGCCAGTCCTGCCAGCGGTGCGAGACGTTCCACCGGCTCGACGCATCGGCCACGCCCTGCAGGAGCGTCATGTAGGAGCGCCCCTGCTCGATGTCCGCCACCCATCGGCCCCAGTAGCGCGGCACGTCCACGCCCGCCATGTAGCCCACGTAGGCCAGCCCGGCGACGGTCACCAGGCCGATGACGGGACGGGCCTCGCGACGGCAGCGCGGCCACAGCAGCAGCAGGCTGGCGACCAGCAGCGCGGCGCAGGCGGCCCACAGCGATTCCTCCATCACATGGCCGAGGTTGGAGGTCGTCAGGACCGAGTACCAGGAGCACATCTCCGCCACGGCGATCAGCGGCACGATGGCGCGTGACACGCCCACCGCCGGCGCGCTGCCCGTGGCCCGGCCCACCCCGCGCAAGAGCAACGCCCATTGCGCCGCAAAGCACAGCTCGGCAAGCGTGGCCACCGAGCGGCCGACGATCACGGTGGACAGCCAGGAATCGACGATGGCCAGGCGAGGCACGTCGAAGACCGGGAAGAAGCTGCGGTAGGCGCAGCCGGCCACGTACACCGCCGAAAGCACGACCTGCCAACGCACGGCCGCCGCCTCTTCGGCGCCCCGGGCCTGTCGCCCCCGCCGCAGCCAGGCCACCGAGGCCGTCCAGGCGAGCAGGTTGAACGCAGCGACCGCGCAGAGCATCGACCACCATGCCAGCGCACCGGCTTCCATCTTCAATGCCCCTTGCGCGGGCGCCCCGTCTTGACCGGCTCGAGCCGGTCCAGCGCCGCGACGAGTGACTTGGCATCGAGCGTGCCGAGCACGCGCAGGCCGGCGCGCACCAGCTCGCTCTTCTTCGCCGCCCGCTTCGCGCCCAGGGCCTTGGACTTCAGGGCGGCGATGACGGCGAAGTCGCCTTCGGTCATGGTGAAGCTGCCGCGCACCAGCTGCGGCCGCGGCGGGGCCGCAGGCTTGGCGGAGCGGGCGGTCTTCGCGGCTTTCACGGGCTTGACGGCCTTGCCCTGGGCCTCGACGGCAGGTTTGCGCGGCATCCCGATAAACTGTATTACGGTATTACGAAATCCGACTTATACGCCTTGGCGGCCTCCCGGTCCAGCGCCGGGGAGCCCCTCGCGGGGCCAAGCCGCCCGGAGCACAATGGCCGCGCCTCGAAACACCCTCGAAGAAGAAGGAGCCCGCCATGACCCCGTCTGCCTCCACCCAGAACCTGCTGGCATTGATCGGCCGCGCGCTGATCGCGCTGCTGTTCATCCCCTCGGGCTTGAGCAAGCTCACGGGGTTTGCCGGCCTAGTCGGCTACATCGCCTCCCAGGGCGTGCCCATGCCCGAGGTGTGCGCAGTGATCGCGATAGCGGCCGAGCTGGGCCTCGGTCTGTTGCTCCTCGTGGGCTGGCAGGGCCGCTGGGCCGCGCTGGGCCTGGCCCTGTTCGTCCTGGTGATCACGCCGATCTTCCACAACTTCTGGGCCGTGCCGGAGGCACAGAAGATGATGCAGATGCAGAACTTCTTCAAGAACCTCGCGGCCGTCGGCGGGCTGCTGGCCTTCGCGGCCTACGGGCCGGGCGCCTACAGCGTCGACGGCAGGAAGGCGCCACTCAGGCCCTGAGAGGCCCGCCGGCGCAGGTGTGACGCGCCGTGATCCGGCTCTCCGATGGAAACACCGTCGGCGCGCCGGGAACGGCGGGCGGCCGGATTGCTCCCACACCACCGACAGCGCGGCCGCGATGCGGCCGCAACGCAAGGAGCGCCCCATGCCTGAAGAGATGGTGACGGTCTACAGCTTTCGCACCTATTCAGGGCACGCCGAGATGCCGGTCGTCGCACCCTACAAGGCCACGCTGGAGGCGGTCAAGTCGGCCGGCGGCGAACTGGTCGGCGGCACCGAGGAGGTCGTGCCCGCCGGCGAGATCGACGAGCACGGACACTACCGCCGGCAGGCCAGCGGCTGGGGCGAGCTCGACTGAAGGACTGCCCCTGCGCCGCCTGCGGCGCCGGTCCCCCAAGGGGATCAGTCGTCTAGGTGTGAAGCTTCAATAGGTTGTATCCGGTGTTCATCCGGGTTGGGTTTGAG
>CAMLGG010000007.1 GCA_946479475.1 uncultured Ideonella sp. | reverse complement strand
CTGGAGAACCATGGCGTGCAGGTGATGTCCATCGGCTTCATCGTCGAGCCCGACCAGGCCATGATCTGGCGCGGGCCGATGGCCACGCAGGCGCTGGAACAACTGCTGCGCCAGACGAACTGGCAGGACCTGGACTACCTGCTGGTCGACATGCCGCCGGGCACCGGCGACATCCAGCTCACGCTCAGCCAGCGCGTGCCCATCACCGGCGCCGTCATCGTCACCACGCCGCAGGACATCGCCCTGATCGACGCGCGCCGCGGCCTGGCGATGTTCGAGAAGGTCGGCGTGCCCATCCTGGGCATCGTCGAGAACATGGCCGTCTACTGCTGCCCCAACTGCGGCCACACCGAGCACATCTTCGGCGCCGACGGCGGCCGCAGGATGGCCGAGAAGCAGGGGGTGCCCTACCTGGGTGCGCTGCCGCTGACGATGAAGATCCGCGAGCAGGCGGACAGCGGCCACCCGACGGTGGTCGCGGAGCCGGAAGGCGAGATCGCCAGCCTCTACAAGGCGGTGGCCCGCCAGGTGGCGGTGAAGGTGGCGCAGAAGGCCAAGGACTTCTCCTCGAAGTTCCCGACCATCAACGTCTCGAAGTCGACCTGAAGGGGTCGATCAGGCGGGGAAGGCGAGGTCGCGCACGTGCGTCGGCCCCGCGCGGCGCTCGATCTCTTCGTGCAGGGGGCGCAGCAGGCCGAAGGAGAACAGCGCCTCGGCGGTGACGAAGGCCGGGCCGACGAGCAGGCCAATCACGTCGTCGGTGAAGGCCGGCTTGCGGCCTTCGTAGTAGTGGCCCACGAACTGGATCACCCAGCCCAGCAGGAACAGGCCCAGGCCGGCGGCCAGCCATGAGACGAAGCCCGCATCGGCCAGCGGCGCCCCCAGCAGGATCAGCGCGCCATTCAGCAGGCTCACCGCCACGCCGAGCACGAACTCGCCGCGCGTCAGGTACCACAGGGTCGTCGCGGTCCACAGCAGCACCGCGGGCGTCACCGCCAGCACGCCGGCGGGGGTGGGCAGGGTGTCGAGGACGGGCCGGGCCAGCAGCACGCCGATGGCGAACACGATCATCGGTATGCCGACGAAGTGGGTGGCGATGTTGCGGCGGTCCCGGTGGTAGCGGGCGTACTGGATCAACAGCTCCCGCGCGGGACGGAACGGTGAAGGCATGGTGGCCTCCCGGATCGATTGCATGCCTGATGCTAGCGCCGCCGGGCCTGCCTGAACAAGGGTCCATCCCGGGGCGGGCGTGAAGTCTTGGCCGAACGGCCACCGGCCCCGGACCGAACCCCTTCAGCGCCAGCCCAGGCTGGCCTTGAGCTCGGCTGGCCCGAGCGGCCGGGGCTGCGAGGGCCAGGCCTCGATCAGGGCCTGGATACGCTGGTTCAGCGGTGCGGGCGTGCCTTGGGCCCGGGCCAGGCGGACGACCTCGCCGCACAGCGCGTCCACCTCGGTCCGCCGGCCGAGCGCCAGGTCATCTGCCATGCTGGAGCGGGCCTGCGGGTCTATGCGCAACATGCGCCGGGCCACGCGGTGGAAGAGCCAGTCCGGCAGCGAAAGCAGCAGGGGCATGCGCCGTGGCTTCACCGCCGCCACCTGCGCCGGCTCTATGCCCGCGGCCTGGAGCGCGGCCAGTGCCTCGCGTTGCAGGGCCGCGAAGACCTGGCGGTATCCCCGCTGCAGCAGCTCGGCCCGCAAGGGCTGGCCGGACAAGGCATTGACCGGGTTGTTGAGGTTGAGCAGCAGCTTGCCCCATTGCACCGGCCGCAGGTCGGGGTACAGCTTCAGGGGGAGCCGGGCCGCTTCGAAGGTCGGCAGCCACGGGCGGAGCGCCGGATCCTCTTCGGCCGCCAGCCGGCCGCCCGTGCCGCGGTGCAAGTGCCCTGGAGCCACCTCCGCGATGTTGTAGGGGACCATGCCGGGCAGCCAGCGCAGGGCGGGCGCTGCGTCGGCGCCCGCCTCGGCGTTGCCCAGGCCGTTTTGCAGCGAGAGCACCGGCGTTCCGGCGGGCAGCGCGGCGCCCAGCGCCGCCGCCGCCTCCCTCGTCGCGCCGCACTTGACGGCCAGCAGCACGAGCGAGGGCGACAGCCCGGCCGGCACCGAGGCGGAGAGCTTCAGCGCCTCCGGTGGCAGCCGCACGTCGCGCCCGTCCTGGTCTGTCACCCGCAGGCCGTGGGCTCGCCAGGCCTCGAGCATGCGGGGGCGGCCGACGAAGTGCACCTCGGCGCCGGCCGCCTGCAGGCAGCCGCCCACGTAGCCGCCGACGCTGCCTGCGCCCATGACCAGCAGCGGACCGGGCGCTGGCACGAGGGGTCGGCTCAACGGGGCGTCGCGACCGGCCGCTTCAGGTCGCGCAGGTGCGTCGGCCCGGCCTGGCGCTCGATCTCCTCGCGCAGGCCGCGGCCCCAGCCGAAGGCGAACATTGCCTCGGCCATCACGAACATCGGGCCGACCAGCAGGCCCACGAGGTCGTCGACGAAGGCCGGCTTGCGGCCCTCGAAATAGTGGCCGATGAACTGCAGAACCCAGCCCACGACGAAGCTGCCCAGGCCGAACGACAGCCAGTCCTCGACGCTGCCGCCGGCGAATTCGTGCGCGAAGGCCACCAGGCCGAGCGTCACGGCGCTGGTGGCCAGGCCGAGGTCGATCCGGCCCCGCGTGAGATACCAGGCCGTGGCCAGTGCGCCGGCCGCCCACGCGGCCGTCAGCGTCAGGTCGCCGATGACGAAGGTGGCCCGCGCCAGCAGCACGGCGACCCCGAAAACGATCAGCGGAATGCCGGCGAAGTGGGTCGCGATGTTGCGGCGGTCGCGGTGGTAGCGGGCATACTGGACCAGCAGTTCGGTGGCCTGGCGCATGGGGTCTCCTGGCGGCATGGGGACGGTGGCGCGAATGCTAGGGTGGCGCCCCGGTTGACGACTGTCAGAACGCCGACATTCGGCACGCAGGCCCCTTCATGGGCGATCAGGACATTCCCGGATGCAGGACATCGCCCGACTCCCCCTCGAAGGCGCCGGGTCAAGCGTGATCGAGCTCAAGGACCTCGCCCGCCTGGCCGCGGCGGCCGGCCCGGGCGCCTAAAATCGCCCCCTTTTCCGAACCGTCCGCGGCCTCCCGCGGGCCCCCGAGAGCCTGGCATGAGCATCAAGAGCGACAAGTGGATCCGCCGCATGGCGCAAGAGCACGGGATGATCGAGCCGTTCGAGCCCGAGCAGGTCCGCTTCGCGGCCGAGGGCCACAAGATCGTGAGCTACGGCACCTCGAGCTACGGCTACGACATCCGCTGCGCCCGCGAGTTCAAGGTCTTCACCAACATCCACTCGACCGTCGTCGACCCGAAGAACTTCGACGAGAAGAGCTTCGTCGACATCGAGAGCGACGTCTGCATCATCCCGCCCAACAGCTTCGCCCTGGCCCGCACGGTGGAGTACTTCCGCATCCCGCGCAACGTGCTGACCATCTGCCTGGGCAAGAGCACGTATGCCCGCTGCGGGATCATCGTCAACGTGACGCCGTTCGAGCCCGAGTGGGAAGGCTATGTCACGCTCGAGTTCAGCAACACCACGCCGCTGCCGGCCAAGATCTACGCCGGCGAGGGTTGCGCCCAGGTGCTCTTCTTCGAATCGGACGAAGTCTGCGAAACCAGCTACGCTGACCGGGGCGGCAAGTACCAGGGCCAGCGCGGCGTGACGCTGCCCAAGACCTGAGCCGCGTGCTCGGCCGAGGGGGCAGGCGCGCCGCTTGCCGTGCGGGCGGTGTCCGGAGGGTCAGACCATGAAGTGGGAAGGCAACCGTCAGAGCGACAACGTAGAGGACCGCCGTGACCAGGGCGGCGGCTTCGGGGGTGGCGGGCTGCCGTTCGGCATCGGCGGGCGCGGCATCGGCCTGGGCACCGTGGCGGTGGCCCTGGTGGCGGGCTGGATCTTCGGCATCAACCCCTTGACGATGCTGAGCATGCTCAGCGGCGGCGGAGGTCCTCCCCCGGCGGCGCAGGCCCCGGCGCATGCGCCGCCCGCGAACGACCGCGAGGCGGCTTTCGTCTCCACCGTCCTGGCCTACACCGAGGACGTCTGGACAGAGCTGTTCCGTCGCAGTGGCGGCCAGTACCGTGCGCCGCACCTGGTGCTCTTCCGAGGGGCGACGGCGACGGCCTGCGGCACCGGGCAGACGGCCATGGGCCCGTTCTACTGCCCGGGCGACCAGAAGGTCTACATCGACCTGGCCTTCTATGAGACCCTGCGTCGGCAGCTCGGGGCCCCGGGCGACTTTGCCCAGGCCTACGTCATTGCCCACGAGGTCGGCCACCACGTGCAGAACCTCATGGGCATTACCGGGCAGGTCGACCAGCGGCGCAGCCGCCTGAGCGAGGCGCAGGCGAATGCGCTTTCGGTGCGGGTCGAGCTGCAGGCCGATTGCTTTGCGGGCGTCTGGGCCTACCATGCCAACGAGGCCCGGCAGATCCTGGAATCGGGCGATGTCGAGGAGGCGCTGAACGCCGCCTCCCGCATCGGCGACGATGCCCTGCAACGCGAGGCCCGTGGGCGGGTGGTGCCCGAGACCTTCACCCACGGGACGAGCGCGCAGCGGGTGGCCTGGTTCCGACGCGGCATGCAAAGCGGCGACGTCGGTGATTGCGATAGCTTCAAGGCGCGACAGCTCTAGAGGCCCGAACGGACTGAAGCCCGATGCGCACCGGCCCCCGATCCAAAGCCCTGGTCTCGGCCTGGCTGGATTTCCAGCCGGCGGCCCAGCGGGAGGTCGCGGTGGCCCTGCGCAGTGCCGTGCGGGAGGCCGAGCCGGGCCTGGAAGAGATCATCCGCTGGGGCCAGCTGGTCTTCGTCTGGGGCGGCTCGCCGCTGCTGGCCATCGCGCCCCACCGGGGCCACGTCAGCCTGCAGGTCTTCAACGGCCACCTGCTGCCGCCCGACGTGGCGCCGCTCGAAGGCGGCGGCCGCGGCACGCGCAGCTACCGCTGCCGGCTCCACCAGCCGGTGGACGTGGTGCAGGTGCAGATGCTGGTCGCGGCCAGCGTGGCCCGCGCGCCGCGCCAGGAGCACGTCGGCCTGCCCCGGGACGAGCCGGAGGCCGGATAGCGTTGTCCCGGCGATCACCGAACACAGTGCAGCACCTCGAATGCACCGTTCGGCGACGCCTTGAAGATGGCGCGTTGCGACGACCCTTGCGCTGCCCGTGGTGCCGTAGAAGTACCCGTCGCATGCCTCGAGCAAGGTCGTGATAGGGAAGGCGCCCTCGAGGGCCTGGCAGGCGAACGAATGCAGGAGCGTCACGTCGCCTTGGGGGGCATCCGGTAGGCGGTGCCGTCGTGGAACGCACCGCCGCCGTGCTGACGCCGGCCCGGCTCCGTCCGAGCCGTCGAAGCCGTGAAGCTCCTCGAAGCGGCCCCCGGATCCCCGTCCGGCGCGGTACCGGAGACCGCCGGTGTTGACAGCGACAGCGCCGCGAGTGCCGCGGTGGCCAGCCAGCCTGGGCTTCGAGACGCCTGTCGGGCCTGTGGGATGTGCATGCCAAGCTCCTGTCGCGGATCGACGCTCCCACCGCGACGGTGGACGGACGCGAGGGCGCCAACTCAAGGTCCGCCAGCGGCCCGAGTCAATGACGCGCCCCCTCCGGACCAGCGGTGCCTGGCGGACCTGGGGACTGCCAGGCGGCTGCCATCCACCGGACGTGGGGGTGCCGAGGGCTGATCTAGGGACGTGATATCGATGTCCCGGGGATGGACGGGCTCGCTGCACATTCCGAGGCTGCCGTGCGGTGTGCGACACCGCTCGCCGCGCCCGGCTCGGCGACACACCCAACCCCGGAGACGAACATGAGATTCCCGAGACCTTGGGCGCCGCTGGTCCTGTCGCTGGCGACCGCTGCCGCCGGTGCCACCACCTACGAGGTCACCGACGTGGCGGCCTATCGTCCGCCGGACAGGCACCTGGGGCGCCTGGACAACATCGGCATCAACAAGCCGGGCTGGGTGGTCGGCACCGTCGAGACCGAAGACGGCGACCGTGCCTTCATCTACCGCGACGGCAAGCTGGAGATCCTCGGCACGCTCGGCGGCGCGACCAGCCATGGCGCGGCGATCAACCGGCGCGGGGATGTCGCAGGAGTCGCCGAGCGCACCGAATGCTGCGCCCATGCCTTCCTGTGGAACGGCGTGCACATGAAGAACCTCGGCGTGCTCAAAGGCAAGCTCAGCATCGCCCGGGGCATCAACCGAAGCCGCGAGGTCGTCGGCTTCGGCTATGACAAGGACAGCAGGCAGCATGCCTTCGTCTACCGCGATGGGCAGATGTCGGACCTCGGCACGCTAGGCGGCAGCTACAGCGATGCCTATGCCATCAACGATGCGGGCCAGGTGACGGGATGGGCGATGCGGGCCGACGGGAGGGGGAGGGCCTTCGTGTACGAAGGAGGCGTGATGCGCGACCTCGGCGCGCTGACGGCGGACGGCCGCAGCGACGGCAGTGCCATCAATGAGGATGGCGACGTCGTGGGCAGCTCATCCACCCAGGCGCTCGAACCTTTCCACGCCGCGCTCTTCTCGCGCGGCACGGTGACGGACCTCGGGACGCTGGGCGGCGCCTACAGCGCGGCGCTCGGCATCAACGGCAAGGGCGACATCGTCGGATGGTCCACGGGCAGCGGTACCCGCTACAAGTGGCTGGGCCGCAAGGCGTTCCTGTACCGGCAGGGGCACATGATCGCGCTCACGCACCGGCTCGATCCGGTGACCGGCGCCGGCTGGACGCTGAACGTGGCCACGGGGATCAACGACAGCGGCCAGATCGTCGGCTGGGGCCGGCACGACGGCGAGTACCGCATCTTCCTGTTGACGCCGCTGCGCGATTGAGCATGCGCCGCGATCGCCGGCCCTGGCAACTGGCTAGCGAAGCGCTTCCAGCCAGTCGCAGCGCACCCGCTGCCGCTCGTGCAGCGAGCGTCGCAAGCGCAGGTAAGCCCGGGGCGTGAAGAAAAGTGCCACGCAGCCCACCACGGCCCAGGGGTCGTCCAGCAGGTAGAAGGCCGGGGCGCCCATCCAGCCCATCAGCCAGAGCGTGAGGACGGCATCGCAGGCGTGGTACTCGATGGGGTGCCGTGCCCGGTGCGCCACCATCCAGGCCTTCATCGCGGTGAGTTGGGCGAAGGTCATGGCGGGCTCCTGGCTTCGGGCTGGGTGAATCGACTTTAGCGCGTTGTCAGTTTCGCGTCAGGCTTGATGGGCGTCCGATCAAGGGGAGGGCCGGCCCCATGGTCTTGGGCAAGGGCCGGGCCCACACTGTCCGGATGGATATCTCCTCCCAAGCCACCGCCACGACAACCGGCACTCGTCACTCGAACGCCCACCGGCGGATGGCAGCCCTGGCGGAGAGGGGCAAGGTCGTGTCGGCCGCGGATGCGATCCGGCTGGTGCACGACGGCGACATGCTGGCCACCGGCGGTTTCGTGGGCATCGGCTTTCCCGAGAACCTCGCCGTCGCGCTGGAGGAGCGCTTCGTGGAGACGGGCTCGCCGCGCCACCTCGGGTTGGTCTACGCCGCCGGCCAGGGCGACGGCAAGGAGCGCGGCCTGAACCACCTCGGCCACGCCGGCCTGGTGGCGCGCGTGATCGGTGGCCACTGGGGCCTCGTGCCCAAGCTGCAGGCGCTGGCCGTCGCCGGCGAGATCGATGCCTGGAACCTGCCTCAGGGCGTGATCTCGCAGCTCTTTCGCGACATCGCGGCGGGCAAGCCCGGGCACCTGAGCCGGGTGGGGCTCGGCACCTTCGTCGACCCGCGCCTGGGTGGCGGCAAGGTGAACGGCCGCACCACCGAGGATCTGGTGCGCCTGATGCCGATCGACGGCGAGGATTTCCTCTTCTACCGGACCTTCCCGATCGACGTGGCCTTCGTGCGGGGGACGACGGCCGATCCGGACGGCAACGTGACTATGGAGCGCGAGGCGCTCACGCTGGAGGCGCTGGCCATCGCCATGGCGGCGCGCAACTCCGGCGGCATCGTGATCGTTCAGGTCGAGCGCCTGGCGGCGGCCGGCTCCTTGCACCCGCGCCAGGTGAAGATCCCCGGCGTGCTGGTCGACTGCGTCGTCGTCGCCGAGGACCCGCGCTACCACCAGCAGACCTTCGCCGAGCCCTACAACCCGGCCTTTGCCGGCGAGATCCGGGTGCCCGCCGGCCACGTCGAGCCCCTGCACGCCGGCAAGCGCAAGGCCATCGCCCGACGCGCGGCGCTCGAGCTCAAGCCGCACGCGGTGGTCAACCTCGGCATCGGCATGCCGGAAGGCGTCGCTGCCGTGGCGGCCGAGGAGCGCGTGATCGACCTCATCACCCTGACGGCCGAGCCGGGCGTGATCGGCGGCATCCCGGCCGGCGGGCTGAACTTCGGCGCGGCGGTGAACACGCAGGCCGTGATCGACCAGCCCTACCAGTTCGACTTCTACGACGGCGGGGGCCTCGATCTCGCGTTCCTCGGCCTCGCCCAGGCGGATGCCCAGGGCAACGTCAACGTCAGCCGATTCGGCAAGCGCCTCGCCGGAGCGGGCGGCTTCATCAACATCAGCCAGAACGCCAAGAAGCTCGTCTTCACCGGCACCTTCGCCACCGTGGAGGGGCCCAAGTTCGTGGCCGAGGTGGAGCAGCGCACCTTCTCGGGCGCTGAGGCGCGGCGGCGCGGGCAGCAGGTGCTGTACGTCACCGAGCGCGCGGTGTTCCGCCTGCACCCCGAGGGCCTGGAGCTGACCGAGATCGCGCCCGGGCTGGACCTGGAGCGCGACATCCTCGCCCACATGGCGTTCAAACCCATCCTCGAGCGCGAGCCGCGGCGGATGGAGGCTGCGATCTTCGAGGAGGGCCCGATGGGCCTGCGCGCGCGGCTGCTCCTGTTGCCGCTGGCCGAGCGCTTCACCTACGACGCCGACCAACGCACCCTGTTCGTCAACTTCGAGCACCTGAGCATCCGCACGCCCGACGACGTCGAGGCCGTGCGGCGCGAGATCACCGCGCTGCTCGAGCCGCTGGGGCACAAGGTCAACGGCGTCATCAACTACGAGCACTTCGCGCTGGCGCCGGAAGTGGAGGACGCCTGGGCGGCGATGGTGCACGAGGTCGTCGAGCGGCACTACGAGCAGGTCACGCGCTACACGAGCTCGGGCTTTCTTCGCGCCAAGCTGGGGCCGGCGCTGGCGGCGCGTGGCGTGACGCCGAGCCTGTTCGACACTGCCGCCGAGGCGCGTGCCGGGTTGAAGGCGCCTTGAGCCGCGAGGCCGCGGGCGCGGCGATTGCTCCTCGAAGCGTGATGGACCTGCGTGCCCTCTGCATAGGCCTGGGCCTCGCCTGGCTGGCGGCCGGCCCGATGGCGGCGCAGCCGGACCTCGCGCAGGTCCGGCGGGGCATCGTGGCCGGCGCCAACGAGTTCCGGCAGTCGCAGGGGCGTGCGCAGCTCGCCGCGAATCCACGGCTCGACGCCGCGGCGGCCGAATTCGCCGCCTACATGGCGAGGACGGACCGCTACAGCCACGAGGCCGACGGCCGCCAGCCCGCGCAACGGGCGCAGGCGCAGGGCTACGACTGGTGCCTGGTGGCCGAGAACCTGGCCTATGTGATGAGCTCGCGCGGCTTCGGCACGGACGAGCTGGCGCAGCGCCTGGTGCAAGGCTGGATAGCTTCGCCCGGCCACCGGCACAACCTGCTGGAGCCCGGCGCGACGGAAACCGGCGTGGCCGTCGCCCACAGCGCGGGCACGGACCGGTACTACGCGGTGCAGATGTTCGGCCGCCCGGGGTCGATGAGGGTGCACTTCGCGCTCAGCAACCGCAGCGGCCAGGCCGTGCGCTACCAGCTGGGCGAGAAGAACTGGTCGCTCGGGCCGGGCGTCACGCGCGAGCACGAGCAATGCGAGACGCCCGACCTGCGCATCAGCCTGCCGGGCCGGTCTGGCGCCTTGACGCTGCAGCCGGGGGACGGCAGGCGCCTGCGCATCGAGCCGGCCGCCGTCGGCCTGCGCGTCGTCGATGGAGGGTAAAGCGATGGACGGATCCCGAACTTCGATGTACGGCGAGACTCCAACTGCCATGCGCCGATGGATGCTCGCTCCCCTTTGCTGCGCAACTTCGCTGGCGTTCGCGCAAGTGCCCGACACGACCGCCTCGCCGGCATGCCAGCAGGCCATGGCCGCCTTGCAGCAGCAGGAGGCCAGCGTGCTCGCCTCGCGCGGCGGGGGATCGAACGTCGCCCCGAGTCCGACCGACAGTGCGGTCGCGGCCGCGCGCCTGCAACCGTGGCGCGAGCGTGCCGCGCGCGCCTGCCTGGGCGCCCGGGGCAACGCCTACGCGCCTGCGACCAGCACCGCCCGCAATCCGGTCAGCGTACCGCCGGTCACCCTGGGCCCTCCGGTGAAGATGCCGCCGGCGCCGACCATGCCCGCGGCACCAGCGGCGCCGCTGCGATCGGACACGCTCACCACGGTGGTTGGCTGCGACGCCTCCGGCTGCTGGGCCAGCGACGGCACGCGCCTGACGCGCAACGGCTCGGTCCTGACCGGGCCGCATGGCACCTGCACCCAGCAGGGCGCGGTGCTGCGCTGTCCTTAGCTGAGGCCCGCTGCTTCCGCGCCCTCTTCGGCCAGCGCAGCTGGCGCGATGGTTCGCAGCGCCAGCTCCGCGCTGTTCAGCGCGCCCTCGATGAAGCCCTGGTAGTCGGAGTAGGCCTCGCCGACGATGTGAAGGTTGCGGGCGCCGCTGCCGAAGTCGAAGGCGCTGAAGGATTCCATCACCTTCCACGAGCGCACGCCCGGCTGCCAGCCGTGGTTGGCGGCGCCGTAGGGGGCGCGGGCCCAGTCGCGTATGCCGTAGGTGACGATGGACTGGCGGACGTGGGCGGTGGCCTCGGCCAGCGTCATCTGCTGGAACAGGCGCCGGGCCTGGTCGGTCAGCCGCACCTCGTCGCCCTGCGATGAGCTCGATTCGAGCGAGCGCTTCACGTCGCGGGCGACGAACAGGGCGAAGGCATCGACGATGCGGCCGTTCTGGTCGACCTCGGCGCGGTCGTGGCGATGCGGGTCGGTGACGTAGGTGCGCCAGAACTCGGTCGACGGCCGGTCCATGTAGAGCAGCACCATGCCGTGGCCGTCGGGGTCGTTGTCGCGCGGGCGGCGGAAGTAATGCACCTCGCGCGTGGGCATGCAGTTGGCGTGCTGCTGCGGCGGCTGGTCGTGGTCCCACCAGGGCGCGTTGCTGACGAGGAAGACCTTCAGCATCGGGAAGCCGTTGACGGTGTCGAGCTGACGGGCGATGTGGCGCGGCAGCTGCGGCGAGAGCTTGACCAGCGGCTGCCGCGGCAGCGCGAGGATGAGCCGGTCGGTGCCGATCTGGGTGATGCCGCTCTGCGTGCGCACGTCGAGCAGCAGCCGGCTGCTGCCGAGGCCTGCTGGTTGCAGGCCGAGCAGGGTGTGGCCACCCGCGAGCGTCACGTTCGGATGGCGCCGCAGCTCGGCGAGCAGGCCCTCGGTGAGGCGGGCCGAGCCGCCCGAGATGGTGGCCAGCTCGCGCCCCACGGTCTTGAGCGCGCGCAGCCACCAGATGATCCATTCGATGGCGTTCAGGTTCTCCGGGATCATGTGATAGAAGGTCCCGGTGTCGCGCAGCTTCACCAGCGCGCGATGGCTGAGGATGCCCTGGGCCGACAGCGCGTTCCAGAAGCCGGTGGCCCACAGGGGCTGTCCATGCAGCTGCGCATGCTTGCGAAAGCGCATGTAGTCGTCTTCGGTCAGGCCGTCTATCCAGGCCTGGTCGTCCGGCTCGCGGCCCATGATGAGCATCACGCCGCGCTGCAGGAGCTGCAGGGAGTTCAGCCCACGCTCTTCGGGCGGGAGATCGAGGTCGGGTGCGGTGACGCTGTCGGAACTCGGACCGGCGAAGGGCAGCAGCTCGACGCCCAGCTCTTCGCACAGGGCCGCGAAGCGCGGCTGCAGCGTCGGCTCGTAGCGCATCGGGCCCATCTCGGCGAGGAAGCCGTCGAGGTCCTCGGTCTCGATGCGGCCGCCCCAGCGGTCGGAGGCCGATTCGAGGATCAGCAGGCGATGGCCGGCCTCGGCCAGGCGGCGCGCGCAGTAAAGGCCGGCGATGCCGCCGCCGGCGATGACGATGGGGTGCTCGTTCATGCGCGGATTGTGGGCAGCACCAGAGTCACCGCCAATCCCCCGCCTTCGCGGTTGGCCAGCGCGATGCGCCCGCCATGCGACTCGGCGATCTCGCGTGCGAGCGCGAGGCCCAGGCCGGTGCCGCTGCGCTTGGTCGAGTAGAAGGGCAGCAGGGCCTGTGCGAGCACGGCATCGCTCATGCCGGGGCCGCGGTCGGCGACGGTGAAACGCAGGTCGGTTTCGCGCCGGGCCACGGCCAGCGTCACCTCGTCGGCCGCGCTGCCCGATTCGTGGGCGTTCTTCAACAGGTTGAGCAGGGCCTGCTCGACCTGCACCGCGTCGAACCAGCCGGGCTCGTCGGGCAGGGGGCCGTCGAGCCGGAAGGCGGCATGAGCGCCGAGGCGGGCGACGAAGCCGCTCCACTCGACATCGGCCGGCTGGGGTTGAGGCAGCTTGGCGAAGCGTGCATAGCCGGACAGGAAGGCGTGCAGGTGCGCCGCCCGCGCGCCGATGCTTTCGAAGACGCCGGCCAGCCGCTCCGTCTGGCCGCGCCGCGAAAGCTCGGCGCCGCTGTGGGCCAGGGAAGAGATGGGCGCGAGCGAGTTGTTCAGCTCGTGGCTGATCACGCGGATGACCCGCTTCCAGCTCGCCACCTCCTCGCGGGCGAGCTCGCGGGTCATGCGGCGCAGCAGCAGCAGGCGGTGCGGCTGGCCCTGCAGCAGCAGCGCGCGTTGCGAGAGGTGGAAGTGCTCCTCGTGGCCGGACTCGTCGACCACCGAGAAGAGCTGGTCCTGGCGGCTCTGCAGGGCCGCGCGCAGGTCGGATGGCGCATCGGCCAGCACCTCCTCGTCGAGCGACAGGCCGAGCAGGCTGCGGCCCTGCGCGAGCAGTTGCCGCGCAGCGATGTTGGCGTAGACGATGCGGCCGTCGGCCTGGGCGAGCAACAGCGCGAGCGGCGTGTTCTGCACCACCGTGTCGAGCAGCAGCTCACGTTGCGCCAGCTGCTGGCGCTGCTCGCGCAGGGCCTGGCCGAGCTCGCTGTGCAGGCGCAGCAGCTCGCCGAAATCGCCCGAGCCCTGGGCGCGGATCGACATGCTGAAGTCGCCTTCGCGGTAGCTGAGGACCGCGCCCTGCAGCGCCCGCAGCAGGCGCTGCAGGGGCGAAGCGGCGCTGGCGGCGAGCGCGAGGACCAGGGGCAGCATCAGCAGCAGGGTGAGTCCCAGCGCGGCGGCACTGCCCGGCGCCGGCGCGGCCAGCGGCCACTTCAGGCGGCGGTGCAGCTCCTCCAGCAGCTGGGGCAGGGGCCACTGCACGATCGCCGCATGCACCAGGCCCGCGGCCACCACGGCGGCGAGCAGCAGGAGCGTGAGCCTGGCGTGCAGGCTGCCGCGCCAGCTCAATGGAGTCCCTCGCCCGACGCGTACGCCGGTCGATCCCCCGAGGGGGCTGCCGTGGACGTGGACCGTCCGGGGGACGGTCCTCGCCCGGCAGCGGCCGGCTTGGGAGCGGCCCTGCGCTCGGCCCGCCGATGGTGTCTCACGGCCCGCCGGTCTCGGACACCAGGCCGTAGCGCTCCATGCGGCGATACAGCGCCTGGCGCGACAGGCCGAGTGCCTGCGCGGCACGGCTGACCACCCCGTGGGCCTCGGCCAGCGCGGCCTGCACCGCCTCCTTGCCCGGTTCGTCGAGATCGCGCGCCACGGCATGCCGCGCGGGCAGCTCGATCTGCAGGTGCACCGGCAGGATGGGGCCGTCGCCGGCGAGCAGGGCGGCGCGGGCCATCACGTTCTTCAGCTCGCGCACGTTGCCCGGCCAGTGATGGGCCAGCAGCAATTCGCGCGCGGCCTCGGACAGGCGGGCCTCGCTGCCGCCGAGGAAGTGCGCGGCCAGCGGCAGCACGTCGTCCCGCCGCTGGGCCAGCGGCGGCACCTTGAGCTCGAAGACGTTGAGGCGGTAGTACAGGTCCTCGCGGAAGCTGCCGGCCGCGACCATGGCCTTGAGGTCGGCATTGGTGGCGCTGATGATGCGCACCTTCGCCTCGCGGGTGCGGCTCGAGCCCAGGCGCTCGAAGCGGCCGGTCTCCAGCACGCGCAGCAGCTTGACCTGGCCGGCCAGCGGCAGGTTGCCGATCTCGTCGAGAAAGAGCGTGCCGCCGTGCGCGGCCTCGAAGCGGCCCTCTCGCGCGCGATGGGCGCCGGTGTAGGCGCCGCTGTCCGCGCCGAAGAGCTCGGCCTCGATGAGCTCGGAGGGCAGGGCGCCGCAGTTCAGCGCCACGAAGGGCTGCGAGCGGCGCGCCGAGTTGGCGTGGACGAGCGCGGCCACCTTCTCCTTGCCGACGCCGTTCGGGCCGGTGACGAGCACCGGCAGGTCGGTGCGGGCCACCTGGGCGGCCAGCTCCAGCATCGACAGCATCGCGTCGCTCGCGAAGACCAGGCCGTCGACGTCGAAGCGCTCGGCGAGGGCCCTGCGCCGTTCGCGCCTCTCGTGCCGCGTGCGGGTCAGCTCGCGGTTGGAATCGCCCAGCTCCAGAAGGTTGCCGACGGCGGCCAGCAGCTTGGCATCGTCCCAGGGCTTGGCGAGGTAGTCGGCCGCGCCGGCCTTGACCAGCTCGACGGCGCTCTCCAGCCTGGTCCAGGCGGTGAGCAGGATCACCGGCAGGTCGGGGTTGCGTTCGCGCAGCGCGCGGAAGAGCGCGACCCCTTCCTCGCCGGAGGTGGTGTCGGCACTGAAGTTCATGTCCTGGATCACCAGGTCGACCCGCTCGCGCGCAACGATCGCCAGTCCTTCGGCCGGCGTGGCCGCCTGCAGCGCGCGGATGTCGCGCAGAGAGAGCAGCAGCGCGAGCGCCTCGCCCACGCCGGGGTTGTCATCGATGATCAGGACGGTATGCATCGCAGGGGTCGATTCTCTCCTCAGGTCCGCAGCGCCTGCACCGGTGGCAAGGCCGCAGCGCGCCGCGCAGGCGCGAGGACCGCGAGCTGCCCCAGGCCCCACAGCACGAGAGCGCCGACCGGCAGGTACCACAGCGGCAGCCGCGGCATCTCGTAGCTGCTCATCAGCACCATGCTGAGAACGAAGGCGCCGCCCATGCCCAGCGCGATGCCCAGCGAGGAGAGCAGGAAGTTCTCGAGCTGGAAGTAGCGCAGGATCTGGCCCCTGGTCGCGCCCATGGCCCGGCGCGTGCCGATCATGCGCGTGCGCTGCTGGACCCAGAAGCTGGCCAGGCCGACGATGCCGAAGGCGGTCACCACCAGCAGGGCGACGATCACGCCGGCCATGAGGCCGACCATGGCGCGGTCCTGCGCGTAGTAGGCGGCGCGCATCTCCACCAGGGGCTTGGGATCGCGCAGGATGCGGCTGGGGTCGTTGCGCTCGATGACGCCCGAGGCGGCCTTCATCACCGCGTCGCGCTGCCCCGGGTCGACACGCACCAGGTAGCTCGCGCTGCGGAAGCTGGGCCGGATCGGGAACAGCATCGCGAAGCCTTCGTCGCGCTGCGCCTTGCCGGGATACGGATGGGTCAGTCGATCCACGACGCCGATGATGGTGGAAGGGTGGTCGCCGTAGCTCCACAGCGGCTGGCCGACGGCCGAGCGGCCGGGGTAGAGCCGTTCGGCGAGGTTGCGGTTGACGATCACCTGGCCGACGTTGGGATCCTCCTGCTGGTCGACCACCGAACTGGCCTGGTACTCCTCGGGACTGAAGTCCCGGCCTTCGGCGAGCTTCAGGCCCATGGTCGCGAGGGTCTGCTCGCCGCCGGCGTAGAAGGAGGCGCTCTGCCGCGGGCCATTGCGGTCCTCGGTGTTGCGCACGTCGCTGTTGTTGCTGTTGCCGCCGTAGATCACCTGGTTCACCACGGCGGCGCCCTTGACGCCGGGCAGCGCGCGCAGGCCGGCCAGGTCGCGGCCGGTGAGCTCGTCCGCATCGGCCGGGCCGCCGGTGGAGCGCACGTTGAGCACCAGCAGCTCGCTCTCGGGCAGGCCGCTGTCGTGGTGCAGCATCTCGATGCGCTGGCTGATCATGTGCAGCGCGTTGCAGACGATGGTGCTGGTGAGGGCGATCTCCAGCACGATGAGGCCGGCGGCGGTCTTGTGCCGGCGCAGGGTCGAGAGGATGGGCAGGATGTCCATGCGGGGCCTCACTGGGTCTTGAGTTGCTGGGCGGGCGTGACGTTCGCGGCGCGCCAGGCGGGCAGCAGCCCGGCGACCAGGCTGGCACCCAGGGCGAGCACGATGGTGAGCGACAGGGTGCCCCAGTCCATGCGGACCAGCGGTGCGTACTCCGCCGGGCTGTGCTGGACCAGCCACAGCCCCGCCACCGCGAGCAGCAGGCCCAGCGCGCCGCCTGCCAGCCCCAGCGTGCCGGCCTCGACGAGGAACTGGGCGAAGATCGCGCGCTTCGTGGCGCCGAGCGCGCGCCGCACGCCGATCTCGCCGGAGCGCCGCAGGCACTTGGCCAGCAGCAGGCCCACCGTGTTGGTCAGGCACACGCCGAGGAAGCCGAAGGCCAGCCACACCTGCAGCCGCACGTCGCTCGGCAGGGCCTTCTGGTAGAGCAGCCAGTCGACCACGTTGCGCAGCCGCACGTTGGGCGGCCGCTCGAAGCGGCCGGCGCGGCGCTGCTCCTCGGAGTACTGCACGAGGTAGTCGCGGAAGGCGGGGGCCTGGTCCGCCGACTCCAGCTCGACCCAGTACTGGATCCAGGCGCAGGGCGAGTTCATGTCGCGCGGGCTCAGGCCGTTGGAGTTGCCCCAGCAGTCCATGTTGCCGGAGCTGCCGAACTTCAGGCCCATGGCGGTCGAGAAGGGCAGCAGCACCTGCTCGTATTCGGTCATGCCCATGGTCATGTCGTAGTAGTGCGGGACCGGCTTCCAGTCCTTGAGCACGCCGACGACGCGCATGGGCACGCTGCGGATGCGCAGCTCGCGGCCGATGCTGTTCTCGCCGCCGAAGACCTTCTCGTTGAGGGCCTTGGAAATCACGATGACGCGCGCCTGCCCCTCGTCGGCCTGCGCATCCCACGCGCCGCCGAAGAGGAAGGGCGCGTCGAACATCGCGAAGAAGTCGGCCGAGGTGTAGCGGGCCGTCGCGTAGAAGGGCTTGATCGCCGTCGAGTCGGGCTGCACGGGCACGTTGGCGCCGGTCATCATCACCTGGCGCTTGGCGTGTTTCGCGCGCATGAGGGCCTCGGCGTCGAAGCGGCTGAGCTGGAAGGTCGGCTCCTGGCCCGCCTGGTAGCCGATCATGCTGGCGGCATCGAGCTGCACGTTGAAGAGCCGGTCGCTCTTGTGCGGGATCGGGTCGCCGGCCAGCACGCGGTAGACGGTCAGCGTGGTCATGCAGGCGCCTATGCCCAGGCCCAGCGCGAGAACCATCAGCACGCTCAGGGCGCGCGCCGACTTGTAGCTGCGCAGCGCGCAGTCGAAGTAGTAGGCAAGCATCAGCTGGGCTCCTTGGATGTGGTCGACAGCAGCCACTGGTTGACGGTGGCGAGTTCGGGCTCGCCGAGCGCACCCGCCGCCTGTTGCAGCAGAAGCCGGGCGAGGACGTAGCCGTGGCGGGCCTGGTCGTGGGCGTTCTGGGCCGCGGCCTGGGTCTGGATGGCGAGCAGCAGGTCGGTCATGGTCCGGGTGCCGAGGCTCTGGCCCGACCGGGTGGAGGCCAGGGCCTGGTCGGCGGCGGCGACCGCCGCACGCGTCGTCTCGATGAGCGCCGCGCCGGCGGCGACGGCCTGCACCTGCGCCTCGGTCTCGCGGACCAGCGCGCGCCGGGCGACTTCGAGGTCGTCGCGGGCGATGTCGCGCTGCCAGGCGGCCTGCCGGACAGCGGATTGCGTGGCGCCGCCGGCGAACAGAGGCACCGTCAGGGTGACGGCGAGCTGCGTGCTGCCGCGCCGCTCGGCATCCGTGGTGCCGGCACCTCCGAGGCGGCTGGATTCGACGCCGGCGCTCAGCGTGGGCCAGTGCGCGGCGCGCGCGGCACCGATGCGCTGCTCGCTGGCGTCGACCACGCGCGCCTGCGCGAGCAGCGCGGGGTTGGCCTGCAGGGCTCGCTGCACCCAGGCCTGCGGCGCGGCCGGCTCGGGGGGGACGGCCGGCAGGTCCGCGGCCAGTGGCTTGAGTTCGCCCGGAGCATGGCCGGTGAGCTCGGCCAGGGCCTGGCGCGCATCCGCCAGCGCCTGCCGGGCCTGCAGCGTCGCGCCGCGGGCCAGTGCGTGGTAGGCGCGGGCCTGGTCGACGTCGACCTGGGCGGAGAGCCCGGCCTCGAAGCGCTTGCCGGCCTGCGCGACCTGGGCGGCGAACGCTTCTTCGTTGGCCTGCGTCGTCACGAGCGCGGCCTGGGCGGACAGGACACCGAAGTAGGCCGCGGCCACGCGTGCGCACAAGGCCTGCTCGGCGGCGCGCAGGCGCAGCGACTCGGCCGATTCGAGGCTGCGCTCGGCATCCCAGCGCCGCAGCGCACCGAGGTCGAACAGGGCCTGGCTGACCGTGCTGGCGAGCTGCCGGCTGCGCGAGCCGTCCTGCTGGTCGCGCATCTCGGTGGCCGAGAGCTGCCACTGCGGCAGCAGCGCGGCACGGGCCTGGACGGCGGACTCGCGTTGCACGCCGAGCCGCGCATCGGCGGCAGCGAGCACTGGGTCGGCAGCGCGGGCCTGCGCGTAGACCTGCAGCAGGTCCTCGGCATGGGCCGGCAGCGCGAGCACGCTGGCCAGCACGGCCACGGCCAGGAGGCGAAGGCGCATCACGACGCGGCGGCCGCCTGCGGGCGCAGCAGCGAGGGGTCCAGGTGCAGCTCGGCGGCGATGTCGACCACCTGGCCGTCGATCACGTGCACGTTGCGCTGCGCACGGGCGGCGAGCTGCGGGTCGTGCGTGACCATCACGATGGTCGCGCCTTCGCGGTGCAGCTCCTCGAGCAGGTCCATCACGCTGCGGGCCATCTGGCTGTCGAGGTTGCCGGTCGGCTCGTCGGCCAGCAGCAGCCTGGGCGAGCCGGCCAGCGCGCGGGCGATGGCCACGCGCTGCTGCTGGCCGCCCGAGAGCTCGTTCGGGTAGTGGCGGGCACGGGCGGAGAGGCCGACGCGGGCCAGCGCATCGGCCGCGCGCTGGCGGCGCTCGGCGTTGGGCAGGCCGCGGTAGCGCAACGGCACCTCGATGTTGTCGATGACGCTGAGGTCCGGGATCAGGTTGAAGGCCTGGAAGATGAAGCCGATCTTCTGGTTGCGGATGCGCGATCGCTCGTCGTCGCCCATGCGGCTCACGTCGACGCCGTCGAGCTCGTAGCGGCCGGAGGTGAAGGCCTCCAGCAGGCCGGCGATGGTCAGGAAGGTCGTCTTGCCCGAGCCCGAGGGGCCGGTCACCGCGACGAACTCGCCCGCGCGCACCTCCAGGTCGAACTGGCGCAGCGCATAGGTCTCGACCATCTCGGTCCGGTAGACCTTGGACAGGGACTGCATCTTGAGCATGGGAGGGCTCCTTTCGTTGAGTCAGGGGCTGATGGCGACGCGCTCGGCGCCGCGGAACTGTTCGATGCCGGAGGTCACGACACGCTCGCCGGGTTGCAGCCCTTCGAGCACCTCCACGCGGGCCAGGCTCTGGGCGCCGAGGCGGATGGCACGCTTCTCGGCGATGCCGTCGTGCAGCACGTAGGCGACCCGGCCGCCGCCTTCGTCGACGAAGCTGCCGCGGGCCACGCTCAGCACGTTGTCGCGCTGGTCGAGCAGCACGCGCACCGACAGGCGCTGGTTCTGCCGAAGTTGTGCCGGCAGGGCGCCGTCGAAGCGCAGCCGCGCCGAGACCTCGCTGTTGACCACCTCGGGCGAGACGGAGCTGACGCGGCCCTTCCACTGCTGGCCGTTGCCGCTGATCTCGCCGGGCATGCCGGGCTGCAGCTCGCGGGCGAAGCTCTCGGCCACCTGCATCTGCACTTCGAGCTGCGATAGGTCGACGACCGTCAGCAGCTTGGCGTCCTTGGCCACGCTCATGCGGTCCGAAACGAACAGCTGGCCGACCTGGCCGTCGACCGGCGAGCGCACCGTGAGCTCTTCGCTCTGGCGCTCGATGTCCTTGACCAGCAACTGCTGCCGCTCGAAGGCCTGGCGCCTGGCCGCCAGCTCGAAGCGCATGGTGTCGTCCTTCAGGTTCAGCAGCTCGCGCGCCTGCTTGAGCGCGACCTCCGCGCGGTCGACGGCGTCGCGCGCCTGGTCGACCTGCGAGCGCGCCGTGGCGCCGGCCTCGAAGGCCTGTGTCTGGCGCGCCAGCTCGTTCTGCGCGGTCTTGTAGGCGATGGTGGCCGTCTCCAGCGTGCCTTGCGCCTGCGCGCGCTGCTGGCGCGAGTCGGCCTCTGTCCGCAGTGCCTCGCTCTGCAGGGCGTCGGCGTTCGAGCGCTCTTGCGCCAGCCGGGCGGCGAGGTCAGGGCTGGCGATACGCGCCAGCGGCTGGCCGCGCTGCACCTGGTCGCCGGCCTGGACCAGCAGCGTCACGGTGCCTGCGTTGCCCGCATACAGCGTGGGGCTCACGGCGGCGACGATCTTCCCTTCGCCCGCCACGTCTCGCACCAGCGGGCCTCGGGATACGTCGGCCACCGTCAGGCGCGACAGGCTGACGGAGCTCTGGGTGGACCAGCCGCGCGAGAGCGCCGGCCAGCCCCAGGCCAGGAGAGCCGCCACCGCCACGCCGGCGCCGGCGGCGGCCCACCAGGTGCGGCCCTGTCGCCAGCGGGAGGCGGGAGCGAGGACGCGGTCCTGCGCCGAGGTGTCTCTGATCATGGTGTCCGGGGCGGTCAGTGGCGACGATGGCTCCTGTTTCGCAAGCCCCGTACCACCTCGCTCCGGAAGAATATTCGCTTGAAAATCAAGCACTTGGGTGTCTTTGGCGGGCCGGCCAAGTGTCCGCGGACACCCCGCCGGACAACCCGGACGGACACCTCCTGTTGCGAATAGGGTCTCGTGCCAGTGGCAAAATTTGGGATAAATTTCCCAGCCATGGACGCATCGAACCGTTCGCAGCGCGTGTTGGAGAAGGCCGTCGCCACCTTGCTGCGGCCGCTGTTCCGCGTGCTGCTGCGCCGCTCGATGTCCTTCCTGGCCTTCGAGGAGATCGCCAAGCGGGTCTTCGTCGAAGTGGCGATGAAGGACTTCGCGATCGAGGGCAAGCAGCCTTCGATCTCCCGCGCGTCCATCCTGTCCGGCCTCACCCGCAAGGAGGTCAGCCGCCTGCTGTCCGTCTCCGGGCCGGGCGAGAACGGCGAGGGCGAGCGCTACAACCGCGCGGCCCGGGTCCTGACCGGCTGGCTGCGAGATGCATCCTTCATCGACGTGAACGGCATGCCGCGGCTGCTGCCGGAGGATGGCGAGAAGAGCTTCGCGGAGCTCGTGCGACGCCACAGCGGCGACGTGCCGGCGCGCGCCGTGCTCGACGAGCTGGTGCGCGTCGGCGCGGTGATCAAGCGGCCGGACGGCCGGGTGGAGCTCCTTTCGCGTGCCTACGTGCCCTCGGCCAGCGTCGACGAGAAGCTGGCGATCCTGGGCCACGACGTGGCCGACCTGATCGACACCATCGACCACAACATCGAGGCGCACGGCGAGCCGCCGCGCTTCCAGCGCAAGGTGATGTACCACCGCATCCCGGCCAGCGCGGTGCCGGCGTTCCGGCGTCTTTCGGCCATGCAGGCGCAGGCGTTGCTCGAGCGGATGGACCGCTGGCTGATGGACCACGACACGGGTATCGATGCCCAGGACCCGCAGCCGCGCGCCGCGCGGCTCGGCCTGGGCATCTATTACTTCGAGGAGCTCTTCGAGCCCTCGGCTGACGAAGGAGAAGACAAGCCATGAAGACGATGACGCGTTGGGCGCTGGCGGCGGTGGCCGCCGGCGGGATGTTGCTGGCTGGCTGTGGTGGGGGCAGCGGGGGCGGCGGAGGAATCGGCGGCACCGGGCTCATGCGGGTGTCTCTGACCGACGCCCCCGCCTGCGGATACGACCAGGTCAACATCACGATCGACCGCATCCGCGTGAACCAGAACGCCGACGCGTCGGACACGGATTCGGGCTGGACCGACATCGTCCTGAACCCGGCCCGCAAGATCGACCTGCTCGACCTGCAGAACGGCGTGATGGAGGCCCTGGGCGAGACGCCGCTGCAGCCGGGCAAGTACACCCAGCTGCGCATGGTGCTGGTCGAGAACAGCAACGCCAATCCGCTGGCCAACTCGGTCGTGCCGACCGGCGGCGAGGAGACCGAGCTGAACACGCCCAGCGGCTCGCAGAGCGGCATCAAGGTCAACATGGACGTCGACGTCGCCGAAGGCCAGGCGGTCGACCTGGTGCTCGACTTCGACGCGTGCAAGTCGGTCGTCAAGGCGGGCAACTCCGGCCGCTACAACCTCAAGCCGGTGATCGAGGCCATTCCGCTGTACACCGCGGCGGGCCAGGCGGTGGTCGGCTACGTCGACCCGGCGATCGCGCTGCCGACGACGCTGGTGACCGTGCAGCAGGGCGGCGTGGTCGCCAAGGCCACGGTGCCCGATGCGGCCGGCAAGTTCACGCTCTACCCCGTGCCGGCCGGCAACTACGACCTGGTGGTCACGGCCGAGGGCCGGGCCACCGCGGTGATGACCGGCGTGCCGGTCGACACCGTCGCGGTGACCGACGTGAGCAGCACCGGCGTGCCCATCGTGCCCCCCGCGGCGCCCTCGGGCACCGCGGAGGTGACCGGCACGGTGACCCCGGTGACGGCCACGGTGCGCGCGCTGCAGGTCTTCAACGGCGGTCCGACGATCGAGGTGGCGCATGCCCCGGTCGATGGCCTTTCGGGAGCGTTCGGCTTCGCGCTGCCGCTCGACGCGCCGGTCCGCACGACCTACGTCGCCTCGCCGACCTCGATCACCTTCACGAGCGACCCGACGGCTGCGGGCCTCTACACCATCGAGGCCGCCTCCGCAGGCGTGGTCAAGACGCAGGACGTGGACGTGACCGCGGCCGTGCCGCCGCTGAGCTTCACCTTCCCCTGAAGTCCTCGCGAGCGCAGGCGCCGGCCACCCTGCCGGCGCCCGCCGCCTGGCCGGCAGCCGCCCGAGGGCGTGGCTGCCGAGGGAGAACCCCGATCGGATGCCGCGCGCCGGCAGTCGGCCATGGGATAGATTGCCCGACCCATGGATGAACGCAATCGCTCCCTGGGAGTGCTGGAGAAGGCCGTGGCCACGCTGCTGCGGCCCCTGTTCAGGGTTCTCCTGCGGCAATCGATGTCGTTCCTGGCCTTCGAGGAGATCGCCAAGCGCGTCTTCGTCGAAGTGGCGATGAAGGATTTCGCGATCGAGGGCAAGCAGCCTTCGATCTCGCGCGCCGCGATCCTTTCCGGCCTGACGCGCAAGGAAGTGAGCCGCCTGCTCTCGACCTCCGGGCCGGGCGAAGGCGCCGAAGGCGAGCGCTACAACCGCGCGGCGAGGGTGCTGACCGCCTGGCTGCGCGAGCCCGCCTACCTCGACGTGAACGGCGTCCCCCGCCCCTTGCCCGAGGAGGGCGAGAACAGCTTCGCGGACCTGGTGCGGCGCCACAGCGGCGACGTGCCGGCGCGCGCGGTGCTGGACGAACTGCTGCGGGTCGGCGCCGTGCTCAGGCGGGCCGACGGGCGCATAGAGCTGCTCGCCCGCGCCTACGTGCCCTCGACCGGCGTGGAGCAGAAGCTGGCCATCCTCGGCACCGACGTGGCGGACCTGATCGACACGATAGACCACAACATCGATCGCCACGGCGAGGCGCCTCGGTTCCAGCGCAAGGTGATGTACAACCGCATCCCCGCCAGCGCCGTCCCGGCGTTCCGGCGCGTGTCGGCCATGCAGGCGCAGGCGCTGCTGGAGCGCCTGGACCGCTGGCTGCTGGAGCGCGACACCGGCATCGATCCCGCGCAGCCGCCACCGCGCGCCGCGCGCATCGGGCTGGGCATCTACTTCATCGAGCAGCCGTTCGAGCCGGTGGCGGCGCCGGGAGACGGCGAGGGCCCATGACCACCCGGCTTCCGGGCTTCAGCCGGCCGTGAGCGCGGGCGCCGGCCACCGCGCCAGGGCCTTGTCGCTCACGCTGGCTGCCCTGTCCGCCAGCCGCGGCCGCAGGAAGTCGGCCAGGGCCCGCATGCGCGCGCTCAGGTGGGTGCCGCGGGCGAAGACCATGTTCAGCGGGTAGGGCTCGCTCTGCCAGCCGGGCAGCACCCGCGCCAGCCGGCCGGCCAGGAGGTCGTCCGCCACGTCCAGGCGCGACTTGAGCACGATGCCGTGGCCGTCGAGCGCCCACAGGCGCGCGAGCAGGCCGTTGTCGGCGACTCGCCGTCCGCGCGTGGCGATCTCCATCACTTCGCCGCCTCCGGCGGGCACGAGCCTCCATGCCTGCCCGGGCCGGCTGGCCAGGCGCAGGGCGATGGCCTGGTGGCGCGAGAGGTCGGCAGGCTCCCGTGGCCAGCCGGCGCGAGCCAGGTAAGACGGCGCAGCCACCAGGACGGCGGTGTTGTCGGCCATCAGCCGCACGATCTGTTCGGCCGACGAAGGCACGCCGTAGCGCAGCGCCACGTCGGCGGGCTCACGGCCGATGTCGCTGACGCGGTCGCTGATGCGCAGCTCCAGGTGCAGCGCGGGGTGAAGGGCCAGGAACTCGTCGAGCAGAGGGCGTAGCACCTGCAGGCCGAGATCGGTCGAGACGGCCAGCCGCACCGTGCCCCGAATCTGGGTCATGGGCGCGTGCAGCTCCGCCGTGCCCTGGTCGAGCAGGGCCAGCGCGTGGCGCGCCCGCTCGAGGAACTGCGCGCCCTCGGGCGTGGCCTTGAGCGCGCGCGTGTGGCGGGTGAAGAGCAGGGCGCCGAGCTGGGCCTCGAGTCTGCGGATGGCCGCGGTCGCGGTGGCGGGCAGCAGCTCGGCCTCGCGCGCCGCGGCCGCCACGCTGCCGAGCTCGGCCACGCGCAGGGCCAGGCGCAGGGTGGGCAGCTCCATCGGCAGCTGCGCGGCAGGGGCGGATCGCGTGGCCATCTCGATCAACAAATGCGGTTTGCGAGTCACGCAGTCTGCCACGGCTGGTTTGCTGGTCGACGGAGCGACACCATGCCGGGCATCGAAGCACCTGCCGTTGAAAGGAAACACGCCATGAAAGCCATCGCTCACCGCCGCCCCGCCCCGCTCAGCGCCGAAGACGCGCTGGAACTCATCGACCTGCCCGAGCCGGTGGCGGGGCCGAACGACCTGCTGGTGCAGGTCCGCGCCGTCTCGGTCAACCCGGTCGACGTGAAGATCCGCGCGGGCATGCCGTTGCCCGAGGGGCAGGCAGCCCGCGTGCTGGGCTGGGATGCCGCCGGCACCGTCCTGGCCGTGGGCCGGGAGGTGGAAGGCTTCGCGCCCGGCGACCGCGTCTGGTATGCCGGCGCGATCGAACGCCCGGGCAGCAACGCCGAGCGCCAGCTGGTCGACCACCGCATCGCGGCCCGCATGCCGAAGACGCTGGACTTCGTGCAGGCGGCGGCGCTGCCGCTGACCGCCATCACCGCCTGGGAGCTGCTGTTCGACCGCCTCGGCGTGCCGCGCGGCGGCGGCGAGGGCCGGCGCCTGCTGGTCACCGGCGCCGCGGGCGGCGTGGGCTCGGTGCTGGTGCAGCTCGCGCGGCGGCTGACGAAGCTGGAGGTCATAGGCACCGCCTCCCGACCCGACACCCAGGCCTGGGTGAAGGAGATGGGTGCCCACCAAGTGATCGACCATGCCCAGCCGCTGGACGAGGCCCTGGCCGCGGCCGGCCTCGGCCCGGTGCAGCTGGTGGCGAGCCTGACCCACACCCAGCGCCACTACCCCGCGCTGATCAACGCCCTGGAGCCGCAGGGCAAGCTGGGCCTGATCGACGACGCCAGCGAGCCCATCGACGCCCGGCTGCTGAAGGCCAAGTCGCTTTCGCTGCACTGGGAGATGATGTTCGCCCGCAGCCGCTTCCAGACGCCCGACATGGCGCAGCAAGGCGTGCTGCTGGCCGACCTCGCCGACGCGGTCGATGCGGGCCTGGTCCGCAGCACGCTGACGCGCCACCTGGGCCGCCTGAGCGTGGCGACGCTGCGCGAAGCGCACGCCCTGGTCGAGAGCGGCCGCAGCATCGGCAAGGTCGTGCTGGACGGGTTCTGAGCTTCAGCGCAGCAGGTCGAGCGTGCGGGTCGGGAAGGCGCCGATGTTGGGGAACACGGTGGCCATGTCGCTGTCCGGCACGCCCATCCAGGTGGCCAGCGTGGCGCCGAGCTGGTCGACCGAGATCGCTGGCAGCATGCGCCCCTGGCCCACTTCATCGGGCGCCCCGAGCTCGCAGCGCGGCACGTCGCCGACCCACTGGCGCGGCTTGACGGCGCCGCCCATCACGAGGTGGTGGCCGGCCCAGCCGTGGTCGGTGCCGTCGCCGTTGATGGTCAACGCGCGGCCGAAGTCGGAGGCGGTGAAGCTCAGCACCGAGTCGGCCAGGCCGGCGTTGCTCATCGCGCTCTGGAAGGCGGCCATCGCGTCGCCCAGCTCCTGCAGCAGGGGCGCGTGGCCGAGGGCCATGCCGCTGTGCAGGTCGAAGCCGGTCATGCTGACGAAGAAGGTCTGGCGCTTCATGCCGAGCCGGTCGCGGGCCGCGATCAGGCGCGCCACCATGTCGAGCTGCAGGCCCAGCGTGGTGGCGGGCAGGCCGAAGCTGCCGATGCCGGCCAGCGCGGCGTCGAGCTGCGTGGCGCCGGTCTCGGCCACCTGCGTTCGGCGGGCCAGCTCGCGGCGCATGAGGTGGGCGCTGGCACGGGTGAGCGAGGCCTGGATGGCGGCGGCCGAGCCCGCGGCGCCCGGCACCCCGGCCACGTGGATGGGGCCGCTGGAGGCGAGCATGAACTCGTTGACGGCCGTGCCGGTGGAGAACACCGCGCTGCCGTCCAGCGACATGGCGGTGAAGAGGGAGGCTTGCTGCCCTGCATCCGCGGCGAGCAGGTCGCCTATCCGGCCGCCCCAGCCGGATTGCGCGCCCTCGGCGAGCAGGGACTGCCACTCGCTGAACTGGTCGTTGTGCGACATCAGCTTGGGCGGCAGGTGGCGCCGGGCGAAGAAGTCTTCGCGCGTGGTCGGGCGCAGCAAGGTGCCCACACGCATCGCGAGCGCGAGCTGGCCGCCGGTGAAGACGGGATGCAGCGCCTGCAACGCCGGGTTGAAGGCGAAGGCCTGGCCGTCCGGGAAGGCCTGGGCCGGATCGAGCACCCAAGGCGCCAGGCTCTCGCGCGAAAGGGCCAGGCTGCCCCGCGCTTGCTGGTAGCGCGCATGCGTGGCCTCGTCGTAGCTCACCACCGTGTTGTGGCTGTCGTTGCCTCCGTAGAGGAACACGCAGACCAGCGCGCGGTAGTCGTCGGGCAGGGCGGCGGCCGATGCGGCGCCGATGGAGGCCAGGCTCAGGCCCAGCGGTGCGGCGGCACCCAGCGCAGCGAAGCGGCTGGCATGGGCGAGAAAGGCGCGGCGGGAGATCGTGCTCATCATGGGTCCCTCACCAGGCCTGGACGACGAAGGCGGCGGAAGAGGCGACCAGCTGCAAGGCCACCTGGATCCTCAGCTTCGGGTTCAGCGGCGAGACGGCGGACACCAGCTGCACGAAGGCATCCTCGTCTTCCAGCGGCAGCGAGGCGCCGGTCAGGATCAGGCTCACGCGCTGGACCAGCGCTCGCGGCGCCAGCCCGCGAAGGTGGCCCAGCTCGATGGGCAGGTAGTTCTCGGCCACCCGCACGAACTCGTTCACCTTGTTGATCGAGGCCGCGATGACCGGCCCGTTGAGCAGCTGGAACTCCGGCGCCACGTAGCCTTGTGCGCCCAGCTCGGATTGCGGCGCGGCATAGCCGGGGCGGAAGAAGTTGAAGACCGAGGGCGACTTCAGCGGCGCCTGGCCCACGCCGGTGGAGGCGCCGCTCAGGTTGGCTATCGGGTAGACGATGGTGCCCGGGTCGCCGGCCTCCATCGCACGCGCCACCGCCACCAGCCGGAGCATCGGCTCGCGGACCTTGCCGCGGATGTCGGCGAACTCGCCGCCGCCGGTGTCCGCGGCCCGCGCCTCCGGGTCCAGCAGGATGGCGCGCAGCACGGCGCGCAGGTCGCCGCGCACGCCGAGGCCGTTGTTCGCGAAGGCGGCCGATACGCGCGCGACGTAGCCCGCGCTCGGGTTGCTGGTGACCAGGCGCTGGATGAGCTGGCGGCCGATGAAGGGGCCGACGTTCTGGTGCGCGAAGACGATGTCCAGCGCCTTCTTCAGGCAGGCCTCGGGCTTGGTGCCGGCGGCGATGACCTTGCCGAGGAAGCGGATCTCCTCGGGCGAATGGTTGGCCGCCACCGCGACCATCGGCTTGGACCACTCCGCCATGTCCGGCTCGCCGGCGACGGGCTTGGGCACGCGCCAGCCGGTGAACACGCGGGCCAGGTTGAACACGTCGTCCTGGGTGTAGGTCTCCTGCGGCTGGCCCTTCTTCAGCTTCAGGCTGCCGTCGGCGTTGAGTCTGTAAAGGCCGATCGAGAAGAGCTGCATCAGCTCGCGCGCGAAGTTCTCGTCGGGGACCCGCGTCTCCTGGCCGTCCGGCCCGTACTCGGCCTTGAGGTTGTCGCGGTACGAGAGGTACACGCCCATCGCCGAGCTGCGGGCGATGCCATCGAGCAGCGCGCGGAAGTTGCCGAACGCGTGGTCGTTCAGCATGTCGACGTAGGCCGCCGCGGTGACCTGGTTCTGCCCGATGCCGATGATGCCGACGCGGGTGGTGATCACGAAGATCTCCAGCAGCGCCGCGACCACGCGCTGGCGCAGCGCATCGGGGCCGACGATGAAGGCTCGCCAGGCCTCGTTCATCATCAGCTCCGAGTTCTCGGGGCCGAAGGTGTCGACGATGCCGGCGTAGTTCCAGCCGCCGAGCGCGTCGCGCTGGGCGAAGATCCGGTCGACGTGGCGCTCGCCGCGCGCCAGCGCGAACTGGCCCTCGATCCACGCGGCCGGGCCCTGGGTTCGCACGGCCGCCAGGGTCGAGACGGTGGGGCCGTGGCTGGCCTGGCTCAGGAAGCGCGACGCCACCTGCGCGCTGACCTGGCCCTGGTCGTCGGGGGCGAAGGCGGCGGCGAGCTCCTCGGGGGTGTAGGGTGCGTAGCCGGCCGCTGCGGCCTGCGTGCGCCGGCGCGCCGCGTTGCTTGCCGCGGCCGTGTCGTCGCGTTCTTCGCCGCCGCCACAGGCGGCGAGCAAGGATGCGGTCAGCAGCGAGGCGGCGCCGGCTGCGGCAGGCGCGCGATCGCCTGCGGCCGCCTGCGCGGCCGCGATCGGATTCGACATGGGTGCTTCCTCCAGCCCTCTGAGCCGGGAGTGTGGCGGGGCGGGCCGCCCGGGGGAATCCCATGTCCTGCACGATTTGTGCAGGGCTCAGCGCTCGACCATGTCCTTCAGCCGCGCCAAGGCGACATCCCACTCGCGGGACAGGCGAGCCAGGCAGGCCTGGGCCTCCTCGAAGCGGCGCGGCTGCAGGCGCCAGATGTGCTCGCGGCCGCGCCGGGCGCCACGCACGTAGCCTGCATCGGCCAGCACCTTCAGGTGCTTGGTGACGGCCTGCCGGGAGACCCCGGCCTCGGCCGCCAGCTCGGCGATCGAACCCGGCCCGCTGCGGGAAAGCCGCGCCAGCAACTCCAGCCGGGTGATGTCTCCCAGCGCGGCGAACAGCGGCGCGGCCTGCTCCGCATCGAACCTAGCCGTCGACATGCTTGGCGATGTGGGTCACCTGGATGGCCCAGCCCTCGTCGTTCATGCGGAAGGCTTCGCTGCGGCGCTCGGGGGGCAGGGCGTCGAAGCCCGACTCGGTGACGGTCAGCAGCGTGCCGCCGCCAGGGTCGTCCTCCAGCCTGAACTCGACCAGCGTGCTCGGCTCGTCGCTGTAGTCCTTCGTGGCGTCGATGGCCGCGGGATGCCAGCGCAGGCTGAAATGCCGCTCGGGCTCCATGCGCTCGACCGTGGCCTCGAAGCGCAAGTGCTCGTAGCCGGGATAGGTGATGTGGCCGAGGGCGCGTTCGCCGACGGCGAAGTGGGTCACCAGCTTGACGCGGAACCATTCGCCGAACTCCTCGGCGTTGGTCAGTGCCCGCCAGACGCGCGAGCGTGGCGCTTTCAGGCGGACCTGTTTCTCGATGCGATCCATGCTGCTCATGATGTGCAACCTCCTGGTTGCATGTTTATAGGCCTCGCGGCTCAATCGTGCAACCAGAAGGTTGCGTATCCACGCGCCCGTGGCGGTCTAACGCCGCGGATGGGCGAGGCCGCCGATGAGCAGCCGCAGGAGCTCGGCGCCCATTTCGCTGGCAGCCTGGGCGTGCTCGTCGGCGTCCAGCCCGAAGAGGTCTATCGCCTGGCGCTCCAGCACCAGCGTCACATAGCCGTGCATGAGCGACCACGCCAGCAGGATTCGCGGGCCGCGTTCGGAAACGGGCAGCCCGTGCTCGGCCATCAACGCATCGATCGCCTCGCGCAGGCCGTCGCCCATGCGCTTGCCCACGCGACGCAGCTCGGTGTCCGTCGGGTCCAGGCGATCGCGCCGGAACATCAGCTGGAACAGGGCGCGGTTGGCCAGGGCGAAATCGATGTAGGCCTGGGCACCGGCCCGCAGCCGCGCGGTGGCGTCGTTCGCCGGCGCGAGCGAGACATAGCCGTCGATGGTGTCGGCCAGGCGCTCCATCCCGGCCGCTGCGCAGGCCGTGAGCAGGCCGCGCGCATCGCCGAAGTGGTGGGCCGGCGCGGCGTGCGAAACGCCGGCCCGGCGAGCGCATTCACGCAGGGTGAAGGCCTCCAGCCCCTGCTCGCGGATGAGGGCCTCGGCCGCCTCGACCAGCGCCTCGCGCAGGGCGCCGTGGTGGTAGGTGTCAGCCGCAGAGGGAATTCGCCGGGTCGCCATGAGGGGATTCTAACTTGACAGTGTCAAATTGCACGCCTAGGATTCGCCCGTCCTAATCTTGACGGTGGAAAGATATGAATTCCCTGACCCTCGACGCGCTTCTGGCTTCGGTGCACCACCTGTTCGTCTTCTCGCTGGTGGCGGTGCTTTTCTCGGAGCTGGTGCTGGCCAGCGGCACGCCGGATGCGGCGCGGCTGCGCCAGCTCGGCCGGCTGGATGGCGCCTATGGGCTGCTTTCCATGGGCATCGTGGCGGCGGGCTTCCTGCGGGCGAGCCATGGCGCCAAGGGCTGGGCCTTCTACGCGCACAACCCGGTGTTCTGGACCAAGATCGGCGTGTTCGTCGTCGTGGGCCTGCTGTCGATCGTGCCGACCGTGCGCCTGGTCCGCTGGCGCAAGGCCGGCGTCATTCCGGACGCGGCCGCCATGCGGTCCACCCGCCAGTGGATGGTGGCCGAGGTCGTTCTCGTCGCGCTCATCCCGGTGCTGGCGGTGCTGATGGCGCGCGGGATCGGCTATTGAACGATCGGCATCCCGCTGCGCACCACCTTGGAGATCGAGGAGGCCACGGCCGACCACGTCCGCCGTCAGGGCCTCGATTGCGCGCGCCGCACGGCGGATGCCGGGCAAGCGGTGCGCCCGACAGCGGCGCCGGAAACGAAAAGGCCCCGCGTCGCGGGGCCCTTGGCGTCAGTCTAGGTCGGTCAGGCGGCCACGGACTCGACCAGGCCCATGTCCGCGGCGCTCATCAGTGCCGTGATGTCCATCAGGATCAGCATGCGTTCGCCGACGTTGGCGATGCCGGTGATGAAGCTCATGTCGACGGCGGAGTTCATGGCCGGGGCTTCCTTGACCTGCTCGGTCGAAAGCTCCATGACGTCGGAGACCGAATCGACCACGGCGCCCACCACGCGGCCCATGATGTTGAGCACGATGACGACGGTGAAGGCGTTGAAGTCGGCGCTGGCGCAACCCAGCTTCACCCGCAGGTCGATGATCGGCACGATCACGCCGCGCAGGTTCACCACGCCCTTGAGGAAGGCGGGCGAGTTGGCGATGCGCGTCGGCTGCTCGTAGGAGCGGATCTCCTGCACCCGCAGGATGTCGATGCCGTACTCCTCGCTGCCGAGGCGGAAGGTGAGGTATTCGCCGTGGGTGGCCGCCGCGGCCGCGCCCTTGGCGCTGGTCGCCGCCCGCGCGGCCTCGTGCCGGGCCACTTGCCTGGCGTCGGTGATCATGTCCATGTGTCGGGTCCTTTGCGTGGGACGGGCTGAAGTTGCCGCTTGCTCGACGGGTTATCGGCTCGGGCGTGACGATCTGTAGGGCTTTTGTCTCAGAAGCTTTCCCAATCGCTGTCCGCGGGCGGCTGCGAGGCCGGTGCCGGCGACTTCGCGACCGCGGGGACGGCCACGGGGCGAGGGGCCGCCTGGGCTGCCACCGTCCGGATCACCTGCCGGGCAGCCACCTCATGGGCGGCCGGCGGCGGGGCCGGCGGCCGTGCCGGCGCCGCGTCGTCGCCGAGGCGGAAGGTGGACACCAGCTCGGACAGCCGGCTGGCCTGGTGCTTCATGCTGTCGGCCGCGGCGGCGCTCTGCTCCACCAGCGCGGCGTTCTGCTGCGTCATCTGGTCGAGCTGGCCCACCGCCAGGTTGACCTGGTCGATGCCGTCGCGCTGCTCGGCGGCGCCGGCGGTGATCTCGCCGATGATGTCGCTCACCCGGCGCACCGAGCTGACGATCTCTTCCATCGTCTGGCCGGCGTCCTGCACCAGCCGGGCGCCGTGCTCGACCTTGTCGACCGACGCGCCGATCAGGCTCTTGATCTCCTTGGCGGCCTCGGCCGAGCGCTGCGCCAGCGAGCGCACCTCGCCGGCCACCACCGCGAAGCCGCGGCCCTGCTCGCCGGCACGGGCGGCCTCGACCGCCGCGTTCAAGGCCAGGATGTTGGTCTGGAAGGCGATGCCGTCGATCACGCCGATGATGTCGCCGATCTTGCGGCTGGAGGCCGAGATGTCCTGCATGTTGTCGACCACCTGGCCGACCACCGTGCCGCCGCGCTGCGCGGCCGTGGCCGCGGAGGAGGCGAGCTGGTTGGCCTGCGAAGCCGCATCGGCACTCTGGCGCACCGCGCCGGTCAGCTGCTCCATCGAACTGGCCGTCTCCTGCAGGTTGGAGGCCGTCTCCTCGGTGCGGGTCGAAAGGTCCGCGCTGCCCACGGCCACCTCGGCGCTGGCCTGGTGGATGGTGGTGGCGCCGCTGCGCACCTCGGCGATCAGGCGGCGCAGCGACTCGGTCATGTTCTGCAGGCCGCGCATCATGTCGCCGAGCTCGTCGTGGCGGCTGGTGTCGACGTTGGCGCCCAGGTCGCCCCGGGCTATGCGCTCGGTGGTCGAGACGGCCTGTTTCAGCGGCCGCACGATGGAGCGGGCGGTGTACAGGCCGCTCAGCACCAGCAGCGAGCTCAAGCCCAGCAGCACGCCGGCGATGACCCAGACGCTGCGGATGCGTTCGGCCCGGAAGTCGGCGGCGGCCTGGTCCGAACGCTGCTTCATCAGCGCGACGAAGGCCTGCTGCCGGTCGTCGTAGGCCTTGATGGCGGCCCTGAGCTGCACCAGCGCATCGGCCGGCAGCGGGCCGCTGGCATGGGCGGTGGTCTGCGACTTGCGCAGCTCGATGTACTCGGCGCGGGCCTTGGCGACCTGCTCGAGCAGGCCCTTCTCCTCCGCGTCGGCCAGCGAATCGAGCCGCTTCTGCAGCTCGCTGATGTGCGCCGAGATGGCCTCCATGTCGGGCTTGAGCGTCTTGCCCAGCTCGGGGTCGCTGCTGGACAGGATCGCGAACGCCTGGCCGGCATTGGCCTGCGTCAGGCCGCGCCACTGCGCGGAGATCTCGGACTTCTCGCGTTGCTCGGCCTGCTCGGCCTGCACCGCATCGACCGAGCGGATCGTGCGCACGGCGGTCACGGCCGCCATGCCGGCGATCACCGTCGCGGTGATGACCGCCGGCAACCAGATCTTTGCACCAAGAGACAGCTTGTTCATACGGTTGGTGTCGGTTTGATGGGGGTCAAGCTGAAGGGAAGTCTTGACGAAACGCCTGTTCAGCCGCGGCTTGTGCCAACTCCTGCGCGTTCCCCGGCCTGCCCGTCGAGGCGGAAGCCGGCGACCAGCGCCATCAGCCGCTGCGACTGGTCCTTCAGGCTCTCGGCCGCGGCGGCGGATTGCTCGACCAGCGCGGCGTTCTGCTGGGTCATCTGGTCGAGCTGGCCGACGGCGGTGTTCACGTGGCCGATGCCGTGGCTCTGCTTGCTGGCCGCAGCGGTGATCTCGCCGATGATGTCGTTGACCCGGCGCACCGAGCCGACGATCTCGTTCATGGTGGTGCCGGCGTCCTGCACCTGGCGCGCGCCGTTCTCGACCCGCTCCACCGAGGAGGCGATCAGGGTCTTGATCTGCCGGGCTGCGTCGGCCGAGCGCTGGGCCAGCGTGCGGACTTCGCCGGCCACCACGGCGAATCCGCGGCCCTGCTCGCCGGCCCGTGCAGCCTCGACCGCGGCGTTGAGCGCGAGGATGTTGGTCTGGAAGGCGATGCCGTCGATGACGCCGGTGATGTCGGCGATCTGGCGGGAGCTCGCATTGATCTCGTCCATCGTCTTCACCACCTGGGCGACGGCCTGGCCGCCGCGTTCGGCGACCTCCCGCGCAGAGGAGGCGAGGTCGGCGGCCTGGGTCGCGGCATCGGCGCTGTGGCCGACGTTGCCCGTCAACTCGTGCAGCGAGCCGGCGGCCTGCTGCAGGTTGCTCGCCGTCACCTCCGTGCGCTGGCTGAGGTCCAGGTTGCCGGTCGCGATCTCGCCGCTGGCATGGGCGACGTTGCTCGCCGCCTGGCGCACCGTGTGCATGGAATCGCTCAGCCGCTCGACCATGCGCGCGAGGTCGCGCTGCAGGGTGCCGATCTCGTCGTTGCGGGCGGTCGTGGGCGACGCCGTGAGGTCCCCGGCCGCCACGGCCGAGGCGAGCGCGGAGGCCTGCTTCAGCGCCTGCACCTGCCGGCGCAGCATGCGGGCCGAGCCCAGCACCACGCCGAGGGTGAGCAGCATGCTGAGCAAACCGAAGCCGGTGGCGGTGCGCAGCCCGCGTGCGGCCGAGGCCGCCTGGGCCTCCTCGCCTGCGTGCTTGACCGCGTCGATCAGCGTCACCATGGCCTGGCTGGCCTGCTTGAAGCTGGCGTCGGCGTTCTGCATGGCGGCGACGCCGGTGTTCGGGTCGACCGAAGCCAGGTCTATCGCCTGGTCGGCCTGCTTGACGTAGGCCGCCAGCTGCGTGGCGACCTGGGCGGCGCCTTCGCGCAGGGCGGTGTCGCCTTCGTGCTGGGCGCTCACGGCAGCGGCCGTGCTCGCGATGCCCTGCAACTGGCCGGGCATGTCCGACCGCACCTGCCTGACCGCCTTCTCGTCGAGCGAGGCGATCAGCGCCAGGGTCCGGTACACGCCGGCGTGCAGCCGGCCCATCTGTTCCTGCGCGCTGGTGATGCTGCGCAGCTGGTCCAGCGATTCGGCGAAGACCGCGGCGTTGCGGCCGGCCTCGCGCTGCATCGCGATGCCGCCGGCGGCCGCTCCGGCCAGGGCGACGAGCGCGGTGGCGATGGGCGGCAGCAGCAGCTGGGTGGCGAGTTTCATGGCGGGCCTCCGGCGCGCAGGTCACGCCCGCTGCGGGCGCGTGGGTGGCTGGGGGCTTACTTGTAGATGCCGCCGCAGACGACGGTTTCTTCCAGCCGCTCGCAGTACATCGTCTTGGGCTCGATCTTCTTCGTCTCGGGGTTGGTGAACTTGTAGTCCTGCCAGAACGAGGCCTTGGCCTTGCCCATCTCCACGCGCTCGCGCACGAAGGCCTTGCCGTCCACGTCCTTGAGGTCGATCAGGTTCTTGCCGATCATCTTCTCGTTGGCGCCGTGGGCCAGCACCGTGCCGTCCAGGCCGTAGACCACGAGGTACAGGTCCTGGTGCCTGAACTGGCCGGCCTTGTTGCTGATCTCGGCGTAGCCCTTGTCCTTGCCATTGGCCTTGATGAAGGCCACGCCCTTCTTGACCATCGAAGTGGCATCCGCCTCGGTGGCGCCGCCTTCTGCGGCATGGGCGGCCAGGGGAACGAGCAGCGCGGCAATGAGCGCAGCGGCGGTGTGACGCATGGGGTGTCTCCTCGAAGGAAAGGGGTGGATGGTCAGGACATCGGCGCTGACTTCGGCATCTTCGTGGTGACACTGAAATGAAAAACGCCCGTTAAACGGGCGTGTCGCGGGCCAGTTCGGTGCTTTGGCTCAGAACGTCGTCCAGTCGCCTTCGTCCATCGAGGCGGCGACCGCCGGCGCTTGCGGCGCAGAGGCAGGGGCCGCGGTCGTGGCGACGACGGGGGCCTTGCGGGGTGCGGCGGGAGCCGCCGCCTTGGGTTCGACGCGCTTGGCCGCCGGTGCCGGCGCGGGCCGGCTCGCGACGGCCGGGGCAGGGGCCGCCACCGGTGCCGGGGCAGCGATCGCCGCGTGCGTGTCCAGGCGGAAGGTGGCCACCAGCTGGATCAGGCGCTGAGCCTGGCCCTTCAGGCTCTCGGCGGCGGCGGCCGACTCCTCCACCAGCGCGGCGTTCTGCTGCGTCATCTGGTCGAGTTGGGCGACGGCGGTGTTGACCTGGCCGATGCCCTGGCTCTGCTCGCCGGCCGCGGCGGTGATCTCGCCGATGATGTCGTTGACCCGGCGCACCGAGCCGACGATCTCGGTCATGGTCGAGCCGGCCTCCTGCACCTGGCGAGCGCCGTTCTCGACGCGGTCGACGGAGGAGCCGATCAGGCTCTTGATCTCTTTCGCGGCCTCGGCCGAGCGCTGCGCGAGCGTGCGCACCTCGCCGGCCACGACGGCGAAACCGCGGCCCTGCTCGCCGGCCCGCGCGGCCTCGACCGCGGCGTTGAGCGCGAGGATGTTGGTCTGGAAGGCGATGCCGTCGATGACGCCGGTGATGTCGGCGATCTTGCGCGAGCTGGCGTTGATCTCGTCCATCGTCTTGACCACCTGGGCGACGACCTGGCCGCCGCGCTCGGCGACCTGGCTGGCCGAGGAGGCGAGCTGCGTGGCCTGGGCGGCGGAGTCGGCGCTGTTGCGTACGTTGGTGGTCAGCTGCTGCAGCGAGGCCGCGGTCTCCTGCAGGTTGCTCGCGGTGTGCTCGGTGCGCTGCGAAAGGTCGAGGTTGCCGCTGGCGACTTCCGACGACGCGGTGGAGATGCTGTCGGCGCTGCCGCGCACCTGGCCCACGATCTCGCGCAGCGAGCCCTGCATGTCGGCCAGGGCGCGGACGAAGGCCGAGACCTCGTCGCGGCCGGTGTCGTGGATGCTTTCCGAGAGGTCGCCGCGGGCGATGCGCTGCGCGCAGGCCGTGGCCCGGTCCAGCGGGCGGGCGATCGAGCGCGACACCGTCCACATCAGCCCGAAGCCCACGCCCAGCACGAGCAGCGCGGCAACCATCCGCACGGTGGACTGGATGTTGCCCAGGCGCTTGGTCTCGGCGCGCTCGGCGGCGATGTGCGCCTCGGTCTCCTTGACCAGGGCGGCGAAGGTGGTACGGGCCTTCTCGAGCTCGGGCAGGGCGCGCTGCGCGTAGGCATAGCCGGCCGTGCTGTCGATCTTGGCGTCGACCACCTGCTGCAGCACAGGCGCCACTTCCTTGGCGTAGGCGGCCAGGCCCGCGGCGCCTTCTGCCAGGTGCTTGGCGCGCTCGGCGTCGTCGGTCTTGGCGGTCAGCAGGGCGGTCGTCGAGGCGACCTCCTTGTCCCAGCGGGTCTTGTGCTCGGCGGCCTCGTTGGCGTTGTTGCCGTTGAGCAGCACCGACTGCTCGTAGCGCTGCACCCGCTCGAGCGCGGCGAGCACGGCGCTCGTGTCACGCGCGACCGAGGTCTGCGCGTCCAGCATCTCGTCGGCCTGCGCCTGCAGGCTGCGGTAGCTGAAGGTCGCCCAGACGCCGAGTGCCAGGATCAGCAGCGTGACGGCGGCCATGCCGCCGAGCAGGCGATGCCTGATCGAGATGCTGCGCAGGAATGCTTCCATGGATCTGCCCTCCGGAATGTTCGAGTCTTGTGTCGATCGATCAGCGCGCGTGGCGGTCCGCCAGGTGGAAGCGCGCCACGAGGTCGTGCAGGGTGCTGGCCTGATCCTTCAGGCTCTCGGCCGCGGCGGCGGATTGCTCCACCAGCGCGGCGTTCTGCTGCGTCATCTGGTCCAGCGCATTGACCGCCGAGTTGACCTGGCCTATGCCCTGGCTCTGCTCGGAGGAGGCGGCGGTGATCTCGCGGATGATGTCCGCCACGCGGCGCACCGAGGCGACGATCTCGCTCATCGTGGCGCCGGCGTCCTGCACCTGGCGGCTGCCGGAGTCGACCTTCTCGACCGAGGCGGCGATGAGAGACTTGATCTCGCGCGCGGCCTCGGCCGAGCGGCCGGCCAGCGAGCGCACCTCGCCGGCGACCACCGCGAAGCCGCGGCCCTGCTCGCCCGCGCGCGCGGCCTCGACCGCGGCGTTGAGCGCCAGGATGTTGGTCTGGAAGGCGATGCCGTCGATCACGCCGATGATGTCGCCGATCTTGCGCGAGGCCTGGTTGATCTCGTCCATGGTGGCGACGACCTGGCTCACCGCCTCGCCGCCGCGCTGGGCCACGCTGGACGCCGAGCCGGCCAGCTGGCTGGCCTGGTGGGCCGCCTCGGCGCTTTGCCTGACGTTGCCGGTCAGCTGCTCCATGGAGCTGGCGGTCTGCTGCAGGCTGCCGGCGGCCTGCTCGGTGCGGTGCGACAGATCGGTGTTGCCCGAGGCGACTTCGTTGGAGGCGGTGTGGATGTTCTCCGAGGCCTGGCGAACCTCGCCCACCAGCCCGGCGAGCGATTGCTGCATGTGGGAGAGGGCGCGCAGCAGGTCGGCCGTCTCGTCGCGGCCGCCGGTGTCGATGTGGCGGGTCAGGTCGCCCTGGGCGATGGCCAGGGCCACTTCGCGCGCGTGGTCCACCGGCCTGGTGATGGCCACCGAGTTCATCAAAGTCAGCGGCACGACGACCAGCACCGTCAAGCCGAGCACGGCGACGAAGACCATGAAGGTCATGCGCATGGAGCCGGCGAACTCGGCCTGGGTGGCTCGGGCCTCGTCGTCGACGATCTTCTCGACCGCCTGCACGTTCACCTCGACGTTGTGCACATGCTCCTTGGCACGGGCCAGCATCTTGTCGGCGGTGCGGGCGTTGTCGTAGGCGCCGTTCTGGATCTGCTCCAGCACGCGCTGAGTGTCGGCGGCGTAGGCGTCGAGCTCCTTCACCGCGGCGCGGGCCGGCGTGTTGTCCTGGTCCTCTTCGCCCTCGAGCAGCGCGGCGAAGCCCTTCTTCACGTTCTCCAGCGACTGCGTCCACTTCTCGCGGTGCTTGAGCACGGCCACGCCGTCCTCGTAGTCGATCACCATGTTCTTCTCGTGCTGGCGCAGGTCGCCCAGGGCGTTGCGGATCGCGCCGACGGCACGCACCTCATGGACGGACTTGTCCATGAACTCGTCGTTCAGCTTCGCCATGTGGCGCCCGCCCAGCAGGCCGGTCACGCCCACCAGGGCGAACAGCGCGAGCACCATGCCGATGGCGCCGCGCATTCGAAGGCGGATCGAGAAGCTTCTCATCCAGTTCATGGTCCGGTTCTCTTTCGGGTCGGTCAGAAGGTTTCCCAGTCGCCGTTGTCGACGCTCGCGGCGACGGCCGGAGCCGGCGCGGCCGGCCGGACCGGCGCGGCGGCCGGGGTGGCCGTGGTGGCCGTGGTGGCCGTGGTGGCCGGCTTGGCGGCCAGCGCGCGGACGGCCGGCTTCACGACGGCGTTGGGGGCAGCCTTGGCGGCGGGCCTGGCGGACGGCGCGGCAGTCGCCGCCTGGGTGCCGGCGGGCTGCACCGCGACCGCAGGCCGCAGCACCGCGGGCTCGCCACCGAGGCGGAAGTTGGCGACGACGCCAGCCAGGCGGGCGGCCTGTTCCTTCAGGCTCTCGGCCGCTGCGGCGGATTGCTCCACGAGCGAGGCGTTCTGCTGCGTCATCTGGTCGAGCTGCACCACCGCGCCGTTGACCTGGCCGATGCCCTGGCTCTGCTCGCTCGCAGCCGCGCTGATCTCGCCGATGATGTCGGTCACCCGCTGCACGGAAGCGACGATCTCGCCCATGGTGCTGCCGGCGTCTTCGACCAGGCGGGTGCCGGCCTCGACCTTGTCGACGCTGGTGCCGATCAGGCTCTTGATCTCGCGCGCGGCCTCGGCCGAGCGGCCGGCCAGCGAGCGCACCTCGCCGGCGACCACCGCGAAGCCGCGGCCCTGCTCGCCCGCGCGCGCGGCCTCGACCGCGGCGTTGAGCGCCAGGATGTTGGTCTGGAAGGCGATGCCGTCGATGACGCCGATGATGTCGGCGATCTTCTTCGAGCTGGCATTGATCTCGCTCATGGTCGAGACGACCTGCGAGACCACCTCGCCGCCGCGGCGGGCGACCTGGGTCGCCGAGCTGGCCAGCTGGTTGGCCTGGGCGGCGGCATCGGCGCTCTGGCGCACGGTGCCGTTGAGCTGGCTCATGGAGCTGGCCGCCTGCTGCAGGTTGCTCGCGGTCTGTTCGGTGCGCTGCGAAAGGTCGGCGTTGCCGAGGGCGATCTCGCGCGCGGCGTTCGTCACGCCGTCGGCGCCCGTGCGGATGGCGCCGATCGAGCGGCGCAGCTCGGCTTGCAGCGAGGCCAGCGCGCGCAGCGTGGCGGCGGCATCGGGGTTGCCGTTGCCGGTGGTGTCGATCTCGCCCGAGAGGTCGCCCTGGGCAAGGCGATTGGCATGCACCGTCAGCTCGGAGGTGAAGCGCTTGAGCACGCCCAGGCTGGCGACGAAGGCCGCGCCGGCCAGCGTGCCGAAGCCGGCGCTGGCCGCGATCAGCGCGCCGGCGGACCAGCCGTTGCTGGCGCCGATGGCCACGCAGGCCGGGCCGGAGGCGATGAGCCCCAGCATGATGGCCGCGCGTTGCTTGATGGACAGGGATGAAAGCATGGCGTGGTTCTCGGTGTGATGGGATTCGTCGGGCGAGTCGTCAGGCCGGCACGCGCGCTTCGCCGGTGCGGAAGACGGAGACGACCTCGGCCAGCGTGTGGGCCTGCTCGCGCATGCTCTGCGCGGCCGCGGCGGATTGCTCCACCAGGGCGGCGTTCTGCTGCGTCATCTGGTCCAGCTGGGTCACGGCGGCGTTGACCTGGCCGATGCCCTGGCTCTGCTCGCTGGCGGCGGCGGTGATCTCGCCGATGATGTCGGTCACGCGCTGCACGCTGGCAACGATCTCGCTCATCGTCTGGCCGGCGTCCTGCACCAGGCGCGAACCGGCCTCGACCTTGTCGACGCTGGTGCCGATCAGGCCCTTGATCTCGCGCGCGGCCTCGGCCGAGCGGCCGGCCAGCGAGCGGACCTCGCCGGCGACCACCGCGAAGCCGCGGCCCTGCTCGCCCGCACGCGCGGCCTCGACAGCGGCGTTGAGCGCCAGGATGTTGGTCTGGAAGGCAATGCCGTCGATGACGCCGATGATGTCGGCGATCTTCTTCGAGCTGGTGTTGATCTCGTCCATGGTCGAGACGACCTGCGAGACCACCTCGCCGCCGCGGCGGGCCACCTGCGCCGCCGAGCTGGCGAGCTGGTTGGCGGTATGGGCCGAGTCGGCGGTCTGGCGCACCGTGCCGGTGAGCTGCTCCATCGAGGAGGCGGTCTCCTGCAGGTTGCTGGCGGTCTGCTCGGTGCGGCTGGAAAGGTCGGCGTTGCCCTGGGCGATCTGGCCCGAGGCGGTGGCGATCGAGTCGGTCGACTGGCGCACGTGGCTCACGGTGCGGCGCAGCGAGGCGACCATCTCGCGCAGGCCGTCCAGCAGGCTGCCGGCGGGCGCGTCGTGCAGGTCGACCGCGAGATTGCCAGCCGCCACCTGCTTCATCACCCCCATGGCATGCGCGGGGTCGCCGCCGATCTGGCGCAGCACGCTGCGCGCGACCAGGTAGCCCAGCGTGCCGATGGCGCCGAGCAGGCCCAGCAGCAGGCCAAGCCCTTCGAGCATCGCCGCGCGCGCCTCGGCGCTGACGTCGTCCATGTACAGGCCCGAGCCGACCATCCAGTTCCAGCCGTCGACCTTGATCACGTACTGCAGCTTGGGCACCGGCTCCTTCTGGCCCGGGCGGGGGAACATGGTGTCGACGAAGGCGCGGCCGTCCTTGCTCGCGCCCAGTGCGTCGACCAGGGCCTTGACGATGTCGTTGCCGGCGCCGTCCTTGACCTTGCCGATGAGCTGCTGGCCGTCCCACTCGGGCTTGAGGGGATGCATGACGCCCGCACCGTCGAGCGAGAAGATGTAGAAGTAGTCGGACTTGCCGTCCGCGCCGCCGTAGCGGGAGAGCTTGACGGCCTCCTTGGCGGCCTTCTGCGCTTCTTCGACCGGCATGGCGCCGGCGGCCGCCTTGGCCTGGTAGGCCGCGACGATGTTCTGCGCCGACTGCACGGCGGCCACGAGCTGGCCGCGCCGCGCATCGAAGGTCTGGCGCTGGTCCTGCCACAGGGAGATGCCTGCGAAGGTGGCCAGGCCGATCACGGCCACGCCCACCAGGGCGCCGATCTTGCGTTGGAAAGAGAGGGTGTCGAGGAACATGGAAACGGTACTGCTGGAATCCGTGTATTCAGGGTTCAGGTTCAGTGGCGACTGCGACGCACCAGGGCTCCGACGTCGAGGATCAGGGCCACCCGGCCGTCGCCCATGATGGTGGCGCCGGACACGTCCTGCACCTTGCGGTAGTTGGCTTCGAGGTTCTTCACCACGACCTGCTGCTGGCCGAGCAGCTCGTCGACGAGCAAGGCCACGCGGCCGCCCTCGGCCTCGACCACGACCATGATGTTGGAGACGTTCTCGAAGTCGAAGCGCGGCACGTCGAAGACCTTCTCCAGGTCGATGACGGGCATGAACTCGTCGCGCACTTCGACCACGCGGCCGGAGCCGCCAATGGTCTTGATCATCGTCTGGTCGACCTGGAAGGACTCGACCACCGACGACAGCGGCAGGATGTAGCACTCGTCGCCCACGCCGATGGACATGCCGTCCATGATGGCCAGCGTCAGCGGCAGGCGCACCTTCACGCTCATGCCGTAGCCTTCGGCGGAGTCGATCTCCACCGTGCCGCCCAGCTGGGTGATGTTCTTCTTGACCACGTCCATGCCGACGCCGCGGCCGGACACGTCCGTCACCTGCTCGGCCGTGGAGAAGCCCGGCGCGAAGATGAGGTTGTAGACGTCCTGGTCGCTCATCGAGTCGGGTGCGTCGATGCCGCGCTCCCGGGCCTTGTTGATCAGCTTCTGGCGGTTCAGGCCGCGGCCGTCGTCGCGCACCTCGATCACGATCGAGCCGCCCTGGTGGGAGGCGACGAGGGTGATGGTGCCGTGCTCGGGCTTGCCCTTGGCCGCGCGGTCGGCCGGCAGCTCGATGCCGTGGTCGCAGCTGTTGCGCACCAGGTGGGTCAGCGGGTCGGTGATCTTCTCGACCAGGCCCTTGTCGAGCTCGGTCGCTTCGCCCTGCGTGACCAGCTCGACCTTCTTGCCGAGCTTGGCCGCCAGGTCGCGCAGCATGCGCGGGAAGCGGTTGAAGACCATCGACATCGGAATCATCCGGATCGACATCACCGCTTCCTGCAGGTCGCGGGTGTTGCGCTCCAGGTCGGCGAGGCCCGACAGCAGCTGCTGGTTCAGCGCGGCGTCGACGTTCTTGCTGTTCTGCGCCAGCATGGCCTGGGTGATGACGAGCTCGCCCACCAGGTTGATCAGCTGGTCGACCTTCTCGACCGAGACGCGCAGGGTGGCGGATTCGGAGCTGGCGGCGGCGGCGCGTGCATCGGCGCGGCCCGCCGGCTTGGCGGCCGGTGTCGCCGGCGCGGCGGCCGGGGCGGCGGCGGGCGCCGGCGCTGCACCTTCTGCCGCGGTGGACTCGGCCTTCGCGCCGGGCGCTCCAGGCGCGTCATCGAAGAAGCCGTAGCCCAGGTCGGGCGGGATCTGCTCGGGCGGCGCGCCGGGGTTCTCGTTGAAGAAGCCGTAGCCGGCGTCCAGCGGCGCGAGCTGCATGTGCTCGCGGGCGATGTGGAAGGTGAACAGGTCCAGCAGGTCGCTGTCGCTGGAGGTGGTCACGATCTTGAAGCGGCGCATGCCCTCGGCACTGCCGTTGGCCAGCGGCTCTATCGTGCCGAGGTTGGTCACTTCCTTGAACAGGTCGAACAGGCCCTCGGCGACCGAAGGATCCTCGTTCGGGCCGACCGTCAGGCACAAGGCGCGGGCGACCACGCCGCCCTTGGGCAGTGCCGGCGCTGCGGCAGGAGCGGCTGCTGCGGGCGCCGGCGCCGGTGCCGGAGCGGCGACCGCCGCGGGCACTTCGCCTTCGGCCAGCGCGCGGATGTGGGCCACCAGCTCGCGGGTGTCGACCGCGTCGCCGCCGGTGCCCTGGTGGCGCGCCAGCAGGGCCTTGAGCGCGTCGCCCGAGGCCAGCAGCACGTCCACCATCTGTGAATTCGGTTGCAGCTCATGGCGGCGCAGCTTGTCCAGCAGCGTCTCCATGTGGTGCGTCAGCTCGGCCACGTCGGAGAAGCCGAAGGTCGCGGCCCCGCCCTTGACCGAGTGGGCGCAGCGGAAGATGGCGTTCATCTCCTCGTCGTCCGCGGCGTCCACGTCCAGCTCGAGCAGCTTCTGCTCCATCTGCTCGAGGTTCTCGCCCGCTTCCTCGAAGAAGACCTGGTAGAACTGGCTCAGGTCGATGCCGTCGCCAATGCTTTGGTTGTCGCTCGTCGTGTCGGCCATGTCTGGCTCCTCGCTCGTCAATCTTTCGTGTGTCCCTCGCAGCCCTCGCGGGGTGATCCGCAGGTCAGCGGATCACCTTGCCGATGACCTCGATCAGCTTGGCCGGGTCGAAGGGCTTGACGAGCCAGCCGGTGGCGCCCGCGGCGCGGCCGGCCTGCTTCATCTGGTCGCTGGACTCGGTGGTCAGGA
>CAMLGG010000006.1 GCA_946479475.1 uncultured Ideonella sp. | reverse complement strand
AGCCGCTCTCGACCTTGATGTCCTCGGCGTCCTTGGTCGGCGTGCGCAGCGCCATCGCGATGTCGCTGGTGATCAGGTCGCCGGCGATGGGGATGACCGCGGTGTGGCGGATGGAGCCACCGGTGAAGATCGCCACGTCGGTGGTGCCCGCGCCGATGTCGACCACCGCCACGCCGAGGTCCTTCTCGTCCTCGGTCAGCACCGCCGAGGCCGAGGCGGTGGGCGAAAGGCAGAGCTGCTCGACCTCCAGCCCGCAGCGGCGCACGCACTTGAGGATGTTCTCGGCCGCGCTCTGGGCGCCGGTGGCGATGTGCACCTTCACCTCGAGACGGCTGCCGCTCATGCCGATCGGCTCCTTGACCTCGTGGCCGTCGATCACGAACTCCTGCGACTCGACCAGCAGCAGGCGCTGGTCGTTCGGGATGTTGATCGCCTTGGCCGTCTCGATCACCCGCGCCACGTCGACCGGCGTCACCTCGCGGTTGTCGCGCACGATCACCATGCCGGTGGAGTTCTGGCCGCGGATGTGGCTGCCGGTGATGCCGGTGTAGACGCGCTCGATCTTGCAGGCGGCCATCATCTCGGCCTCCTTCAGCGCCTGCTGGATGGACTGCACCGTGGCGTCGATGTTGACCACCACCCCGCGCTTCAGGCCATGCGAGCTGGCGACGCCGAGCCCGGCCACCCGCAGGTCGCCGTCGGCCATGACCTCGGCCACCACCACCATCACCTTGGCGGTGCCGATGTCGAGTCCGACGACGAGATCCTTGTATTCCTTGGCCATCTGTCTCGATCCCTCAATCTGTCGAATCGCTCGCCGCGGCCGGGGCGAGCGGGCCCTTGAACCTGAGCGCGTAGCCGTCCGCATGGCGCAGGTCGGCACGGTCCCACCCGCGGCGCTGCTTCGCGGCGACCTGGGTCACCGTGCGGACGAAGCGGGCGGTGCGGGCCATCACCTCTTCATCCGTGCCGCGGCCGAGCTCGAGCTCGGCGCCGTTGTCGAGCTCGATCTGCCACGAGCCGCGGCCGGACAGCGCCACGCGTGTCGGCGCCACGTCCAGCGGCTTGAGAATCGGCACGAGGCGCAGGTACATCGCGAGGATGGCGGCGGCGGACCCGTCGTCGCGGCCCGCGAACTCCGGCAGGTCGTCGTCGTCCACGTCGCCCAGGTTGGCCTCGAAGACCTCGCCGTAGGAGTTGACCAGCCGGTCGTTGCCCTCGTCGCCCTTCCACACCGCCACCGCGTGGTGCTCCTCCATCTTCACCACCAGGCGGTTGGGGAAGACGCGCTGCACGACCACGTGGCGCACCCACGGCACGCTCTCGAACGCCTTTCGCGCGGCCTGCAGGTCGAGCGTGAAGTAGTTGCCCGCCAGCCGCGGCGCCGCATTGGCGCGGATCGTGGCGGCGCTGTTGCGCGTGACTTCGCCCTCCAGCCGGATCGAGCGGAAGGCGAACAGCGGCTGCCGCGCCACCCAGGCCGCGCCCGCCGCCAGCAGCACCGCGCCGGCGAGCAGGACGATCGCCACCGCGGTGGCGTTCATCATGCGCACGTCGGGCGGCAGGCTGGTGGTGGCGGCGGTGGCCATGTCGATCACGCCTCGCCTTTCTTCTCTCGCTGGACGATGCTGTCGAGCGTCGCGCCGGCCAGCAGGTACAGGCACAGCTGCTCGTAGCTCATGCCGGTGGACGCCGCCGACTTGGGCACCAGCGAATGGCTGGTCATGCCCGGCGAGGTGTTCATCTCGAGCAGGAAGGGCTTGCGGTCGCTGGCGCGGATCATCAGGTCCGCACGGCCCCAGCCCCGGCAGCCGAGCAGGCGGTAGGCCTCGACGACGATGCGCTGGATCTCGCGCTCCTCCGCCTCGGGCAGGCCGCTGGGCACCAGGTAGACCGTCTCGTTGGAGACGTACTTGTGCTCGTAGTCGTAGTTGCCTTCGGGGGCGACGATGCGGATCACCGGCAGCGCGGTGGCGGAGGCGCCCTCACCCACCACGGGGCAGGTGACCTCTTCGCCGACGATGAACTCTTCGCACAGCACGTCGGAATCGAATTGTGCGGCGTGAGCCACCGCTTCGAGCATCCCGGAATACCCCTCCACCTTGCTCACGCCAAAGGAAGAGCCTTCGCGCGCGGGCTTGACGATGAGCGGCAGGCCGAGCTCGTCGGGCACGGTGCGCGTCACCTCGCGGCCATGCTGCCCCGCGCCGAGGAGCTTCCACTGCGGCGTGGGCAGGCCGGCGAAGGCCCAGATGCGCTTGGTCATCACCTTGTCCATCGCGATGGCCGAGGCCATCACGCCGGAGCCGGTGTAGGGGATGCCGAGCAGCTCCAGCGCGCCTTGCACGGTTCCGTCTTCGCCATGGCGGCCGTGCAGCGCGATGAAGCAGCGGTCGAAGCCCTCGGATTTCAGATCGGTCAACGGGCGTTCGGACGGGTCGAAGGCATGCGCGTCGACGCCTTGCGAGCGCAGCGCCGCCAGCACGCCGTTGCCCGACATGAACGACACCGGCCGCTCGGCCGAATCGCCGCCCATCAGCACGGCCACCTTCCCCAGGCTCTTCACGTCGATGGCAGTCATGCGCCACCTCCACTCATCTCGGCGACCTTGGCGGGCACTCCACCGATAGAGCCCGCGCCCATCGAGATCACCACGTCACCGTCCTTGGCGAAAGCCACGATCTCGGCCGGCAACTCGGCCACGTCGTCGACGAACACCGGATCCACCTTGCCGGCGACGCGCAGCGCGCGCACGAGTGCGCGACCGTCGGCCGCGACGATGGGCGACTCGCCCGCCGCATACACCTCGGTCAGCAGCACGGCATCGGCCCCGCCCATCACCTTCACGAAATCCTCGAAGCAGTCCCGCGTGCGGGTGTAGCGGTGCGGCTGGAAGGCCAGCACCAGACGGCGCCCGGGGAACGCGCCACGCGCCGCCGAAAGCACCGCGGCCATCTCGACGGGATGGTGGCCGTAGTCGTCGATCAGCGTGAAACGGCCGCCCGCCTTCGCCGCCAGCTCGCCGTAGCGCTGGAAGCGCCGGCCCACGCCATCGAACTTGGCCAGCGCGGACACGATGGGCGCATCGGGCAGCTCCAGCTCGGTGGCCACCGCGATCGCCGCCAACGCATTGCGCACGTTGTGTTCGCCGGGCAGGTTGAGCGTGATGTCGAGGTCCGGCATGGGAACGCCGTTGCGCCGCTTGCAGGTGAAGCGCATCTGGCCGCCTTCGAGCGCCTGAACGTTCACGGCCCGGACCTGCACCTCGTCGCTGAAGCCGTAGGTGACCACCGGCCGCGAGACCATGGGCACGATGCTCTTCACGCCCGGGTCGTCGGCGCAGACGATGGCCGAGCCGTAGAAGGGCATGCGGTGCAGGAAGTCGACGAAGGCACTCTTGAGCCGCGCGAAGTCGTGGCCGTAGGTGTCCATGTGGTCGGCGTCGATGTTGGTGACGACCGCCAGGATGGGCATGAGGTTCAGGAACGACGCATCGGACTCGTCGGCCTCGACGACGATGTACTCGCCCGAGCCCAGGCGCGAGTTGGCGCCGGCGGAGTTGAGGCGGCCGCCGATCACGAAGGTGGGATCGACTCCCGCTTCGGCGAGCACGCTCGTCACGAGCGAGGTCGTGGTCGTCTTGCCGTGCGTGCCGGCGATGGCGATGCCCTTCTTCAGGCGCATCAGCTCGGCCAGCATCACCGCGCGCGGGACGACCGGGATGCGCTTGGCGCGCGCCGCGATCACCTCGGGGTTGTCGCCCTTGACCGCGGTGGAGATCACCACGGCCTGCGCACCGTCGATGTAGGCTGCCTCGTGGCCGTGGTGCACGCGGATGCCCAGGCCGGCGAGGCGGCGCGTGGTCGCGGTATCGGACTGGTCCGAGCCCGAGACGGCATAGCCGAGGTTGTGCAGGATCTCGGCGATGCCGCTCATGCCGGCACCGCCCACGCCTACGAAATGAATGTGCTTGACGGCATGCTTCATGACGCCAACCTTTCGATCTCATCGGCCACCTTCGCGGCCGCGTGCGGGCGGGCGAGGGCCTTGGCCTTCTGGGCCATGGTCATCAGCTGCCTGCGGTTCACGCGCAGCAGCTCGGTCGCGAGCCGCTGCGGAGTCAGTTCGCCCTGCGGCAGGTGGACGGCGGCGCCCCGCTCGGCCATCCATTCCGCGTTGTCTCGCTGGTGCGCCGTCGTGCTCACCACCAGCGGAACCAGGATGCTGGCCACGCCGGCGGCGCACAGCTCGCTCACCGTGATGGCGCCGGCGCGGCAGACGATCACGTCGCAGTGGCCGAGGCAGTTGGCCATGTCGTCGATGAAGGGCTGGACGTCGGCCTGCACGCCCAGCGTGGCATAGCGGCCCCGCACCTCGTCCAGGTGCGCGGCGCCGGTCTGGTGCATCACCAGCGGCCGCTGCTCCGGCGGCATCTGCGCGAGCGCCGCCGGCACCATCTCGTTGAGCACCCGCGCGCCCAGGCTGCCGCCGACGACCAGCAGCCGCAGCGGCCCTTCGCGGCCCTCGAAGCGGACTTCGGGCGGTGGCATGGACTCGATCTCGGCGCGCACCGGGTTGCCGGTGACGAGCCCGTGCTTGACCTTGCCCACGGCCGGGCCGTCGAAGCCGAAGGCCACCTTGTCGGCCACCGGCAGCAGCGCCTTGTTCGACAGCAGCAGGCCGGCATCCGCGTTCACCAGCATCAGCGGCTTGCCCAGCAGCGAGGCCATCATGCCGCCGGGGAAGCACACATAGCCGCCCATGCCTAGCACCGCGTCGGCCGATCGCTTGCGCAGGATGCGCGCCGAATCCCAGAAGGCCTTGAGCAGGCGCAGGCCGCCGAACATCGTCTGCACGAGGTTCTTGCCGCGCAGGCCGCTGAAGGACAGCCTGTCCATGGCGATGCCGGACGGCGGCACGAGCTTGTTCTCCATGCCGCCTTCGGTGCCGAGCCAGCTCACCGCCCAGCCGCGGGCCTGCATCTCGCGGGCGACGGCGAGGCCGGGGATCACGTGTCCGCCCGTCCCGGCAGCCATGATGACGAGGTGCCGCGTCATGGGCGGCCTCCGCGCATGAGCTGCCGATTCTCTTGGTCCACCCGCAACACGATCGCGAGCGCGACCAGGTTCATGAGAATCCCCGAGCCGCCATAAGACAGCAGCGGCAGCGTCAGGCCCTTGGTCGGCAGCAGGCCGAGGTTCACGCCGATGTTGATGAAGCTCTGGCCGCCGAACCAGATGCCTATGCCTTGGGCCATCAGGCCGGCGAAGACGCGGTCCAGCGCGATCGCCTGGCGGCCGATGACGAAGATGCGGCGGGTAAGCCAGAAGAAGGCGACGATCACCGCCAGCACGACGACGAAGCCGAGCTCCTCGCCGATCACGGCCAGCAGGAAGTCGGTGTGGGCCTCGGGCAGGTAGTTGAGCTTCTCGATCGACTGGCCCAGTCCCTGGCCCAGCCATTCGCCGCGGCCGAAGGCGATCAGCGAGTGCGTCAGCTGGTAGGCCTTGCCCTGCGCGTACTCCGGGTTCCAGGGATCGAGGTAGGCAAAGATGCGCTGGCGGCGGAACTCGCTGAAAACGATCATCAGCACGAAGGCGCCGACGAGCACCGTCACGCTGAGCAGGAACATGCGGCCGTTGACGCCGCCCAGGAAGAGGATGCCCAGCGCCACCGCGGCGATGACCATGAAGGCGCCCATGTCCGGCTCGGCCAGCAGCAGCACGCCGATCACCCCGAGCGCCACCGCCATCGGCCAGACCGCCTTGACGAAGTTCTCCTTCACGTCCATCTTGCGGACCATGTAGCTGGCGGCGTACATGGCGATGGACAGCTTGGCCAGTTCGCTCGGCTGGAAGCTCATGATGCCCAGCGGGATCCAGCGGCGCGCGCCGTTCACGCCCTTGCCGATGAAAGGCACGAGCACGACGATGAGCAGTGCGAGCGAGGCGGCGAAGAGCCAGGGTGCCCACTTCTCCCACACCGAGATCGGGATCTGCAGGGTGACGAGCCCGGCCACGAAGCCGAGCGTGATGAACATCGCCTGGCGGTTGAGGAAGTAGGTCGGCGCGTAGTTGGCGAACTTCGGGTTGTCGTGCATCGCGACCGAGGCCGAGTACACCATCACCAGGCCCAGCGCGAGCAAGGCCGTCACGACCCAGGCGAGGGGCTGGTCGAAGCCGGAGACGGCGCTCGGCTTGCCGCTGCCCACCGAGACCCAGTCGCGGATGGGCAGGGACTCCGCCCGCGAGCGAGCGCGCGGCCACCAGGCCGCAAGCGCGGCGAGGCGCTCGCGCCAGGTCGCGCGCGGCTCGACGGCTGTGGCCCCTCGGGTCATTCGAGCCCCCTTCGTCGCGGCACGCCGGCCCCCCCGAGGGGGAGCGAGCGCCTTGGGAGCGGCCCTGCTGCGCTCATTCGAGGACCTCTCCCTTCTCGGCCGCGATCTGGCGCACCGTGTCGGCAAAGACCTCGGCGCGATGCGCGTAGTTGCGGAACATGTCGAGGCTGGCACAGGCGGGGCTCAGCAGCACGGCGTCGCCTTCGTGTGCCTGGGCGAAGCACCAGCGCACCGCCTCTTCGAGCGTGGCGTGGCGCTGGATGGGCACGCCGGTGGCCGCGAGCACGCCTTCGATCGCCTCGGCGTCCCGGCCGATCGTCGCGACCGCGCGCGCATGTCGCGAGACCGGCGCGGCCAGCGGCGAGAAGTCCTGGCCCTTGCCGTCGCCGCCGAGGATCACGAGCAGCTTGGCGCTGACGCGGTCCTCGCCCAGGCCATCGATGGCCGCGACCGTCGCGCCGACGTTGGTGCCCTTGCTGTCGTCCACCGCCTCGACGCCGCCGACGAAGCCGATGGATTCGACGCGGTGCGGCTCGCCGCGGTATTCGCGCAGGCCGTGCAGCATGGGGGCGAGCGGCCTGCCGATGGCGGTGGCGAGCGCCAGCGCGGCCAGCGCGTTGGCAGCGTTGTGCCGGCCACGGATGCGCAGCGCATCGGCGGGCATGAGCCGCTGCAGATGGATCTCCTCTTCCTCGTCCTCGAAGAAGCCGGGCCGCCCCAAGTCTTCGAGTCCCCCTTGGGGGGCGGACGCCGCAGCGCGGCGGCCTGGGGGCTTGTTCCGCTTCTTCACGGTCTCGTCGCCGGGCAAGGCGCGCACCAGCCAGGCCATGCCGCCTTCGGTCACCAGGCCGAAGTCGCTCGGGTGCCGGGGCGCATCCAGGCCGAAGCGGATCACCTTGCGCGACACCGGCTTCGCGGCCTTGCCCCGGGCGCCCTTGACGACGACCGGGGCCGGCACCATCGCCTCGACCATCGGATCGTCGCGGTTGATCACCATCACGCCGTGCTGGCCGAAGATGCGTGCCTTGGCCGCCGCGTAGGCCGCCATGTCGCCGTGCCAGTCGAGGTGGTCCTGGGTCACGTTGAGCACCGCTGCAGCGCTCGGCTCGAAGGCCTGCACGCCTTCGAGCTGGAAGCTGGACAGCTCCAGCACCCAGACCTCGGGCAGGTGCTCGAACACCGGCACGGCCGGCGGCGGCGGCGCAAGCTGCAGTGGCGCCTCTTCGTCGGCCTGATCGAGCGGCAGCTCGATCGAAGCCTCGGCGAAGGTCAGGTCGACAGGCAGGTCGACCTTGTCGCCCGCGCCGCTCACGTCCACGCGGACGTCCACCGTGTTGGCGGCGCCGGTTACGTCGACGGGCACGTCCACCGTGTCGGCCACCCCCGTGACATCGACGGGCACGTCGATCGAATCGGGCGTGAGGCCGGCGGCCTCCAGCGGCATCGGCACCGTGCGGTCGTCCAGCGGGCGGGCATCGACGAAGGCACCCGGCAGCGTGGGCTGCTCGTCCTCCTCGTCGGCTTCCACGCGAGTCGGCTGCGCCGCCGCGGTTGCCGGCACCGGCGCCGGCTCCAGGTCCAGCGCCGCGGCCAGCGTGTCCAGCATCGTCGGGCCGATGTTGCCGGCCAGGCCGACGCGCGCGCCGCTGCGCTCGACCAGCTGGGCCGTCAGCGCGGTCGTCGTCGTCTTGCCGTTGGTGCCGGTGACGGCCAGGATCGCGGGCGCGTAGCCGCGCTCTTCCTTCAGGTCCACCAGTGCGCGGGCGAACAGGTCGAGCTCGCCCTGAATGGCGAGGCCTCGCGCACGCGCCGCGGCGAGCAGGGGCGCGATGCGCTCGTCCGCCGGGGCCAGGCCGGGGCTTTTCAGCACCAGGCGCACGTCGGCCAGGTCCCCCGTGCCTTCCAGCCGCTCTGCCGAAAGGGCACCGCCCAGCAGCACCGCCTCGGGCACGCCCAGCGCCAATGCGGCTGCCTGCGGCGGGTTCTCACGCGAGTCCCACACGCGGACGCGAGCGCCGTTGCGCGCGCACCAGCGCGCCATCGCGAGTCCCGATTCGCCGAGGCCCAGCACCAGCACGCAGAGGTCTTGCAGGTTCTTCATCTTGTTGTTCTTCCCTTCACCGCAGCTTCAGGCTCGCCAGGCCGACGAGGCACAGCAGCATGGTGATGATCCAGAAGCGGATCACCACCTGCGTCTCGTTCCACCCCGACTTCTCGTAGTGGTGGTGCAGCGGCGCCATCAGGAAGATGCGCCGGCCCTCGCCGTAGCGCCTCTTCGTGTACTTGAACCAGGCGACCTGGACCATGACCGAGAGCGCCTCGATCACGAACACGCCGCCCATGACTCCGAGCAGGATCTCCTGGCGGGTGATGACGGCGATGGTGCCCAGCGCGCCGCCGAGCGCCAGCGCACCCACGTCGCCCATGAACACCTGCGCCGGATAGGCGTTGAACCACAGGAAGGCCAGGCCCGCGCCGCCGATCGCGGCGCAGAAGATGAGCAACTCGCCGGCCCCCGGGATGTACGGGAACAGCAGGTACTTCGAGTACACCGAGTTGCCGGTCACGTAGGCGAAGATGCCCAGCGTCGCCGAGACCAGCACCACCGGCATGATGGCCAGGCCGTCCAGGCCGTCCGTCAGGTTGACCGCGTTGCTGGCGCCGACGATGACGAAGTAGGTCAGGCCGATGAAGCCGAACACGCCCAGCGGGTAGCTGATGGTCTTGAAGAAGGGCACCATCAGGTCGGCCTTGGGCGGCAGGTCGTTCGAGAAGCCGCTGGTGACCCAGCGCACGAACAGCTCCAGCACCCGGATGTTCGAAGTCTCCGAAACGCTGAACGCCAGGTAGAGCGCGGCCACCAGGCCGATCGCCGACTGCCAGAAGAACTTCTCCTTCGAGGGCATGCCTTCCGGGTCCTTCAGCACGACCTTGCGCCAGTCGTCTACCCAGCCGATGGCGCCGAAGCCGAAGGTCACCAGCATGGTGATCCAGACGAAGCGGTTGCTCCAGTCGCTCCACAGCACCGTGGCCACGCCGATGCCGATGAGGATCAGCGCGCCGCCCATGGTCGGCGTGCCGGCCTTCACCAGGTGTGTCTGCACGCCGTACTCGCGGATGGGCTGGCCGATCTTCAGCTCGGTCAGGCGCCGGATCACGAAGGGGCCGAAGATCAGCCCGATCAGCAGCGCCGTCATCGCGGCCAGCACCGCGCGGAAGGTCTGGTACTGGAAGACGCGCAGGAAGCCGAACTGCTCGGCGTACTGGCTCTGCAACCACTGGGCAAGGCTAAGCAGCATGCGGCGTCCCTCCCCCCGACTGCAGGGCCTGCACCACCCGCTCCATCCTCATGAAGCGCGAGCCCTTGACCAGCACCGACGAGAACGGCGGGGCCTCCTCGGCCAGCGCGGCCAGCAGACCCTCGACCGTCTCGAAGTGGCGCGCGCCCGTGCCCGCGGCGGCGTGCCGCATCAGTTCGCCCACGCACCAGACCGTCTCGATGCCCGCGGCGTGCGCGTGCTGGCCCACCTCGGCGTGGAAGGCCGGACCCTGGTTGCCGACCTCGCCCATGTCGCCCATCACCAGCCAGCGCGGGCGCGGCAGCTCGGCCAGCACGTCGATCGCGGCGCGGACGGAATCGGGGTTGGCGTTGTAGCTGTCGTCGATCAGCGTTCGCGGCTGGCCGCGGACCAGCAGCGGCTTCACCTGCGATCGGCCCTTGACGGGCGTGAAGGCGGACAGGCCTTGCGCGATCGCCTCGGGCGGCACGCCGGCGGCCAGCGCCGCGGCCGCTGCCGCGGCGGCGTTCTTCACGTTGTGCCGGCCGGCGATGTGCAGCGCGATGTCGATGGTGCCGGCGGGCGTGGCCAGCGTGACCTGCCAGTGGTCCAGCAGCCAGCGGGCGCTCGCCTTCACGTCCGCGGGGGCATCGAGCGCGAAGCTCAGCACGCGGCGCTCGCCAGCCACCTCGCGCCAAAGCGGCGTGAACTCCTCGTCGGCCGGGAAGACCGCCGTGCCGTCGGCCGGCAGCGCCGCGATCACGCTGCCGTTCTCGCGCGCGACGGCCTCGACGCTGTGCATGAACTCCTGGTGCTCGCGCTGGGCGTTGTTGACCAGGCCGACGGTGGGCTGCGCGATGGCCGCCAGCTCGCCGATCTCGCCCGGGTGATTCATGCCGAGCTCGACGACCGCGGCGCGGTGGTGCGGCCGCAGGCGCAGCACCGTGAGCGGGACACCGATGTGGTTGTTCAGGTTGCCTTCGGTGCCCAGCGCGGCTTCGCCGTGCGCCGCGCGCAGGATGGCCGCGATCATCTGCGTGACCGTCGTCTTGCCGTTGCTGCCGGTCACCGCCACCAGGGGCAGCGGATGCCGGGCGCGCCAGCCCGTGGCGAGGGCCTGCAGCGCTGCAAGCGGATCATCGACCCGCAGGCCCGGCAGCCCCGCCTCGGCGATGCCATGCGAGGCCAGCGCCGCAACGGCGCCAGAGACGCGAGCCGCGTCGAGGAAATCGTGGGCGTCGAAGCGCTCGCCCTTGAGCGCGACGAACAGGTCGCCTTCGCGCAGCGTGCGGGTGTCGGTGTGCACGCGCGTGAAGGCCACGCCGGGGTCTCCGACCACCTGCGCGGCGGGCAACAGCGTGCGGGCCTGGCCGAGCGTCATCATGCGCGCGCCCTCCCGGCCAGCGCCTTCCCGGCTTCGGCGGCGTCGGAGAACGGATGCTTCACGCCCTCGATCTCCTGGTAGTCCTCGTGGCCCTTGCCGGCCACCAGGATCACGTCGTTCGCCGCCGCCACGGCCACGGTCTGCGCGATGGCAAGCCGGCGATCGATCTGCGACTCGACGCGCTGCGCCACCGGCCGCGCCGGGATGCCGGCAACGATCTGCTCGATGATGGGGAAGGGCCGCTCGTTGCGCGGGTTGTCGCTGGTGACCACGACCCGGTCGGACAGGCGGGCGGCGATCTCGCCCATCAGCGGGCGCTTGGTGGCGTCGCGGTTGCCGCCGCAGCCGAAGACGCACCACAGCCGGCCCTCGCGGGCCTGGGCCAGCGGCCGCAAGGCGGTGAGCGCCTTCTCCAGCGCGTCGGGCGTGTGGGCGTAGTCGACGACGACTTCGGGACGGCCCGCGCCGTCGCCCACGCGCTGCATGCGGCCGGGCACGGGCGTCACGCGCTGCGCGGCGCGCGCGGCGTCGGCCAGGGGCACGCCCAGCGCGCGCAGGCCGCCGATGACCACGAGCAGGTTGCTCACGTTGTAGTCGCCGATCAGGCGGCTCGCGACCCGGCCGCTCTCGCCGCCCTCGCGCACCTCGAAGGCCAGGCCGCCATCGCGGTAGCCCACGTCCGCGGCGCGCAGGCGCGCCGTGCCGGTGACCGACACCGTCCACAGCTCCAGCCCCTTGCCGGCCAGTTCGGCCACCAGCTTCGCGCCCTGGGGATCGTCGACGTTGATGACCGCGCAACGAAGCCCGGGCCAGGCGAACAGCTGGCGCTTGGCGGCCCAGTAGGCCTCCATGTCGCCGTGGTAGTCGAGGTGGTCGCGCGTGAAGTTGGTGAACAGCGCGACCTCGACCGCGGTGCCGGCCAGGCGCTGCTCGACGATGCCGATCGACGAGGCCTCGATGGCGCAGGCGCCGAAGCCGCGGTCGGCCATGCGGCGGAAGGCCTGCTGCAGCAGCACGGGGTCGGGCGTGGTCAGGCCGGTGAACTCGATCTCGCCTGCACCGCCTTCGGGCGAGGGCGGCTCGCCCACGCCCAGCGTGCCGACGACGCCGCAGCGGGTGCCGAGCTGGGTCAGGCATTGCGCGGTCCACCAGGCGGTCGAGGTCTTGCCGTTCGTTCCGGTGGTGGCGACGACGCGCAGTGCGCTGCTCGGCTCGCGGTAGTACGCCGCGGCGATCAGGCCGGTGGCCGCCTTGAGCTGGGGCAGCGTGGCGATGCGGGCGTCCTCGAAGCCGAAGGCCTCGATGCCCTCGCGCTCGACCAGGCAGGTGGCGGCGCCTCGTTCGAGCGCCTGCTTCACGTACTGGCGGCCGTCGCTCGCATAGCCCGGCCAGGCGATGAAGGCATCGCCGGGCTGGACCTGCCGGCTGTCGGTGCGCAGCGCGCCCGTGACCCAGGAGCTCAGCCAGCGGGCCGCGGCATCGGGACTCTTCAGGTGGGTGAGGGGCATGTCAGTGCATCGCCTCTTGTTCGTCGTTGCGGGCCAGGGCCACCGGCGCCGCGCCCTTCGCCTTGGCGGTGACCACCGGGGCCTTGACCTCCATGTCGGGCGGCACGCCGAGCGTGCGCAGCGTCTGCTCGACCACGGTCTTGAACACCGGCGCGGCCACCAGGCCGCCGAAGTACACGCCGGTGGGCTCGTCGATCATCACGGCCACCACCACGCGCGGGTTGTCTATCGGCGAGATGCCCGAGAACCAGGCACGGTGCTTGTCGCTGTTGTAGCCGCGGCCCTCCTGCTTCTCGGCGGTGCCGGTCTTGCCGCCGGCCGAGTAGCCCACCGGCTGGGCCAGCGGTGCGGTGCCTTCGGCGCTCACCGTGCCCCGCATCAGCTGGCGCATCGTGCGGGCCGTCTCGGGCTCGAAGATGCGCACCGCCGGCAGGGCCTGCTCGCCCTTGATCAGCGTGAGCGGGGCCAGCTCGCCGTCGCGGGCCAGCGCCGTGTAGGCGCGGGCGATCTGCAGCAGCGAGGCCGAAAGCCCGTAGCCGTAGCTCATCGTCGCCTTCTCGACCGGCTTCCAGGTCTTCCAGGGCCTGAGCTTGCCGGTCGCCGCGCCGGGGAAGCCGATCTGCGGCTTGGTGCCGAAGCCGAGCGACGCGAACATCTCGCCCATCTCCTTGTTGTCCAGCCGCTGGGACATCTTCACCGTGCCGACGTTGCTGGACTTCTGGATCACCTGGGCCACGGTCAATGCATCGTGCGAGTGCGAGCCGTCGTTGACCAGCAGGGGGCCGACCTTGAAAGGATGTGTGTCGAGCACGGTGTCGGGACGGACCAAGCCCTTCTCCAGCGCCATCGAGACGACGAAGGGCTTGACCGTCGAGCCGGGCTCGAAGACGTCGGTGACGGCGCGATTGCGCAGCTGCGCACCGGTCAGGTTGCGCCGCTCGCCGGGCAGGTAGCTGGGGTAGTTGGCCAGCGCGAGGATCTCGCCGCTCTGGGCATCCAGCACCACCACGCTGCCGGCCTTGGCCTTGTGCTCCTGCACCGCGTCGCGGATGCGCTGGTAGGCCAGCGCCTGGATCTGCGAGTCGATGGTCAGCTGCACGTCGCGGCCGTCGTGCGGATCGACCGGCTCGCCAAGGTCCTCCACGATGCGGCCCAGACGGTCCTTCACCACGCCGCGCGAGCCGGTGTGGCCCTGCAGCTGGCGCTGGAAGGTCAGCTCGATGCCCTCCTGGCCCTTGTCCTCGATGTCGGTGAAGCCGACGACGTGGGCGGCGGCCTCGTTCTCGGGGTAGCGGCGGATGTAGCCCGGCTCGATGGTCAGGCCCTTGACGCGCAGCGCCTTGATCTGCTGGGCCACGCCGTCGTCGATCTGCCGGCGCAAGACGGTGTAGGCGCCGCCGTCGGCCAGCCTCGCGTCGAATTCCTTCAGTGGCATGCGCAGCAGCGAGACCAATGCGCGCTTCTGTTCGTCGCTGGCCTTGAACTGCTGCGGGTTCACCGAGATGGTGGGCGCGTTGACGCTGATGGCGAGGATCTGGCCATGCCGGTCGAGGATGCGCCCGCGGCTGGCCGGCAGCTGGATCGTCGAGGCGTAGCGCTCCTCGCCCTTCTTCTGGAAGAAGTCGGACTGCAGCACCTGCACGTAAAGCGCACGCGAGGCCAGGGCGAGGAAGCCCAGGCCGACCATCATGACCAGGAAGCGGCTGCGCCACGGCGGCGTCTTCGACGCCAGCAGCGGGCTGGTCGAATAGTTGACGCCGCGCACGGAGTTGACCGAGGAGCTGCGCTGGCGGGACACGGCTTTCATCGCGCGCCTCCTGCCTCGGAGGCGCGGGAATCGGTCACGTAGACCGTCGCTTCCGGCGTGGCCAGCCTCATCGCCAGCTTCTCTCTTGCGGTGCGCTCGACCTTCAGGTGCGTGGCTTCGGTGCGGCGCTCCGCATCCAGCCGCTTGGCGTCGGCGGCGAGCTGCGCCTCCTCGGCCTTGGCGCGCTCGATCTCGGCGAACAGGCGACGCGACTCGTAGCTGGTGCGCACGAGAAACAGCCCGCTCACGACGAGCGCGACCAGCAGCAGCACCGACAACCTCGTCATGCGCCCTCCTGGAGACGCTCGGCCACGCGCAGCACGGCCGAGCGTGCACGCGGGTTGGCCGACACTTCGGCCTCGCCCGGCTTGATGCGCGCGACCGGCTTCAGCCGCAGCGCGCGCGTGGGCGGCGCGAAGGGCGCGCGGCGATCGACCTCCTCGCGGCTCTCGTGCGCGATGAAGGTCTTGACGATGCGGTCTTCGAGCGAATGGAAGCTGATGGCCACCAGCCGGCCGCCCGGCGCCAGCATCCCGACCGCGGCGCTCAGCCCCTGTTCGAGGTCTTCAAGCTCGGCGTTGACGAAAATCCGTAGAGCCTGAAATGTGCGCGTTGCAGGATCCTGGCCCGGCTCGCGGGACTTGACCGCGCGGGCCACGAGCTGGGCCAGCTCGGATGTGGTTCGAACCGGGTTCCCGCCCTCGCGGCGAGCAACAATCGCCTTTGAAATCGATGCAGCAAACCGTTCTTCGCCATAGTCGCGTACCACTTGTGCAATCAGGCGCTCGTCGGCCCGCGCCAGGAAATCGGCCGCGCTCTCGCCGCGCGTGGGGTCCATGCGCATGTCGAGCGGGCCTTCGAAGCGGAAGCTGAAGCCGCGCGCGGGGTCGTCGATCTGCGGCGAACTGACGCCGAGATCCAGCAGCACGCCATCGACGCGCTCGATGCCGCGCGCAGCGAGCTCTTCACGCATCTGCGCGAAGCTGGCGTGGCAGATGGCGAAGCGGGGATCATCGATCGCGGATGCCGAGGCGATCGCCTCGGGATCCTTGTCGAAGGCGAAGAGCCGGCCCGCGGGCGCCAGCTTCGCCAGCAGCAGGCGCGAGTGCCCGCCGCGGCCGAACGTGCCATCGACGTAGATGCCGTCGGGCCGCGTCAGCAGGGCATCGATGGCCTCGTCCAGCAAGACCGTGGTGTGGCGCAGGTCCTCGCCCGACGTGTACGTCGGGCGATCCCCCGAGGGGATGCGCTCGGGCTGGGGAGCGGCCCGGCGCTCCTCGCGCGGCGCCTTGGGCGACTTCGGTGCTGACATCGCGCGCCTTCAGAGGACCAGGTTGCGCAATGCTTCGGGCATCGGCTGGGCGAGCGTGGCTTCCTGGTCGGCCAGGTAGCGGTCGCGGTCCCAGATCTCCATCCGGCCGCCCATGCCCACCAGCATGAGGTCCTTCTCGAGCCGCGCCCACGCGCGCAACTCCGGTGACAGCAGCACGCGGGAGCCGCCATCGATGTCCACGTCCATCGCACTGCCCAGGTACAGACGACGGAAATTGTCCGCCTCCATCGGCAGCGCGAGCAGCTTGGCGCGGAATTCGATCCACGCGGGGCGAGGAAAAAGCAGCAGGCAGCGCGAAGGGCTCTTGGTGAGCGTCATCTGGCCTTGGCACAAGGCGCCCAGCGCATCGCGGAAACGGGCAGGCACGGTGACCCGGCCTTTCCCGTCCAGCGACAGCGCGGACTCGCCTTGAAAGATGAACTCAGACACTCAGCCCCCGGGGCTCCACTATTCGCCACTAAATTGCACTTTCCCCCACTTTATCTCACCACCCGGAACGGGTCAACGAAACAACTCGAAAAAATTCAATGAAATCAGGCACTTAGCGGAAGAAGTGCAAGCACGCTCGCGCGAAAGTCCTTCAAAAGCAAGGACTTGGCAGCGGCTCTCAAAGTGATGGGTGAGCACTTACGCAAGCGCTCGGGACGCTTCAGGGAACCAGGGCAAGGCGAAAGCAGTGAGATCGCCGGTGCGCCCGGAGGCCTCCCGGCACACGCGACATCGCGTCGCGCAGGCCCATTGTCGCAAGCGAAAGGCTATACCCGAAGAGGTATGCGCACGATGAACTCGCTGCCCTTGCCCGGCCCTTCGCTGCGCACCTCCACCGTGCCCTGGTGCAGCGAGACGATCTCCTTGACCACGGCCAGGCCGATGCCCAGGCCCGCGCCGCGGCGGCTGTCGCCCTCGCCGGACTGGGTGAAGATCTCGAAGATTCGGGGCAGCAGCGGTGCGTCGATGCCCTTGCCGTTGTCGTTCACCTGCACCATGAAGAACGACTGGTCGGTGGTGCAGGTCAGCCAGACCTTGCCGCCGGGCGGCGTGAACTTGATGGCGTTGTTCAGCAGGTTCGTCACCACCTGCATCATGCGTTGCGGGTCCACCTCCGCCTCGATGGCGACGGGCGGGAAGACGTGCAGGAGGGCCACGCCCTGCCGGTCGGCCTGGTCCCGGCAGTTCTCGAGGGCTTCGGCGAGGAGCTCCTGCACGACGACGGCCCGGTAGGCGACGCTCATCTTGCCGTGCCGGACCCGCGTCAGGTCGACGAGGTCCTCCACCAGCCTCTCCAGTTGCGCGAGCTGGCGCTGCATGACGTCCACCGCATGGTCCTGGCCGGGCGGGCCGTCGCGCGCGGCGGCCAGGTACCGGACCGCGTTCCACAGGGGCGCGAGCGGGTTGCGCAACTCGTGGGCGACGGTGCCGATGAAGCGGTCGCGTTCGAGCTGGCCCTGCTCGCCGTCCCGCACCCGGTTCTCCAGGTAGCTCATGCGGGTGCGAAGGTGGGTCGCATCGCGGAAGACCTTGACGAAGCCGGTGACCGCGTCCCCCTGCCGGCAGATGGGCACGCTCATGCCGGTCGACCAGAAGCGCGAGCCATCCTTGCGCAGGTGCCATCGCTCGTCCTCCGCCACGCCGACCGTCCTCGCCGTGTTGCGCTCGTGCTCGTCCAGCCGCAAGGCCCGGTCCTCCGGCACGAAGAGCATGGCCAGCGGGTGGCCGATCACGTCATGGTCGGTGAACCCGGTGATGAAGTAGGCCCCGCGGTTCCAGCCGGTGATCTCGCCCGCGACGTCGTACATGACGACGCCGACCTGCCGGGTGCGGCAAAGGATCAGCTCGCTGAAGGCGCGGGCGTCCTCGTCATGCCAGGAGCAGAACTCGCCTTGTCCCACGGTGGGCCCCGGGAGGCGGCTGCCCTCAGGGCGCGGCGCAGCCGGCGCCTTCGAAGCTCCAGGACATCACCTTGCCCTGCTCGACGTGGAAGTAGGTGGTGCAGGTCTGGTCACCCGAAGGCGAGAGGGGGACCGTGCCGCCCACGCCGACGCCGACGGCCGAGTGGCCGCCCCCGCCGATGCCGAACCCGCCGATGCTGATGCCCAGCGTGCTGCCCCCCGAACCGGGTGGCTGGCTGTAGACGTAGACCAGGCGCTTGCCGCTGCCCTCGGGCTCCTCGCTGACCGGCCGGCCCCAGCGGGCGCGCAGCGACTCCTCGCTCGCGCCCTGCCAGGGCGAGAGCCAGCGGTCGTAGCCGGCTTCCCTCGATTCGCGGCTGGCGCAGCCCGCGGCCAGCATGGCGGCGGCAACCAGAAACGCCAGCGTCCAGGGGGTGGTTCTCGAACTCATGGGCGACTCCTGAAGCGGCCGGAGCAAGCGGCGCGCCGGGCCATTTTGGAGCGCCTTGCCGGACACCGTGACTTTTGACTCCGGTCAAGCCGGGCCTCGCGTGTCTGCCGGCGAATCCAGGCGCTTTTCGCTCGACCGTGCAGGAGCGCCAGCGCTGAACATGCATCCCCAGTCCTGCTCATGGGTCTTGCCGACGTGCGCCTCCGTTCCCGCTTCGCCTCCTCCGGCTGGTTGTCCTGCGTTTCGCAGGGGGCCGGGCTGCGCCTGGCATGGGTCGAACCGGGCGAGCGGCCGAGCGTGCGCTGGCTGCACAGCGAGCCCGTGCGCGGCCCGCTTGCAGCCGCACTGCACCGGGCACGCCGCGCCGCGCCGAGCCGCCAATTGCCCGTGGCCGTGGTGCTCGAACGCGGCCGCTACCAGCTTCTGCAGACCGAGGCGCCGGACATGCCGCGCGAGGAGTGGCGCGACGCGCTGCGCTGGCGGCTGAAGGACCAGCTCGATTTCCCGGTCGAAGGCGCCGCCATCGACCTGCTCGCCATGCCCGCCGAAGCCGGCCCGCGCAACCAGCGCTCCTTGATCGCGGTGGTGGAGCCGGCGTCGGTGCGCCACGAATGGCGGCGTGCCTGCGAGGACGCCGGCTGGCGCTGGCAGGCGGTCGACATCGTCGAGACCGCCCTGCGCAACCTGGGCACGCTGCTGGCCACGCCGGGCCGCGGCCATGCGCTGCTGCACCTGGGCGAGACGCATGCCACGCTGGTCATCACCGTGGCCGGCGCCTTGCTGCTTTCACGCCAGATCGAGGTGAGCCGCGCCCACCTGGCCAGCGAGGACGAATCGCAGCGCATGCCGGCGATGGAACGTGCCGGCCTGGAACTGCAACGCACGCTGGACGGCTTCGACCGCGTCTTCAGCCAGGTCGGCCTGGAAAGGCTGGACCTGCTGCCGGCACCCGGCGCCGAAGCCTTCGCGGACTTCGCGCGCGAGCTGGTCTACGTGCCGGTCAAGCTGGCCGACTTCGGCGAGCGGCTGGACTGCAGCGCCCTGCCCGCCGCAGCCGACCTGAGCGAACACTGGGTGGCCATAGGCGCCGCGATGCGCCGCGCCGCCGCGACCGTGCCCGGCGAGAGCGACGGCCCCACCGACCTCAACCTCGAACCGCCGACCGCGCGCGCCGACCGCGCAGCGTGGCGCGCCACCCAAGCCGTGGCCAGCGCGGGCGCCGTGCTCGCCGCGAGCTGGGCGCTGGCCACCGGCCTCGACGCCTGGGCCACGCGCCGCCAGGCCGACGCGGTCGCGCTTACCCAGGCCCTGCCGCAGGAGCAGGCGCAGCTGGAAGCCCGCGACCCCGGCGGCGCCGAGGCGGTGCAACGCCTGGCCGCCGAGCGCCAGCGCCTGCAGGTGCTCGACATGGAGCAGCGCCGCCTGCGCGCCGAGATCGACAGCCACCTCCAGCACGCGGCCCACGGCTACACGCCCTTCTTTGCCGCCCTGTCGCGCCAGAGCCAGGGCAGCGTCTGGATCACCGGCTTCGGCATCGACGGATCGACCGGCGCCGTCGAGCTTCAGGGCCGCATGGCCGACCCGGCCGCCCTGCCCGGCTACCTGCTGCGCCTGAACCAGGAAGACGCCTTCAAGGGCCGCCAGTTCGCCCGTCTGCAGATGACGCCGGTCGAAGGGCTGACCGAGTTCACGCTAGGCGGCGTCGCCTCCATCGCGGCGCAAGGACAGGCGCGATGAAGACGTGGCACGACAAGCTCTTCTCGCTGCGCCAGCGCGTGCTCGCTCTCGGCCGCCGCTTCGATGCCCGGCCGCAGCGCGAACGCATGGCGATGCTGCTCGCCATCGCGGCGGTGCTGCTGCTGGCCGGCGACCGCTTCTGGCTCACGCCGGCCTTGCGCCATTTCAAGCAGGCTTCGCAATCGCTGGCCGATGCGCGCAGCGCGCAACAGGCGCTGGCCGACGAATCCGAGAAGCGGCGCGTGCAAGGCGATGCCGAGCGCCGCGCCCTGACGGCCGAGATCGCGCAGTGGAAGGAGAAGACCGCCGCCGGCGCGCAGGGCCTGGCCGCCACGCAGGCCGGCCTCATCGGTCCGGACCGCATGGTCGCGCTGCTGGAGCAGATGCTGCCTCGCCAGGGCGGCGTTCGCGTCGTCGGCCTGAAGACCCTGCCGCCGCAGGACGCGCACGCGCCCCTGCCGCCCGCCGCCAATCCCGCCCCGGCGACGCTGCCCGCCGCAGCCGCATCGGCCGTGCCCGCCCTGGCCGCGGGCCTCGCCGCCCCGGCCGCGCCGCCGCCACCGTTGCCGACCGCCTCGCTCTACCGCCACGGCGTCGAGATCACCGTCGAAGGCGGCTACGCCGATCTCATGAACTACCTCGCCGCGCTCGAAAGCCTGCCGGGCCCGCGCCTGCTCTGGGGCGGCGTCTCGATGAAGGTCGAGCACCACCCCGCCGTGCGCCTGAGCTTCACGGTCTACACGCTGAGCGTCAACCGCGCCTGGCTCGAGCTGTGACGATGAGACTGGCTTCTCACCCTCTGGCGCTGGCGCTGCTGCTCGCCGTGAACGCCGTCGAGGCCGCGCCCGGCGCAGGCAATTGGGCCGATCCGACCCGGCCGCCCGGCCTGCCCGCCGCCGAAGGGGCCGCTTCGGCGCCGCGCGCCGCGAGGCCCGCGGCCGGCGCGTCCGCGGCCACCGCAGCGGCCCCTCGACTCCAATCCGTGCAGGTCGGCACCGACGGCCGAACCAGCGCCCTGGTCGACGGCCGCCTGCTGCAGGCCGGCGACGCCCTCGGCGGCTCGCGCATCGTCGCCATCGATGCCGAAGGCCTGACCCTGCGCGACGCGAAGGGCCGCACCGAGCGGCTGCCGCTGATCTCTTCATCCATTGCCAAGCGCGACGGCGGGTCCGAGAGACCCGTCGCCGTGGCGACCGATGCGCGCCAGCCCGGCCGCGAAGGACGACGCCCATGACCATCCCTGTTGCCCGCATCGCCCGCCGCGTCCTCTGCGCCGCGCTCGCCGCCGTCGCGTTGACGGCCCACGCCGCCGACCCGGGCCGCTTCGACCTGTCGGTCAACAACGCCCCGGCCGCGCAGGTCTTCATGCAGATCGGCAACGGCACGCCCTACAGCATGCTGGTCACGCCGGAGGTCGCGGGCAACGTCACGGTCACTCTCAAGAACGTGACGGTGATGGAGGCGCTCGAATCGCTGCGCGACCTCTACGGCTACGACTTCAAGGTCAACGGCAACCGCGTGCTGGTGCTGCCCAACACCGTGCAGTCGCGCCTGTTCAAGGTGAACTACCTTCCGGGCCGCCGCCAGGGCGCGTCGGACCTGCGCGTGAACACCGGCTCGGCCGCGATGTCGGTCGCCGGCTCGACCGGCACCGCCAACAGCAACGGCGCCGCGCCGGGCCAGTCGCAGCAGCCCGGCCAGGCCACCAACCGCATCGACAACAGCGCGCAGGTCCGCACCACCAGCGACGCCGACTTCTGGCAGGAGGTGCAGGCCTCGCTGAACTCGCTCGTCGGCAACAGCGGCGGCCGCGGCGTGGTGCTCAACCCGGCCGCGGGCGTCATCGTCGTCAAGGCGACGCCGGCCGAGCTGCTGCAGGTCGAGCGCTACCTGAGCGCGATCCAGCTCTCGGTCGAGCGCCAGGTGATGCTCGAGGCCAAGATCGTCGAAGTCGCGCTGTCCAAGGATGCGCAGGCCGGCATCAACTGGGGCGGCTTCGGCCGCGTGCTGGGCGACAAGCTCGCCGGCTCGTTCGGCATCGTCGGCGCCGGCGTCACGCTGGGCACGACCGGGGCCGTCGGCTCGAACGACGTCACCTCGACGCCGGGCTCCAACATCGCGACGTCCGCCACCGGCCGCGGCTTCTACGGCCTGGCGCTGCAGTCGCCGAACTTCTCGGCGCTGATCAACTTCCTGCAGACGCAGGGCGACGTGTCGGTGCTCTCCAGCCCGCGCGTGGCCACGCTGAACAACCAGAAGGCCGTGCTCAAGGTCGGCAGCGACGAGATGTTCGTCACCGGCCTGCAGACCACCACGACCACCACCGGCACCAACGCCGTCTCGACGCCCACGCTGACGCTCACGCCCTTCTTCTCCGGCATCGTGCTGGACGTGACGCCGCAGATCGACGAGGACGGCGTGGTGATCCTGCACGTGCACCCGGCGATCAGCAACGTGGTCGAGAAGACCAAGGCGATCGACCTCGGATCCCTGGGCAACTTCCGCCTGCCGCTGGCCGCCTCCACGGTCAACGAGACCGACAGCATCGTGCGCATCGGCGACGGCCAGATCGTGGCCATCGGCGGCCTGATGATCCAGTCGGCCAACTACACGAAGAACGGCGTGCCGGGCCTGCAGGACACGCCGGTCGTCGGCGGCCTGTTCCGCCAGACCAGCGACGTCAGCAGCAAGCGCGAGCTGGTGATCCTCATCAAGCCCACCGTCATCCAGGGCGACGGCACCAACTGGCCCGAGAGCACGCCGGTGGCCCAGGCCGCCGCCAACGAACGCGTGGCCATGCCCAGCACCTCGCTGAAGCTGGACCCCACCGTCCGCTGAGCTTGCGCCATGGCCCGCCCCGAACGCATCCGACTCGGCGACCTGCTCATCCAGGAGCAGCTGATCTCGCCCGCGCAGCTCGAGCAGGCGCTGGCCGCGCAGAAGCAGTCCGGCCGCAAGCTGGGCCGCATCTTCATCGACTCGGGCTTTGTCACCGAGGCGCAGATCGCCAAGGCCGTGGCGCGCCAGCTGCGCGCGCCCTTCGTCGAGCTGACGGGCCGCGTGATCCGGCCCGAGATCGCCCGCCTGCTGCCTGAAGTCCAGGCACGCCGCCTGCGCGCGCTGCCGCTCGAAGAGACCGCCGCCGGCTTGCGCGTGGCCATGGCCGACCCGACCGACCTCGCCGCCTGGGACGAACTCAACCGCCTGCTCAAGCGCGAGATCGAGCTGGCCGTCGCGGCCGAGAGCCAGCTGCTCGCTGCGCTGGACCGCAGCTACCACAGCACCGAGGAGATCGCCGGCCACGCCCAGGCGCTGCAGGCCGACCTGGCCAGCGTGACGCAGGAGTTCGGCGACCTGCTCGGCCTGTCGACCGCGACCACCGAGGACGCGCCGGTCGTTCGCTTGCTGCACTCGGTGTTCGAGGAGGCGCTGCGCGTGCGGGCTTCCGACATCCACATCGAGCCGCAGGAGAAGGCGCTGCGCATCCGCTTTCGCATCGACGGCGTGCTGCACGTGCAGACCGAGGCCGACGCGAAGATCGCGACCGCGGTGGCCCTGCGCCTGAAGCTGATGTCGGGCCTGGACATCTCCGAGAAGCGCCTGCCGCAGGACGGCCGCTTCCACGTCAAGCTTCGCGCCGGCACCAATGTCGACGTGCGCATCTCGACGATGCCGACCCAGTACGGCGAGTCGGTCGTGATGCGCCTGCTGACCCAGGACGGCGGACTGCTGTCGCTGGACAAGCTGGACCTCCCGCCGGCGGTTTCGAAGGCGCTGCGCCGCGCCATCGCGCGGCCGAGCGGCATGGTGCTCGTCACCGGCCCGACAGGCTCCGGCAAGACGACCACGCTGTACGCGGCGCTGAGCGCGCTGAACACCACCGGACGCAAGATCATCACGGTCGAGGATCCGGTCGAGTACCGCCTGCCCGGCGTCAACCAGGTGCAGGTGATGGACAAGATCGAGCTGGGCTTCGGCCGCGTGCTGCGCGCCGCCCTGCGCCAGGACCCGGATGTGATCCTGGTGGGCGAGATGCGCGACCAGACGACGGCCGAGATCGGGCTGCGCGCCGCGCTGACCGGGCACCTGGTGCTCTCGACGCTGCACACGAACGACGCGCCTTCGACCCCGCTGCGCCTGATCGACATGGGCGTGCCGCGCTACATGGTCGCGATGTCGCTGGCGATGGTGCTGGCGCAGCGCCTGGTGCGGCTGGTCTGCACGCACTGCGCGACCGAGGTGGAGCCGGACGCGCACCAGCGGGAATGGCTCTCGCTGGAACTCGGCGACTCGGTGGGCCGCCACCGCTTCCGCCACGGCCGCGGCTGCCCGCTGTGCAACGACACGGGCTACTCCGGCCGCTCGGGCGTCTACGAGTTCGTCGAGATGACGCAGGGCCTGGTCGAGACCATGAACCACGGCAGTCCGGCCGACTTCGCGCGGGCCGCCCGCGCCCAGATGGCCGGGCAGTCGCTGCGAAGCGATGCGGTGCGCCTGGCGACCGAAGGGCGCACGACGATCGAAGAGGCGATGCGGGTGGCGACCCAGTTCGACGAGTGATGGCTACGCCCTCCGGCACGTACCACCCCCTTCCGTTCGCCCTGAGCGCCGCGCTGCCGTTCGCGCTGGGCAACACGTATCCGTTCGGACTGGGCAAACCATCTCCGTTCGCCCTGGGCAGCCCATTTCCGTTCGCCCTGAGCAGCCCATCTCCGTTCGCCCTGAGCTTGTCGAAGGGCCCCGTACTCCGAGCGTTCCGGCTGGGCATCACGTATCCGTTCGGGCTTGGCATCACGTATCCGTTCGCCCTGAGCAGCCCATTTCCGTTCGCCCTGAGCTTGTCGAAGGGCCCCGTACTCCGAGCGTTCGGGTTGGGCAACCCGAGCTTGTCGAAAGAACGTGTGCCAGGAACCCGCCTTCGACAGGCTCAGGATGAACGGTGGTGCTGCGGGCCCTTCGACAGGCTCAGGGCGAACGGGGTGGGAAGACTCGCGGCGAACGGTTGGTGGACAGGGCCCTTCGACAAGCTCAGGGCGAACGGAAATGGGTTGCTCAGGGCGAACGGAGATGGGGTGCCCAGGGCGACCGCAGCGGTGGTGCCCAGGCCGACCGGAGCGGTGGTGCTCAGGCCGAACGGAGATGGGGAGCGCGGGCCCAACCGTGACGTGACCGGATCCCCCGCGGAGGCCCCCACCTGATGGCCACCTTCGCCTACACCGGCCGCAGCCCCGCCGGCCCTGTCAGCGGCACCCTCGAAGGCGCCGACGCGAGCGCCATCGCGGACCTGCTCTTCGCCCGCGGCGTCACGCCGCTGAAGATCGAGGCGCAAGCCAGCGCCAGATCCAGCGACGATGCTGCCTCCAAGCCCCGCCTGCGCTGGCTGGAGCCGCGTGTCGGCACGGTCGAGCTGATGCTTTTCTGCCGGCAGCTGCACACGCTGATGCGCGCCGGCGTGCCCATCCTGCGCGCCCTGCTGGGCCTGCAGGAGTCGGCCACGCACCGCGCCTTCCGCGATTGCCTCGCCGAGGTCCGCCGCAGCCTGGAATCGGGCATCGAGCTGTCGATGTCCTTCGCCCAGCAGTCGCAGCTGTTCAACCCCTTCTTCGTCGCGATGGTGCGCGTCGGCGAGATGACCGGCCGGCTGGACGAGGTGTTCGACCGCCTGTGCAGGCACCTCGAGTTCGAGATGTTCATGCGCCAGCAGGTGAAGTCGGCGCTGCGCTACCCGACGTTCGTGATGCTCGCCATGGTCGGCGCCATCGCGGTGATCAACGTGATGGTGATCCCCGCCTTCGCCGGCGTGTTCGAGACCTTCCACGCCGAGTTGCCCATCCCGACCAGGATCCTGCTCGCGACCTCCCGGTTCAGCGTCGACTACGGCTGGGCCCTGCTCGGCGCGGCCGTGGCCGCGTTCTTCTCCTGGCGTGCCTGGCGCGCCACGCCCGCCGGCAAGCTGCGCTGGGACGGGTTCGTCCTCGGCTTTCCCATCGCCGGCAAGATCGTCCGCAAGGCCATGCTGGCGCGCTTCGCGCGCGGCTTCGCGCTGGCCCTCAAGAGCGGCGTGCCCATCGAGCGCGCACTCGCCGCGGTGGCCCAGACCGTCGACAACGCCTGGATCGCCAGGCGCATCGACGGCATGCGCGAGCACGTGGAGCGCGGCGAATCCATCGTGCGCGCCGCCCTGGCCACCGGCGTCTTCACCCCCGTCGTCCTGCAGATGATCGGCGTGGGCGAGGAGACCGGCGCCATCGACGAGCTGATGGAGGAGGTCGCCGAGCTCTACAGCAACGAGGTGCAGTACGAGCTGAAGACGCTCGGACAGCAGATCGAGCCGATCATGATCATCTTCCTCGGCGTGCTGGTGCTGGTGCTGGCCCTGGGCGTGTTCCTGCCGATGTGGGACCTGGGCCGCGTCGCGATGGCAGCGCACGGTTGAGCGCGATGGACGACCATGCCGCGCCCGCCCCATCTCACCTCCGGCCTGACCCGGCTGGAGTGCGCCGTCGCGCTGGCGATCGTCGGCGCCCTCATCGCGGTGGCCCTGCCTCGGCTGCAGGCGCCCAGGATCGCCGCCCGCCAGCTGCGCCTGAAGATGCTGATGGCCACCGTGCAGTCCTCGGCCAGCCTGTTCCATGGCCGCTGCGAGATCGAGCGCTCGCGCGACGCGCAGAACGACTGCACCCGCCTTGCCGTCGAAGGCCAGACCGTCGCCGGCGTGAACTATTGGCCATCGGCCACGCCCGAGGGCATCGTCAGCGCCCTCAACCGCTGGAGCGAAGCACCCGATATCGACTGGCAGTCAGAGCGGATCGACGGCGTGCCGGCCTTGCACGCGCGGCTGAAGCCCGTGGCGACTGCCGGTGGCTGCGAGTTCGTCTACGCCGAGGCGGCAACGCCTGGCGCGGCCCCCCGCATCGCGCTGGTCGATGCCACCTGTTCCTGAGATCCGTTCCGTCCCTTTCCCTCGCGACCTGACCAAGGAGTCCTTTCCATGAAACGCATTCAAGCCGGCTTCACGATGATCGAGCTGATCGTCGTCATCGCCATCCTGGGCATCCTGGCCGCCGTGGCCATGCCCAAGTTCATCGACATGAGCAGCGACGCCGAGACCGCGGCGATCAAGGGCGTGGCCGGCTCGGCCGCCTCCGCCATGGCGATGAACTACGCCGCCCGCAAGGCCAACTCGAGCAAAGGCTCGGCAGTGACCAACTGCACCGACGCCTCCACCCTGCTGCAAGGCGGCCTGCCCACCGGCTACACCATCACCTCGGCCGCGATCGCCGCGGACGCGACGGTGTCCTGCACGGTGACCAAGGGCACCTACACCGCCAGCTTCAACGGCATCGGCATCTCCTGATGCCCGGCGATGCCGCGCGCCGTACCGGCGCGGCATCATCCACGCCATGCCGAATTCGCCGGCAAGCATCGCCACGCGCGCGGCCTCGCTGATCCAGCGGGCCGCGCTGTGGTGCCTGCTGCTCCTGGTGCCGTGGCCCGCCATCGCCGCCACCTACACCTTCAAGAGCGACACGTACTCGTGGGAGAGCGCGGCCAACGTCCTGGCCTGGGACCGGTCCTGCACCGGCTATCCGGGTGACGACGACCAGGCGACGATCTCCTTCACCGGCGGATTCAGCTTCAGCCTGGCCGGCACCAGCTATTCCTCGGTGCGGGTGCTCGCCAACGGGGCGCTGCAGTTCGGGGCCGACACCGGCTTCATGCGCAACTACACCAACACCACGCTGCCGGCCGGCAACGCCGACACCTACGGCGGCGGCTGCGTGGCCGCCGCGACCGCGCGCACCCTCATGCCCTACTGGGACGACCTGGATCCCAGCCATGCCGGCTCGGGCGGGGTGACTTGGCAGCAGAAGGGCACGGCGCCCAACCGCTACCTCGTGGTCTCGTGGAACGGCGTCTACCAGTACTCGACCACCACGCCCTACACCTTCCAGGTCATCCTGTACGAGAACGGCGAGTTCAAGTACCAGTACGGCAACGCCAACGCCACCGGCGCCTCGGCCACCATCGGCGTGCAGGTGTCGGCCAGCGACTACACCCTCTATTCGTTCAACAGCGGCTACAACGCCAACGGCAGCGCCATCCGCTGGTTCATCCCCAGCGGCTCGCCCACCCGGCTGGCCAATTACCGCATGGACGAGTATTCCTGGGCCGGCAGGGTCGGCGAGGTGACCGATTCCACCGGCAACGGCTACGGCGGCGTGCGCGTCGGCTCCGCGGCCAACACGGCCAGCGGCTACGTCTGTCGCGGCGCCGACATCCCGGCCAACACCACCACCTCGATTTCCGCGATCGACACGACCGTCGACGTCGACACCGCCCTCGGCAACGACGGTTCGATCAGCTTCTGGTACCGCGGCAACTCGGCCTGGGTCTCGTCCCCCGAGGCGACGCTGTTCGACGCCAGCGGCTCGACGAGCCGGCCCTTCTTCCTGACGCGCAAAAGCACCGGCGCGTTGCGCTTCGTGGTCTCGGATTCGGCCGGCGCCCTGGTCGACGTGACGTCCGGCGTGCGATCGATCGCCGCCGGCACCTGGACGCACATCGCCGTCACCTGGCGCCTGGCCAGCGGCACCAACCAGAGCACGGCCCGCATCTACGTGAATGGCCTGCAGGTCGGCGTCGGCACCGCGACCACCAACGGCAGCCTGGACACCAGCCTGCTCACCCTTTTCCTCGGCGACAACCGCACTTCGGCCATCCCCGCCAACGCGACTTCGGCCTCGGCCAACGGCCAGATCGACGAGGTCAGCCTCTACAACTACGAGATCAGCGCGCTGGAGCTGGCCGCCGACCTGGCGGTCTCGCACGCGTGCGCGCCGCCGCTGCACCACGTCGAGATCCGCCATGGCACCGGCACGGGCCTGACCTGCACGCCCAGCACGCTGACCGTGCTGGCCTGCCAGGACGCGAGCTGCTCGTCGCTCTACACCAGCGGCCTCACCGGCACCATCACCGCCACGGGCACGCCGGGCGTCGTCTACCCTTCGGGCGCCAACTTCAACATCGCCGCGGGCGCCAGCAGCACCACCCTCGATGCGCAGGTGGTCGCGGCCGGCAGCGTGGTGTTCGGCGCCTCCAACCTGAGCGTGACGCCCGGCAGCAGCACCACCTGCAACTTCGGCAGCCCCGCCTGCACCTTCACCGCGGCCGATTCGGGCCTGCTCTTCGACGTGCCGAACCACGTGGCAGAGTCCAGCCAGGGCGTGTCCATCACCGCCGTGCGAAAGTCCGACAACTCGTCGTCCTGCACGCCGGCCTTCGCGAGCGTCAACAAGGCCGTCACCTTCACCTGCAGTTACGCCAATCCCGCCAGCGGCACGCTGCCGGTGCGGGTGGGCGGCAAGGCGCTGAACGCCGCGAACAATGCGAGCGCCGCCTGCGACGCCAGCGGGCAAGCGGTGACGCTCGCCTTCGACGCCACCGGCAAGGCCACGACCACGCTGCAGTACGCCGACGCGGGCCAGATGAGCCTGACGGCGAAGTACGTCGGCTCCGGCAGCGACGCGGGCCTGAGCATGACGGGCACCGACAGCTTCGTCGCCGCGCCGGCGAGCTTCGCCTTCTCCAGCATCACCTCGGCGCCGATCAAGGCCGGCAACGCCTTCAGTGCCACGGTGACCGCCCGCAACAGCGCCGGCGCCGCCACGCCGAACTTCGGCCGGGAGACGACGCCCGCGGCGCCCACGCTCGCCTTCGCCAGGTACCAGCCGGCTTCCGGCTCGTCCGGCAGCTTCAGCGGCACGCTGGGGACCTTCACGAGCGGCTCGGCCACCGGCAGCAACCTGAAGTGGACGGAGGTCGGCAACGGCGATCTCTCGGCGACCTTGAGCAACTACCTCGCCACCGGCCTGAACGTCAGCGGGACGACCGGCACGACCGGCGCGGTGGGCCGCTTCATCCCCCACCACTTCGACACCACCGTCTCGCCGGCCTGCAGCGGCGGCAGCTTCCACTACTCCGGCCAGCCGATCACGACGACGATCACGGCCAGGAACGCGACAGGCGGAGTGACGAGCAACTACGCCGGCGCGACCTGGGCGAAGGCGGTCACGGTCAGCGACGCCGGCAACCTGGGCGTGGGCGGCTTCAACGGCACCGACGCGGTGGCGGCCACGGCGTTCAGCGGCGGCAGCGCCAGCGCCACGCCGGCCTACACCTTCACCAGCAAGCTCACGGCCGAGCAGACCTTGAAGCTGCGGGCGGTCGACACCGATGGCGTCAGCTCTTCGCCCGACGGCAGCGAAGGCAGCACGCCCCTGCGCAGCGGCCGCCTCGTCATCCCCAACGGCTACGGCAGCGAGAAGAGCGCACTCGACATCCTGATGCGCGTCGAGTACTGGAGCGGACAGGCCTGGCTGCCCAGCAGCACGGACGTCTGCACCGCCATCCCGGCCTCCGCGCTGGCCCTGTCGAACTACCGCGACTACCGGGGCACGGCCGGCAGCTGGACGACCAGCGGCACGGTCACTTCGCAAGGCAGCGGGGTGCACAAGCTGACGCTGGCCGCGCCGTCCGGCAACGCCACCGGCACGGTCGACATCGCCTTCAACCTCGGCACCGGCACCGCCGACCAGTCGTGCAACGCCAGCCACCCGGCCACCGGCGCCGGCAACCTCGCCTGGCTGCGCTCGCGCAACGGCAGCTGCGCCGCGAGCTGGGACCGCGACCCGTCGGCCCGCGCCGCCTTCGGCATCTACAGCGCCGAATCGAAGAAGACCGTCCATGTGCGCGAACTTTTCTAGGCCACAACGCGGCTTCACCATGGTCGAGTTGGTGGCCGTGCTGCTGATGGCAGGCGTGCTCGCCGCCATCGCGCTGCCGAAGATGAACGACGTCTTCAACGTGCGCAACGAAACGGCGCACGACGAGGCGGTGGCTGCCTTGCGCTACGCGGCGCAGACCGCCCAGTCGCACCGCCGGCTCGTCTGCGCCGACGTGAGCTCCAACGGCCTGAGCCTTCGCATGGCGACGAACCGCGGCGCGAGCTCCTGCGACACCGCGCTGGTGGGCGCGGACGGCTCCACCACCTACACCACCAACCCGGGCAACGCGAGCTTCACGCTCTCGCCCTCCGGCACGATCTACTTCCAGCCCAACGGCCGCGCGACGAGCGACGGCGCCGGCGCGACGGCGAGCTCCCGCACGCTGGCCATCTCCAACGCCACGAGCATCACGATCCTTGGGGAGACCGGACTTGTCCAGTAGAAGGCCTCAACGGGGCTTCACCCTGATCGAGATGATCGTGGCCATCGTCATCCTGGGCGTCGGCCTGACGGGGGTGATCCTGGCGTTCAACTTCGCGGTCAAGGGCAGCGCCGACCCGGCGGTCAACCAGCAGCTGCTCGCCATCGCCGAGGAGATGATCGAGGAGATCCAGCTCAAGCCCTATGCGGCTTCGCCCAACACCGCTCCGGCCGGCTGCGCGCGGGACTCCTACAACGACGTGTCCGACTACAACGGCTACGCCACCAGCGGCCAGATCTGCACGGTGGACGGCACCGCCGTCACCGCGCTGGCGGGCTACTCGGTCAGCGTCGGCGTGGCCACGGCGGCGCTGTCGGGCGTCGCCAGCGCCAAACGCATCACCGTCACGGTCAGCAAGGGCAGCCAGAGCCTGACGCTGGTCGGCTGGCGCACGGATTACGCGTGATGAAGACGTCACGCCGGCCGGCCCACGGCTTCACCCTCGTCGAGCTGGTGATGGTCATCGTCATCGCCGGCGTGCTGGCGGCCACGCTGGCCGTGTTCCTGCGGCCGGCCATCGACACCTGGATCGCGCTGCGCAGCCGCACCGACCTCGCCTACCAGGCCAACGCCGCGCTGCGCCGCATGCGCGACGAGGTGCGCATCGCCGTGCCGAACTCCATCCGCACGCCGGGCTCGCAGTGCGTCGAGCTCGTCCCCACGCTGGCCGGGGCGCGCCTGCGGCGCGGGCCCGACACGGTCAACGACGATGCCGTTGCGGGCGTCGTCTCCCTGCCTCTGGACACCAGCGCGGCGACCACCCAGTTCGACCTGCTCTCGTCCTTCGCCAACAGCCCGGGCGTGGGCGACCTGGTGGTGATCGACAACCAGAACCCGGGTGATGTCTACGCGCAGGCCAACGTGTCGACGATCACCGCCCTGGGCACGCCGCCCAAGACCGCATTCGGCGTGCAGCGGATCACCGTCGCGTCGAAGCAGTTCCCCGCGGGCTACGACGGCCACCGCGTGGTGGTGGTGCCGGGCAGCACGCCCTCGGTCTTCTACGTCTGCGAAGGCGCCGACGGCACGCTCGACGCATCGGGCAACGGCAAGGGCGTGGTCGCGCGGCTCACCCGCGGGTTGAGCGCCGCCTATCCGACCAGCTGCCCCGCAGCCTCGGGCGGCACCGTGCTCGCCACGGGCGTCAAGTCCTGCCGCTTCGTCTACAGCCCCAGCCAGGGCGCCACGCAGCAAAGCGGCTTCGTCTCGATGCAGATCGAGCTGGCGCGCAACTCCGAGAGCGTGTCCCTCGTCCTTGGCGCCCACGTGGCGAACGTGCCGTGAACCGGGCCCCCGGATCCGGGCCGACGGCCCCACCCGCCCCCCGTGAGGGTTTGCTCCGACCGGCAAAGCCGGCCCTTCGCCAGCGCCGCGCCAGGCGCCAGCGCGGCTTCGGCGCCATCGCCATCGTGATGATGCTGGTGCTGCTCGCGGCCCTCGCCGCGGCCGTGGTCCGACTGGCCAGCGCCCAGCAGCTGGGCAGCGCGCAGGAGCTGAACGCCGCCCGCGCCGCGCAGGCCGCGCGAGCCGGCGTCGAGTGGGGCCTGTACCAGGCCTTCAAGGGCGGCTGGAAGACCTGCGCCGGCGCCAGCCAGACGCTGGACCTGTCCACCGACCTCGGCATGCGCGTGGCGGTGAGCTGCAGCTCCGCCCTCTACAACGAGGGCGAATCCGCGCCCGGCACGCCGCAGACCGTGCGCGTCTACACCGTCGAGGCGGTGGCCTGCAACGGCAGCGGCAGCTGCCCCGATGCCAGCCGCGTGAGCAGCCCGGCCTACGTCGAGCGGCGGCTGCAGATCCAGGCCAGCGACTGAGCCGCCTGGACAGGCGTCAAGCCGCCGCCGCCAACGCCGATAAGTGACGAAAGCAGTCACGAGTCGGGACGCGGCCGGGCCGCTGCCCCGGCCTGGCCGCGGATCCACATGGCGCATTCCCACTTCCTCGCTGATACCCCTCCCGTTGCCGGGATGCACCTGGGCGCCGCGACGCGCCTGGCGCGCTGGCTGGCGATCGCCCTCGGCTACTACCTGGCGGCCCGCCTGGGCCTGGCCGTGCCGTATGTCGGCACGCACGTGTCGCTGGTCTGGCTGCCGACGGGGCTGGCGATCGCCGGATTGCTGCGTTGGGGGCCGGGCATGGCGCCGGCCGTGTTCGCGGCGGCCACGGCCGCCAACGCCACGCTCGGCGGCCCGCTGTGGCTCGCGCTGGCGATTGGCGCCGGCAACACGCTCGGGCCGTGGGTGGCCACGCTGCTGCTGTCGCGCTGGGGATTCCAGCCGCAGCTGGCACGGCGCCGCGACGTGGCCGTCTTCCTCCTCGCCTCGCTGCTCGGCATGCTCGTCAGCGCCAGCAACGGGACGGCCTGGCTGCTCGCCGCGGGCTTGCTCCAGGGCGGGCAGTGGCCGGTGGCCTGGCTGAGCTGGTGGATCGGCGACACGGTCGGCGCCCTGCTCGGCGGCGTGCCGCTGGCGGGCCTCGGCCGCGCGACGCTGAGACGGGCCTTCCTCGGCCGGCCGGGCATCGTCAACACCCTGCTGCAGGCGGCCGTGCTGGCCTGCGGTCTCGCCGCCTTCTCGCCCTGGATCGGCAACGGCTCGCCCCTGCTGTTCCCGCTCGTCTCGCTGCCCTTCTTCCTGGTCACCCTGCTCGGGCTCAGGGCCGGGATGCTCTCCTCCTCGCTGGCCGTGCTGATGCTTTCGGTGGCCGCGGCCTACGGCACCTCGCGCGGGCTGGGGCCTTTCGCGGGCCATGCTCCCGGCGCCGACACCCTGGCCTTGTGGAGCTACCTGACGGCCCAGGCCTGCACCAGCCTGCTCGTCTGCACCCTGGCGGCCGAGCTGCAGACCAGCAGGCGCCGCCTCGCCGCCGTCGTCCGGCACGCCCACGACGGCATCGTCCTGATCGGTCCGGACGACCGGCTGATCGCGGTGAATCCGGCCGCGATGGCGATGCTCGGCCTTTCGAGCGAGGACGTCGCCGGCCGCAGCCTGGATGCCCTGCCCCGCGGCAACGGCCTGCTGCTCGGCCAGTGGCTGCAGCAGCATCCCGGCGCCGCGTCGACCGACCTACAGCTCGAGCAGCCCGACGGCCGGCGGCTGCCGGTGGAGTGCCAGTCGGCCCGCTACCTCGATGCCGCCGGCCACCGCCAGACCCACCTGGTGCTGCGCGACCTCAGCGCGCGCAAGCGGGCCGAGGCGCAGCTGGTGGAAAGCGAGCAGCGCCTGCGCCTGGTCACCGACAACATCCCCGCCCTCATCTGCTACGTCGACCGGGACTACCGGCTGCTGTTCGCCAACCGGATGTTCGAGACCTGGCTCGGCCTGGACCGCCAGGCCATCCTCGGGCGCGACGTGCGCGAGGTCTTCGGCCAGCGCACCTTCGACTCCCGCCGGCCCTTCGTCGAACAGGCCTTCGAATCGGGCGAGGTCGTGGACTTCGAGCTCGCCATCGAGGGCCCCGGCCAGCCGCGCGTGCTGCGCTCGACCTACGTGCCGGACCGCGCGCCAGGCGGTGCGGTGCGCGGCATCTACTCGGTCTCGGTCGACATCACCGACATGGCGCAGCTCGCACGCTTCGACCACCTCACCGGCCTGCCCAACCGCCACCACTTCGAGCAGAGCCTGGAGTCGGCCCTGGCACGCGCACGGCGTTCCGGCCAGGCGCTGGCGCTCATGATCATCGACGTCGATCACTTCAAGGACATCAACGACACCCTGGGCCACGCGGCCGGGGACGAAGTGCTGCGCGCCTTCGGCCAGCGCCTGAAGGCCTGCGTGCGAGGATCCGACCTCGTCGCGCGGCTGGCCGGCGACGAGTTCGTCGTCGTGCTGGAGCAGCTCTCGCAAGGCGACGAAGCCAAGGCCGTCGCACGCAAGATCGTCGCTTCGATGGAGGAGCCGGTGCTGTGGAACGACGAGATCGTCCCGGTCAGCGCCAGCATCGGCATCGCGGTGAGCGGCCGTGCGCCGGCCGAAGCCTCGGCCGCGACGCTGATGGCCGACGCCGACGAGGCGCTCTACGCCGCCAAGCGGTCCGGACGCAACACCTTCCGCGTGGGCGGCGGCAAGGCCTGACATCGGTCAAGCCGGCGAAGCGGCCGGCCGCTAGGCTGGCGGGATGAGCATTCGCCATCTCGACAAGCTGCTCGCGCCGGCCTCGGTGGCCGTCATCGGCGCCTCCGACCGTCCCGCCAGCGTGGGCGCCACTGTCTGGCGCAACCTGCGTGCCGGCGCCTTCGCCGGGCCGGTCTGGCCGGTCAACCCGGCCCACTCGCGGCTGGACGGGCAGGAGGTCTTCGCCAGCGTCTCGCACCTGCCCCAGGCACCCGACCTGGCGGTCATCTGCACGCCGCCCTACACCGTCCCGGGCCTGATCGACGAGCTGGGCCGCCTGGGCACGCGCGCGGCGATCGTGATGACCGCGGGCCTCGACGCCGAGCGCAAGCAGGCCTGCCTCGATGCCGCGCGGCCCCACCTGCTGCGCCTGCTCGGCCCGAACTGCCTGGGCCTGCTGTCGCCCCACCTGGGCCTGAACGCCAGCTTCTCCCATACCGACGCGCTGCCCGGCGACGTCGCCTTCGTCTCGCAATCGGGCGCGCTCGTCACGGCCGTGCTCGACTGGGCCAAGTCGCGCCGCATCGGCTTCTCGCACATGGTCTCGCTGGGCGAGCGCTGCGACGTCGATTTCGGCGACCTGCTCGACCACCTGGCCAGCGACGAGCACACCCGCTCCATCCTGCTCTACATCGAGTCGATCGAGGCGCCGCGAAAGTTCATGTCGGCGGCGCGGGCCGCGGCCCGCAACAAGCCGGTCATCGTCGTCAAGGCGGGCCGGGCAGGCGGCGGCGTGGCCGCGGCGGCCTCGCACACCGGCGCGATGGCCGGCTCCGACGTGGTGTTCGACGCGGCCATCCGCCGCGCCGGCATGCTGCGCGTCGACACCCTGCAGGAGCTCTTCATCGCGGCCGAGACCCTCGCCCGCTTCCGCGGCGCCGAAGGCCTGCTCGACCGCGGCCTCACGCTCATGACCAACGGCGGCGGTGCCGGCGTCATGGCGGCCGACTTCGCGGCCCTGGCCGGCCTGCCGCTGCGCACCCTCGGCAACGACCTGCGCGAGAAGCTCGACGCGGTGCTGCCACCGACCTGGTCGCATGCCAATCCGGTCGACATCATCGGCGACGCCCCGGTGCAGCGTTACGTGGACACGCTGCAGGCCCTGCTGGCCGACCCCGAGACCGGCGCCATCCTCTTCGCCCACGCGCCCACCGCCATCGTGCGCAGCGACGACATCGCCCGGGCCTGCGCCCCCATCGTCCGCCAGGCGGCCGGCCGGGTGATGGCCTGCTGGCTGGGCGACGGAGCGGTCGCGGACGCGCGTCGGATCTTCGAGGAGGCCGGCGTGGCCGACTACGAGACGCCCGAGCAGGCCGTGCGGGCCTACGGCATGCTCGACACCTACCGGCGCAACCAGGCGCTGCTGCTCGAGGCGCCGACCGCCAGCGAGAACGGCGCGCCCGACGTCGGCGCCGTGCGCGCGGTGTTCGAAGGCGTGAGGAACGCGGGCCGCAGCCTGCTGAACGAGGCCGAGGCCAAGGCCGTGCTGGCCGCCTACGGCATCCCGACCGTTCGCACGGTCGAGGTCGCGCCGACGGCCGAGGCCGCCGTCTCCGCCGCGCGCATCCTCGGCTACCCGGTCGCCCTGAAGATCGTCTCGCCCCAGGTGACGCACAAGTCGGACGTGGGCGGCGTCGCGCTCGACCTGCGCGACGAATCCGCGCTGCGGCAGGCCGCCGCGCGCATGCAGGCGCGCCTGCGCGAGCACCGGCCCGACGCCGAGCTCAGCGGCTTCAGCGTGCAGCCCATGGCCTCGCGGCCGCAGGCGGTGGAGCTGATCGTCGGCGCCTCGGTCGACCCGGTCTTCGGCCCGGTGCTGCTGTTCGGCCAGGGCGGCACCGCCGTCGAGGTGCTGGCCGATCGCGCCATCGGCCTGCCGCCGTTGAACCGGGTGCTGGCCCGCGAGCTCGTCTCGCGCACCCGCGTGTCGCGGCTGCTGGCCGGCTACCGCGACCACCCGCCGGCGAAGGTCGACGCCATCGCCGACGTGCTGATCGCCCTGTCGCAGCTGCTGGCCGACTGGCCCGAGCTGGCCGAGCTCGACATCAACCCCTTGTGGGCCGATGCCGACGGCGTGCTGGCGCTCGATGCGCGCATCCTGCTTTCGAAGCCCGGCGAGGGCCGCGCCGGCGCATCGCACTTCGCCATCGCCCCCTACCCGGCCGAGCTGGTGCAGCGCGTGCAGTGGCAGGGCCGGCCCCTCGTCCTGCGGCCCATCCGGCCCGAGGACGGCCCGCAGCACCGCGCCTTCATGGAGCAGCTGGCGCCCGAGGACCTTCGCCTGCGCTTCTTCAGCAACCGGCGCCAGTTGCCGCGCAGCGAGCTCGGCCGCCTGACGCAGATCGACTACGAGCGCGAGATGGCCTTCATCGCCGAGCGCGAGGACGAAGGCGGAAGGCGCGAGACGCTGGGCGTCGCGCGCGCGGTGTGCGACCCCGACAACATCGAGGCCGAGTTCGCGGTGATCGTGCGCTCCGATCTCAAGGGCCAGGGGCTGGGCCACCTGCTGATGCAGACCCTCGTCGGCCACCTCACGGCCCGCGGCACGCAGCGCATGGTCGGCTACGTCCTGCGAGAGAACACGGCGATGCGCGAACTGGCGCGTTCGCTGGGCTTCACCTCCGAAGGGCCGGCCGAAGGGGCGGACGCGCTACGCCTGACCCGTTCACTGGGAGCCTCATGAACACTGCCGCCGCGGATTCCCTCTCCGACGCGCCGCTCGAAGCCCGTCTGGGCGAGCCCAGCGAAGGCTTCGACCGCTGGCTGCATGCGCAGCTCGGCCATCTGACGGCCGGCGTGTCGCCCTCGGCGCTGCTGCTGGCCTATGTGGACTGGCTTTCGCACCTGGCGCTCTCGCCGGCCAAGCAGGCGCAGCTGGTCCACAAGGCCTGGCGCAAGACGCAGCGGCTGGCCCTGTACCTGCCGCATGCCCACGAGCCGGAGGCGCCCTGCTGCATCGAGCCGCTGCCGCAGGACCGGCGCTTCGCCGACCCGGCCTGGCGCCGCTGGCCCTACAACCTGATCGCGCAATCCTTCCTGCTGCAGCAGCAGTGGTGGCACAACGCCACCACCGGCGTGCGCGGCGTCTCGCGCCACCACGAGGAGGTGGTCACCTTCATCGCGCGGCAGCTGCTGGACATGGTGTCGCCTTCGAACTTCATCGCCACCAACCCGGTCGTCGCCCAGCGCACCGCCGCCACGCTGGGCGGCAACCTGGTGCAGGGCGCGATGCACTGGTGGAACGACTTCGAGCGCCAGCAGGCCGGCCGGCCGCCGGCGGGCAGCGAAGAGTTCCAGGTCGGCAGGAACCTCGCCGTCACGCCGGGCAAGGTGGTGCTGCGCAACTCGCTGGCCGAGCTCATCCAGTACTCGCCGAGCACGCCCAAGGTCCGCCCCGAGCCCATCCTCATCGTGCCGGCCTGGATCATGAAGTACTACGTGCTGGACCTGCAGCCGCAGGACTCGCTGATCAGGTACCTCGTCGACCACGGCCACACCGTGTTCTGCCTGTCGTGGAAGAACCCGGCCGAGTCCGACCGCGACCATGGCCTGGAGGACTACCTGCGCCTGGGCCTGTACGACGCGCTCGACACCATCGGCGCGATCTGCCCGAAGCGGCGGGTGCACGCGGTGGGCTACTGCCTGGGCGGCACGCTGCTGTCGATAGGCGCCGCGGCGATGGCGCGCGACGGCGACACGCGGCTCGCCTCGCTGTCTCTGCTGGCCGCGCAGACCGATTTCAGCGAGCCGGGCGAGATCGGCCTGTTCATCGACGACAGCGAGGTCAGCTTCCTCGAGGACGTGATGCTCGACCGCGGCTACCTGAGCCGCGGCCAGATGGCCGGCGCGTTCCAGCTGCTGCGCTCCAACGACCTGGTGTGGTCGCGCGCGGTGCATGACTACCTGATGGGCGAGCGCACGCCGTTCAACGACCTGATGGCCTGGAACGCCGACGCCACCCGCATGCCCTACCGCATGCATTCGGAGTACCTGCGCGGCCTGCTCCTGCGCAACGACCTGGCGCGGGCGCGCTTTCGCGTCGGCGGCCGGCCGGTGGCGCTGAACGACATCGATCTGCCGGTGTTCTGCCTGGGCACCGAGACGGACCACGTCGCGCCCTGGCGCTCGGTCTACAAGCTGCACCTGCTGACCGAGGGCGAACTCTGCTTCGTGCTGACCAACGGCGGCCACAACGCCGGCGTCGTCAGTCCGCCGGGCCACCCCGGCCGGCACCACCGCGTGCTGACGCGCGCCGCGCAAGGCAAGTACCTCGACCCGGAGCTCTACCTCGCGCAGGCCGAGCTGCACGAGGGATCCTGGTGGCCGACCTGGGCCGCCTGGCTCGATGCACGTTCCGGCAAGCCCGTGGCTGCGCCGCCCACGGGGGCGGCCGCGCAAGGCTATCCGCCGCTGGGCGATGCACCGGGCAGCTACGTCCTCGCCTGAGCACGCGGCGGCATCGCCGCGGGCCTGGCTGCAGGCACCGCTCGCCGCGCTGCTGGCCGGGCTGCATGCGAGCCCCGCAGGGCTGAGCAACCGGCAGGCGGCGGCGAGGCGGCGCCGGCATGGTGCGAACGAGCTGCGGCCGGCCCCCGGCGTCCCGATCGCCTGGCGCGTCGTGCAGCGCCTGCTCGATCCCCTCGTCGCCGTGCTGATCGTGGCTTCGGCGATCGCGGCCTTGACGGGCGATCGCATCAGCTTCGGCATCGTCGCGGTGGTCGTGGCCTTCAGCGTGGCGCTCGACCTGCTGCAGGAACATCGCGCCGGCCACGCCGTCGAGGCCCTGCAACGCAGCGTGGCCTTGCGCGTGCTTGCGCAACGCGACGGAAGGCCGGTCGAGCTGGCCGCCGACCGGCTGGTGCCGGGCGACGTGGTCGATCTCTCGGCCGGCCGCTTCGTGCCGGCCGACGGCAGGCTGCTGGAGGCGAGCGACTTCTTCGTCGACCAGGCGGCGCTGACCGGCGAATCCTGGCCGGTGGAAAAGCGTGCCCTCGACGCCCCACCGGCCACCGCGGAGCCCTTCGCCGCGGAAGGCGCGGTGTTCCAGGGCAGCCACGTGGTGAGCGGCTCGGCGAAGCTGCTGGTCTGCGCCACCGGCAGCGCGACCGAGTTCGGCCGCCTGGCGCAGGCCCTCGCCGTCGAGCCGCCGCCCACGGCCTTCGAGCGCGGCACGCGCCGCTTCGGGCTGCTGCTCACCCGCGCCACCATCGCCATGGTGCTGTTCGTGCTGCTGGTCAACACGCTGCACCAGCGGCCGCTGCTCGAGTCCTTCCTCTTTGCCGTCGCGCTGGCGGTGGGTCTGACGCCGGAACTGCTGCCGATGATCGTCTCCGTCACCCTCGCCCGCGGCGCGGTGCGGCTCGCGCGGCAGCGGGTCATCGTCAAGCGCCTGTCGGCGGTGCAGGACCTCGGCGCGATGGACGTGCTGTGCACCGACAAGACCGGCACGCTCACCGAAGCCGCCCTGCGCGTCGAGGGCACGCTGGACGCGGCCGGTGCCGAGAGCCCGCACGTCTTCGAGCTGGCCTGGCTGAACGCGCAGTTCGAGACCGGGTTGAAGGGCGCGCTCGACGATGCGATCGTCGCGCACGGCAGTCCGGCGGGGGGTGCCGACGGCTGGCGCAAGCTCGACGAGGTGCCCTTCGACTTCGAGCGCCGGCGCGTCTCGGTGCTGCTCGAAGACCAGGGCGGCCAGCGCCTGCTGATCGTCAAGGGCGCGCCGGAGGACGTGCTGCGGCTGTCGGTCGCGGTGGACGACGGCAGCGACAGCACTCCGGCGCTGGACGGTGCCCGGCGGTCCGCCATCGCGTCCCTGTTCGAGCAGGCCAGCGCCAAGGGCCTGCGGCTGCTGGCCGTGGCCAGCCGGCGCATCGACGACGGCACCGTCGACGTCAGCGCCGCCGACGAGCACGACCTGGCCTTCGCCGGCTTCATCGCCTTCGCGGACCCGCCCAAGGCCTCCACCGCGCCCATGCTGGCGGCACTGCAGGCCCACGGCGTGGCGCTGAAGGTGGTCACCGGCGACAACGAGGCGGTGACGCGGCACCTGTGCGAGGCCCTGGCCCTGCCGGTCTCGGGCGTGCTCACCGGCGACCGCATCGCGGGCATGGACGATGCGGCGCTGCGTGCCGGCGTCGAGCGGGCGAACCTGTTCTGCCGCGTCACGCCGGAGCAGAAGAACCGCATAGTGCAGGCCCTGCGGGCCGCCGGCCACGTCGTCGGCTACCTGGGTGACGGCGTCAACGACGCACCGCCCCTGCATTCGGCCGACGTGGGCATCTCGGTCGACGCGGCGGTGGACGTGGCGCGCCAGGCCGCTGACCTCGTGCTGCTCGAACACGAGCTCTCCGTGCTGCTCGACGGCGTGCGCGAAGGGCGGCGGACCCTGCTGAACGTCAACAAGTACATCCGCATGGCCACCAGCTCCAACTTCGGCAACATGGCGAGCATGGCCGCGGCGGCCCTGTTCCTGCCTTTCCTGCCGATGCGGCCGGTGCAGGTGCTGCTCAACAACCTGCTGTACGACCTGTCCGAGCTGGCCATCCCGGCGGACCGCGTCGACGAACCGGAGCTGCGCACGCCGCGCCGCTGGGACATCGTCGCCATCCGCAACTTCATGCTGGCCTTCGGCCTGTTGAGCTCGGCCTTCGACCTGGCCACCTTCGCGCTGCTGCAGGCGTGGCTGAAGGTGCCGGTCGAGCAGTTCCAGACTGCGTGGTTCGTCGAATCCATGGCCACGCAGGTGCTGGTGATCTTCATCATCCGCGGCAGCGGCCCTTCGTGGCGCGACCGCCCTTCGCCCTGGCTCGCGGCCAGCAGCCTGGGCGTGGTGGCGCTCGCGGTCGCGCTGCCCTGGCTGCCGCCGGGCGCCCTCTTCGGCTTCGTGCCGCTGCCCGGCCCGCTGCTGGCCTGCCTGGGCGGGCTGACGCTCGGCTACCTCGCGTCGGCCGAGGCGCTGAAGGCGCTGTTCGCTCGCTTGAGCCGCATCAAGGCAGGCGCCGGCGCGATCCCTACGATGGCCCGATAGCCATCACCCCGGAGGAAACGCCATGGATACGCCCGCCCTCGACAAGCAAGCCCTGGCCCAGAGCCTGCGCAAGATGATCGACGAGGCCGACGGCCTGCTCAAGAGCGCCGCCCGCACCGGCGACGAGGCCTTCGACACGATGCGCGACCAGTTCACCGACCAGGTCCGGCAGATGCGCGACCAGCTCGACGAGCTCGAGGAGACGGCGATCTACCGCGCCCGCCGGGCGGCCCGCGCTGCCGACCGTGGCGTGCACGAGCATCCCTACGGCTCGATGGGGGTCGCCGCGGCCGTCGGATTGCTGGTCGGCGTGCTGCTCGCGCGCCGTTGACGATGGACGCGACCGCCGGCCTGCGCGGCGCGGCCCAGCAGGTGCTGGCCGACGTGATCGAGATCGGCCGCACGCGGCTGGAGCTGGCCACGGTCGAGCTGGAGGAAGAGCGCCTGCGCCTGGCCCGGCTGTGGGTCGGCGCCACGGTGACGCTGTTCCTGCTCTTCGTCGCCGTGGTGCTGGCCGCGGCGTGGCTCGTGATGTGGTGCCCGCCGGAGCAGCGCCTGCTGGCCCTGGGCCTGCTGGCGCTGGGCTTCCTGGCCGCCGCGGGCTTCTCGGCATGGCGTTGGCAGCGCATGGCCACGACCCGGCCGCCCCTGCTGCAGGCGACGCTCGCCGAGCTGCGCCGCGACGAAAGAGGATTGAGCCGTGGAGCCGCCGCGTGAGCGCTGCCGCAGAGCGGGCCCGGACGCTGGCGCAGCGCCGGCACGCGCTGGTCGCGCACTCGGCGCATCAACGCCTGCAGCTGTGGCGCGATGCCACGGCCCTGCAGCAGGCCCTGTCGCCGGCCGCCTGGCTGGCCCGTGGCGCCGTCGGCATCCAGCGCCATCCTGCATGGCTGCTGGCGGGGGTCGCTGGCCTGTTCATCCTGAGACGTCTTGGCACACGTCGCTGGCTGGGTCATGCGTTGACGGCCTGGCAGTTGTGGCAGACGATCCAACGCTGGTCGCCCGCCCATCGCGCGGGTACCGGGAGCCGCGCGCCATGAGCCGCCGCCTCGCGCCCGGCCGCAGTCCACACACGCGTTCCCATCCCCCGTCGTCCAGGAGATACCGTCATGGCCGTCCAAGCCGCCAACGAGTCCGCGCTGCCCTTTCCGCCCAACTGGTTCAGCGCCCTGTCGGAGAACTGGTGGGCCCTGCAATCCGCCCAGTGGCAGGCGGTGACGGCCTGGCAGCAGGCCTGGGCCTCGATGCAGCAGGAACTGTGGGATGAGTGGGCCGCCCATTGGGCCGGCGGCGTCCGGATCGACTGATCCAGCATTCAACGCCGGCGAGCCGGCGCTGTTCCGGGTCCGAGGACTGCAGAAGGTCTACAGGACCGGCGAGGTCGAGATCGTCGCGCTGCGCGACGTCGACCTCGATGTCGCCCGCGGCGAATTCGTCGTCCTGCTCGGGCCCTCGGGCAGCGGCAAGTCGACGCTGCTGAACATCCTCGGCGGTCTGGACACGCCGAGCAGCGGCCGGGTGATGTTCGGCGGACAGGACCTGAGCGCGGCCAGCGAGGCCGAGCTCACCGCCTATCGCCGGCGGCACGTCGGCTTCGTCTTCCAGTTCTACAACCTCATCCCCAGCCTCACCGTGCGCGAGAACGTCGCGCTGGTGACCGACATCGTCGAGGCGCCGATGCCGGTCGACGAGGCGATCGCGCGGGTCGGCCTCGCGCCACGGGCCGACCACTTCCCGGCGCAGCTCTCCGGCGGCGAGCAGCAGCGCGTGGCCATCGCGCGCGCCATCGTCAAGAAGCCGCAGGTGCTGCTGTGCGACGAGCCCACCGGCGCGCTCGACTACCAGACCGGCAAGCTGGTGCTGGAGACCATCGCCGACATCAACCAGACGCTCGGCACCACCGCGGTCGTCATCACTCACAACGCCGCCATCGCCGGCATGGCCGATCGCGTCGTCTCGCTCGGCGACGGCCGCATCCAGAAGATGGTGGCCAACGAGCACAAGCTCAGTCCCGCGGAGCTCGCGTGGTGAACGGCGGCACGCGCCGGGCGCTGGGCCGCCCCGAGGCCGGCGCGGCCCCCTCGGGGGGCGGTCGGCGGTACCCCGGCGAGCGGGGGTCCACATGAAAGCGCTGGACCGCAAGCTGCTGCGCGACCTGCGGCTGATGTGGAGCCAGGCCATCACCATCGCGCTGGTCGTCGCGACCGGCATCGGCGGCTTCATCGCCAGCCTTTCGTCGATCGACTCGCTGGCGCTGGCCCGCGACCACTTCTATGCCGACGGCCGCTTCGCGGACGTCTTCGCCGCGGTCAAGCGTGCGCCCAACGCGCTGGTCGAGAGCCTGCGCCAGGCCCCCGGCGTGGCCGACGTGCAGACGACGCTGGAAGAGTACGTTCGCGTCACCATCCCCGGCGTGACCGATCCCATCATCGGCCAGCTGATCGGGCTGGACGCGAGAAGCCTGCCGCGCATGAACCGGCTCAGCGTGAGCAGCGGCCGCCCCCTCGATGCGAGCGGCCTGCGCGCCGACGGCGAGCTGGAGGCGCTGGTCTCTGAAGCCTTCGCGCAGGCCCGCGGGCTGAAGGCCGGCTCGCGCGTGTCCGCCCTGGTCAACGGCCGGCAGCGCACCCTGCGCATCGTCGGCACCGCCTTGTCGCCCGAGTTCATCTTCGCCGGCCTCTGGGGCATGCCGGACATGCGCAACTTCGGCATCTTCTGGGTCGACCACGAGGCGCTGGCAGCCGCCTACGACATGCGGGGCGCCTTCAACCGCGTCTCGGTCAAGCTCGCGCCCGGCGCGCACGAGGCCGTGACCGTCGACGCGCTGGCGCGCGCGCTCGGCCCGTACGGCGGCCGCGAGGCGCACGGCCGCGAGGACCAGGTCTCCCACGCGATGCTGAGCGACGAGATCAAGAGCCAGCGCACCATAGGCGTCACCCTGCCGGCCATCTTCCTCGGCGTGGCGGCCTTCCTGCTCAACGTCGTCGTCTCGCGCCTGGTGTCGACGCAGCGCGAGCAGATCGCCGCGCTGAAGGCATTGGGCTATCCCAACGTCGCGATCGGCGTGCACTACCTGAAGTTCGTGCTGCTGGTCGTCTCGGCCGGCCTGCTGCTGGGCATCGCGGTGGGAGACCGGCTGGGCAGCTTCTACACCGGCCTGTACGCCGAGTTCTATCGCTTCCCGAGCTTCGAGCACAGCATCCCCCCCTGGCTGCTGCTCACCAGCGCGGCCATCACCACCGCGACCGCGGTGCTGGGCACGCTCAACGCGATCCTCGCCACCGTGCGCCTCGCGCCGGCCGAGGCGATGCGCCCGCCCGCGCCGGGCCGCTACCGCCGCACGCTGCTCGAGCGCCTGGGGATCCAGCGCATGGGCCCCGCCCTGCGGATGATCGTGCGCACGCTGGAGCGGCGGCCCTTGCGCACCGGACTTTCGGTGGTCGGCATTTCGGCCGCGGTGGCCATCGTGATCCTCGGCGGCTTCTTCCGCGACGCGATCGACTCCATCCTCGACACCCAGTTCGAGCTTTCGCTGCGGGGTGACGTGACCGTCTGGGCCGACGAGGCGGTCGACGCGGGCGCCGGCCGCGAGCTGGCGCGCCTGCCCGGCGTGCGGGGCGTGGAGGCCACGCGCTTCGTGCCCGTGCGCTTCAGCCACGGCCATCGGCAGGAGCGCGTCACCGTCCGCGGCTACGCGCCACGCGCCGAGCTCTACCGCGTGATCGACGCCGACCAGCGCCAGGTGCTGCTCGAAGGCCGCGGCCTGGTGATGACCGACCGCCTCGCGACCAAGCTCGACCTGCGCGTCGGCGACCCCGTGCAGGTGGAGGTGCTGGAGGGCAAGGTGCGCCGCTTCAGCCTGCCGCTGGGCGGTACCGTGCAGGAGACCATGGGCCTGAACGCCTACCTCGACCGGCCGACGCTGAACCGCCTGCTCGGCGAGGGTGACCTGGGCGGCGGCTACGTTCTCTCCGTCGAGCCCGGGCGCGAGGCCGATCTGCTGGAGGCCACCCGTGCGCTGCCACGCGTGGCCGGCGCCTTCAGCAAGGCCTCGATGCGCCGCAACATGGAGGAGATCAGCGCCCGCAACGTGCGCATCAGCAGCATGATCATGACGACCTTCGCGGTCGTCATCGCGGTCGGCGTGGTCTACAACAACGCCCGCATCGCGCTGGCCGAGCGCGGCTGGGAGCTGGCCAGCCTGCGCGTGCTGGGCTTCACCCGCGCCGAGGTCTCGGCCCTGCTGCTCGGCGAGCTCGCCGTCCTCATCGCGCTCGCGCTGCCGCTGGGCATCGCGCTCGGCATCGCGCTCACCCATGGGCTCACCGCGCTGCTGCAGTCGGACCAGTTCGCCTTCCCCGCCGTGGTCAGCGCATCGAACGCCGCCTGGGCGGCGCTCACCGTCATCGGCGCCGGCGTGGCGAGCGCGCTGGTGGTGCGACGGCGCATAGACCGGCTCGACATGGTCGCCGCCCTGAAGACAAGAGACTAGAAATGCAACGCAAGACCTGGATGCTGATCGGCGCAGGCAGCGCCGCTGCCATCGCGCTGTTCGCCTGGGCCTTCGCGCCCAAGCCGCTGGAAGTCGAGACCGCCACCGTCTCGCAGGGCCACTTCGAGACCAGCATCGAGGAGGACGGGCGGACCCGGCTGCGCGACCGCTACGTCGTCTCCGCGCCGCTGGCGGGACTGCTGGCCCGCACGCCGCTGCGCGAAGGCGACGAGGTGCCGGCCGACGCCGTCGTCGCCGAGCTCCACCCGGTGCTGGCGCCGATGCAGGACGAGCGCACCCTTCGCGAGCAGCAGGCCCGCGTCGAGATGGCCCTGGCGCAGGTCCGCAGCGCATCGGCGCTCGCCGAGGCCGCGCGCCTGGCCTGGGAGCAGTCGCGCAACGACCTGACGCGCAACGAACGCCTGGCCCTCGAGGGCTTCGTGTCGCCCACCAAGCTGGACAACGACCGGCTCGGCTCGCAGGCCGCTCGCAAGGAGCTCGACGCGGCGCTGGCGCAACGCCGCGTCGCCGAGCACGAGGTCGACCAGGCCCGGGCGGCGCTGAGCGCGGTGCGCGCTCCATCCGGCCCGGGAGCGCGCGTCTTCGAGGTCCGTTCGCCCATCGCCGGCCGGGTGCTGAAAGTGGCCCAGGCGAGCGAGACCACGGTGGCGCTGGGAACGCCGCTGATCGAGCTGGGCGACACCCGCCGGCTGGAGGTGGTGGCCGAGCTGCTGACCACCGACGCGCTGCAGGCCGCGCCGGGCAGCCGCGTGGCCATCGAGCGCTGGGGCGGCGAAGGCGTGCTCGAAGGGCGCGTCCGCCTGGTCGAGCCGGCCGCGTTCACCAAGGTCTCGGCGCTAGGCGTGGAGGAGCAGCGGGTCGAGGTCCTGATCGAGCTGACCAGCCCGCCCGAGCGCTGGCAGGCCCTCGGCGACGGCTACCGGGTCGGCGTGCGCATCGTCACCGCCGCGGTCGACCAGGCGGTGAAGGTGCCGCTGGGCGCGGTCTTCCCGCGTGCCGACGACCAGGGCGGCGGCATGGCCGTGTTCGCCCTGCGCGGCGGCCGCGCGTCGCTGGTGCCCGTGACCCTGGCCGCGCGCAACGGCCACGAGGCCTGGGTGCGCGAGGGGCTGAAGCCGGGCGACCAGGTGATCGTCTACCCGAGCGCGGCGATCCGCGATGGCGCCCGGGTGCGGCGGCGCGTGGTTTGACCCTTCTCAAAGGCTGGCCCGGCGCCCTTCCTAGACTCGAATTGCCCGGCCCGCCCGCGCCCTCCAGGCCCTTGGCGGCCGGCCAGCGAACACGTCTGGAAAGGAGCGATTCTCATGAGCGCATTGACCCGCTA